>CADDZM010000066.1 GCA_902812345.1 Chloroflexota bacterium | reverse complement strand
CGCCGTAAAAGCCGCAGGGGCAGGGGTTCATCGCGCCAATCATGATAAAGTTGGCTGGAAAAGCCAGGGTGCCACTGGCACGGCTGATAACCAATGTCCGGTCTTCGAGCGGCTGCCGCAGGTTGTAAAGCAGGGTCTGGCCGAATTCGGGCAGTTCGTCGAGGAACAGGATGCCCCGGTGGGAGAGCGAAATTTCGCCGGGACGCGGGGACCGGCCGCCCCCGACCAGCCCCGCGTTCGAGATGGTATGGTGGGGCGAGCGGAAAGGCCGCGCCCGCATCAGGGGCGTGCCGGAGGGCAGCAGGCCGCTCACGCTGTAGATTTTGGTCACCTCAAGGGCTTCATCAATACTCAGGCGCGGCAAAATGCTGACGGTAGTGCGGGCCAGGAGGGTTTTGCCCGAACCGGGCGGGCCGTTGAAAATAACGTTATGGCCTCCGGCGGCGGCCACTTCAAGAGCGCGTTTGGCGTGTTCCTGGCCTTTAATGACCGCAAAGTCGAAACTGTCATCAGAAAACCCGGGGTTAAGGTCGAGCGTGGCCGGGTCGAAATAGTAGCGGGGAATAGGGCGCTGCCCGGTGAGGTGCTGGACCAGGGCCGTAAGGGACTCGACCGGGTAGACTTCAAGGTCTTCCAGCAGAGCGGCTTCGGGGGCATCGCTGGCCGGGACAAAGACCCGCTTGATGCCCTCGCGCCGGGCTACTGAGACCATCGCCAGGATGCCGTCGGTGTGGCGAACCGTGCCGTCCAGGGAAAGTTCGCCCAGAAAAAGGGTCTGGGCAACTTCGGCGGTAAGTTGTTCGCTGGCAAGCAGGATGCCGACCGCGATAGGCAGGTCGTAGGCCGGGCCTTCTTTACGCAAATCGCCAGGGGCCAGGTTGACTGTAATTTTTTTATTGGGGAAAATCGCCAGGCTGTTGCGGATAGCCGAACGCACCCGCTCTTTGGCCTCGTTCACAGAGGCGTCAGGCAGCCCAACGACGGTGAAAATTGGCAGACCGGCATTAATTATGTCAACTTCGACTCCGACAAGCGAACCGTCTAACCCTACCACGGCGCAACCTAGAACTTTTGCCAGCATCGCCTACCCGGTCCTCTATTTATTCATTTGCAAAAGGTAATAAATATATTTAAAGCTAATCTCGATGCTATCATAGAAACTTTAACTTGTAAAGACAATTTTAATGACTATTTAATTGAAAATTCAGGGGGAACCAAAAGTCGGGTAAAAGCCTTAACCCTGAAAAGAAATTCAGGCGATTACGCCTTCTGGTTGTAATGGCCTGAATTATTACCTGTTCCTAGAGTAGAACTTTCCCCTCTACTTCGCTGCCTGCCGGGATTTCCAGCGAACTAAAGTCGGTTTTCACAACCCTCGGTCCGATTTTGCTCCCCGGTCCAACCTTGATACCGTCCGGTAAAGCCGCTCTTTTGCCGACAATGGTCAGGGCGGTCTTACCTGCCCCTATCGAACCACCGCTCACCTCTGCCCCGAGAACCGCGTTTTCTCCGACCATAACCCCTTTGTCCAGAATGGTCCGGTTGACGACGGCGTTCTTACCGATAACGCTATCAACCATAATTATCGAGTCTTTGACAACCGCGCCTTCCTCGACCACCACACCCGGCGATAGAATACTGTTAATGACCTGGCCCTTAATCTGACAGCCGTGCGAAATTACGCTGCGGTCTACGCTGGCGCTTTCACCCAGTACCGCCGGGGGTCGTTCCTCGCTGCGAGTGAAAATAGTCCAGCGCCGGTCGTAAATTTGCAGACCCTGGTTTTCGTCCAACAACTCCATGTTAGCCTGCCAGTAGGACTCGAGGGCGCCAACGTCGCGCCAGTAGCCTTCGAAAGTATAGGCCAGCACTTTATCGCCCCTGGCAATCATTTTCGGCAGCACGTCCCGGCCAAAGTCGTGACGGCTGGACTCGTCGTCGGCGTCATCAATCAACCGCCCCAGCAGCACTCCTTTCTTAAAGACGTAAATCCCCATCGAAACCAGGTTGCTTTCCGGCTTTTCCGGCTTTTCCACAAAATCGGTCACGCGCTTATCGCTGTCTACCGTCACGACACCGAAACGGTGAGCTTGCTCGATGGGCATCCGCACAACCCCGACGGTAACATCGGCCCCGCTCGCCATGTGCTGTTGGAGCATCGGGCCGTAATCCATTTTGTAAACGTGGTCGCTGCCGAGGATAAGGACCGTTTTGGTGGCCGATTGCAGTTCGAGCAGGTCATTCAAATTCTGGAAAACCGCGTCGGCGGTGCCTCTATCCCAGCCTTTATTCTGGCGGCCCACGTAGGGCGAAACCAACCGGACTCCTCCTCGCAGGCGGTCCAGTCCCCAGGGTTTGCCGTTACGAATATGGTCGTGCAGAGAAAGAGGGCGATACTGGGTCAGCACCTCGATATTAAACAGACCGGAATTGACGCAGTTGGAGAGGGTAAAGTCAATAATGCGGTATTTGCCCGCGAAAGGAACCGAGGCGACGGTCCGTTCGGCGGTCAGAACATTAAGCCGGCCCTGCCCGCCCGCCAGAATAAATGTGACAACTTCCTGATCGAGATTAGTCATCTTTGATTTTCCTCCCGCCGGTTCACCCTTTTTTCGTTAAACGTTACAAAAATCGTTGAAGGTTGAACGTTAAATGTTAAACGTTAAACGTTACAAAAAAACCCAACCAAACCAAAAACTGACCTTGCTTCTCTTATGAAATTACCTGTGCTGGGTTAAGGATTTTCTGAACCCGGAAAAATTATATACCAGACTGGTCTAACTTATCCAGACCAATCCGACCTGACCGCTCTACCCTGTTTTACTTTTAACATTTAAGGTTTTAGGGTCTACCGCACGAAGCGCCGTAAAACCCGGTCCAGGCGAGGCCGTAAGTTCGGCAGCAGTTGTAAATCCGGGTTGGTGAGTGGTTTAGTTAAAAGGAAAAAGACCAGTAGCCAGGCCGTGTAAAAAAGCCCTCGGCCCAGGAAGGAAAGGAGAAACGGGCCGCCGATAAAACCGGCTAGCCAAACCCCGCTGACCACCGCCCCGGCAATCTTTAACACATACCGCCACTCGATTTTTAAAAAAAGTTCGCGCACCAGCCAGGCTTCCAGGCTATGCAACAGGGCCAACGAAATCCCGGTGCCAAAGGCTGCGCCGAGCGGCCCCCACATAGGAATAAAAATTAAATCCAGCCCCAGGTTTAACAGCCCACAGGAACAGCGCAAGACCAGGGCCGAACGCTGCCGGCCCAGGGTATTCAAAAAAGCGTTCGAGATAGTATTACCCAGCAGAGCGTAGAGAACCTGGAGCCAGGCCATAACGGTCAGCAAACTAACCGCCGCCAGGTAGCGTCCGCCGAAGATAAGGCCCACGAATGGGCCGGCCAGAAGAGCCAGGCCGCCCATCGGAATCATTTGGGCCGGTAAACTCAGGCGATAATAAAAAGTAAAATAGCGTTCCAGGCCCGCCCGGCCTTTCTCAAGGTAGACTGTCGAGACAATCGAACCGAGCGAAGTGGACCAGGCCTGCAATAATACCAGTAACCGCCCGATAAGTAAGGTCGCCAGGCTGTAGAAACCGATGCCCTGGATATCGGTATTCAAAATAGCCATCAAGAATATGTCCATCTGGCCCAGCAAGCCGAGGGTCGCCAGGTTTATAACCCACAGGTCGCGGGAGTAATTGAAAATCTCTTTGAGCGGCAGCTTGCGAGCCGGTTCAACCTTTGAAAAAGTATTCGCCAGGCCGGCACGAGCTTTGCCCAATAAGCTTGCCAGGGCCATTAAAAGGTTACTGAGGGTCGAGACCGCCAGCAGCAATTGGACCGAGGGCTGGAAGAAATAAAACCCGGCGGTTACCAGGATAATGGTAAACAACTGGCCGAGCAGCCGGATAATCACAATGCTTTTTACCCACAGCATCGAACTGTAAAAATTCCCGGCAAAATCGTTCAGGTTATAAAAAACAATCATCACGACCAGGAGCAAGCTGTCGCTTTCAAAGAAAGGCTGGTTGAAAGTGGCGGCCAGCCAACCCCGGCCCAGCCAGACCAGCAGCCCGGCCACCAGGCAAACCGCCAGCCGGATGACCAGAAACAGCCGGAAAAGCCGGAAAGGTTCGGTCTGGTCGTGCGCCCGCAAAATAGGGATGAACCGCACCATGCCGTCCGAAAAACCCAAACCCAGGACATAAATAGTGACAAGGACGAAGGTTGTGATGGTCGAATAGACGCCAAAGCTAGTTTGGTCAAGGCTGCGAACGACCAGGACGGTAAACAGCAGGCTTAAAGCCACCTCGCCTACCCGCCAGACCTGGCCCCAGACCATCGCTCCTAAAAACCTGCTTCTTGCCATGCCGTTTAAAAACTATCCTTTGCTTTTTGGGCCAGACTGAATTTAAGAATTATTTTACCTTATCAGCCCGGGTCTGCAAACCAGTGGTTTGTTGAAAGTAGAAAACCGGCTGTTACTACCCCGCATTAGTAAGTTTTTACCAATTTGTCGTGACAATTTGGTACAAATTGACCTTTTTAACACTTGTAAAAATTTGGTTAATCGGCTAAAATAAAAAACAGCAAAGATGCTCGTAGATAGAACCTCCACAGGCGCAAGTTTATTACACCAGAGCCGCATAACCTTTAATGTAGCCTTTTAATGAAATTACCGGCCTGAAAGGTCACTCTGGGTTTTGTATCGGTGGAAGTTACTAAACCTGAATAAATAATTTTCTTTCCCCTTAACATATCCTCAGTGCAGAGGAACCCTGTCGGAACCACCGGGTAGTCCCACGAAAAGTGGCCGCAGGAGTTTTTTATATTCAAAAAACTGGCAAAGATGCCCCCATAGTTAGCTTACCGCGTTTCACGCTAATTTGCGTGGCTGGTTCGCCTTAGCGAACTTTTTTAGAGGTAGGAGGGCAATTTGAACCTGAAGAAATCGGGACTGCCGCCCAAACAAGGGCTTTACGATCCGCAATTTGAAAAGGATGCCTGTGGAGTTGGCTTTGTTGTCAGAATTGATGGTACGCCTTCGCACGATATTGTTGTCAAGGGTATCACCTTACTGCATAACCTCGAACACCGGGGCGCGACCGGGTCGGACCCCAATACCGGGGACGGGGCCGGTATTCTCATCCAACTACCGGACGACTTTTTCCAAAAAGAAGCCGCCTATAACTACCTGAACCTGCCCCCGGCCGGACAGTACGGCGTGGGGATGGTCTTCCTGGCTAAAAAAGAGGGCGACCCCCGCCCCTTTGAAGAAATTGTCGAGCAAGCCGTCCGGGACGAAAATCTCGAATTTCTGGGCTGGCGCACCGTCCCGACCGACGGCTCTAAAATTGGCGACCTGGCCCGCCAGAGCGAACCCTATGTCCGCCAGTTCTTTGTTGGGGCTAAAGATTTCCAGGACCAGAACTGGCTGGAACGCCGCCTGTATGTGTTGCGCAAAGTTATCGAAAACCGGGTTGTAGAAAGAGGCCGGAGCCAAGAAGACCAGGGCTGTTATATCAGCAGCCTTTCGTCCCGCACCCTGATTTACAAGGGCTTACTCACTCCCACCCAACTACCTCTCTTTTATTCCGATTTATCCGACCCTGAAATGAAAAGCGCCCTGGCCCTGGTCCACCAGCGGTTCAGCACCAACACCTTCCCGACCTGGGACCGCGCCCATCCTTACCGCTATATTGCCCACAATGGCGAAATCAACACTCTGCGCGGCAACTCCAACTGGATGAATACCCGCCAGTCGCAATTCAAAAGTGAGCTTCTGGGGGATGATGTTACCAAGCTTTACCCGGTAGTCGTGCCGGGCGGGAGCGACTCGGCTTCGTTCGATAACGTCCTCGAAATGCTGGTCCAGACCGGGCGCGAACTGCCCCACGCCATGATGATGATGGTGCCGGAAGCCTGGGAGACCCAGCCGAAAATGGACCCGGCCAAACGCGCCTTTTACGACTATCACCAATCGCTTATCGAGCCGTGGGACGGCCCGGCCGCTATCTCCTTCACCGATGGCCGGGTTATCGGGGCAACCCTCGACCGCAACGGGCTGCGCCCTGGCCGCTATGTCGTCACTAAAGACGGTCTGGTTGTGGTCGCTTCAGAGGTCGGTGTGCTGGATTTCCCGGTTGAAGATATTGTTAAAAAGGGCCGCCTGGAACCGGGCAAGATGTTCCTGGTGGACCTTGAGAAGGGCAAAATTATCAGCGACCAGGAACTTAAAGACCGGATTGTCAACAAAAAGCCTTATCGGGAATGGCTGCAAAAGAACAAGCTGCGCCTGACCGACTTGCCGCCGATTGAAAATTACCAGCCGCACCCCCATGATGCCGCTGCTTTACTGCTGCGCCAGCAGGCTTTTGGCTACACCTCGGAAGAACTCCGGGTGTTGCTGGCCCCGATGGGCGCGACCGGCGAGGAAGCTATCGGCAGTATGGGCAACGATACCCCGCTGGCGGTGCTGTCAAACCGCTCTCAGCTTACTTTCAACTACTTCAAGCAGTTGTTCGCCCAGGTAACCAACCCGCCGATTGACCCTATCCGGGAAGATTTAGTTATGTCAATTTCGGCTTCGGTCGGCACCGAGTTAAACCTGCTGGATGAGACCGCCGACCACTGCCGCCAGTTGCACATGGCTCAACCGGTCCTGACCACTTACGAGATGGAGCAAATCCGCCAGATTGACCAGTCCGGCTTTAAGACCAAAACGCTGCCGTTGCTCTACCCGGTTAAAGAAGGCCCGGCCGGTCTGAAAGCGGCCCTGAGCCGCCTGGAAGCCGCCGCCGCCGAAGCGATTAACGAAGGCTATAACATCCTGGTCCTGAGCGACCGGGGTGTGAATTCGGAAATGGTGCCGGTCCCGTCGCTGCTGGCGACCGGGGCGGTCCACCATCACTTGATTCGCTCCGAACTGCGCACGCGCTGCGGCCTGATTGTCGAGTCGGGGGAACCGCGTGAGGTTATGCACTTCGCCCTGCTTATCGGGTACGGGGCCAGCGCCATCAACCCTTACCTGGCGCTCGAAACGCTTAAAGAGATGCGGTTACAGGGCTTCCTGCCCTCGGAAATGAGCGATGAAGATATTTTCCATAATTATGTCAGGGCCGTCAAAAAAGGTCTGCTAAAAATCTTCTCGAAGATGGGTATTTCAACTTTCCAGAGCTACCAGGGCGCCCAGATTTTCGAGATTATCGGCCTTGGCGAAGAAATTGTCGCGCATTGTTTCGACGGCACCACCTCCCGCCTGGGCGGTATCGGTTTTGAAGATTTGGCCCTGGAAATTCAGCGCCGACATGAAAACGCATTCCTGCCCCAGGTGACCCTGACACCGGCCCTCGACCGGGGCGGCCAGTACCAGTGGCGCAAGAACGGCGAACAGCACTTCTTTAACCCGGAGACCATCGCCCGGTTGCAACACGCCACGGCAACCGGCAACTACAAGCTGTTTAAGAAGTTCACGGCCCTGGTCAACAACGAAGCCGAGAACCAGTACACCCTGCGCGGCCTCTTGAAATTCAAGCCGCAAAGCTCGATTCCTATCGAAGAAGTCGAGCCGGTCGAAGCGATTATGAAACGCTTCTGCACGGGGGCCATGTCCTTTGGCTCCATCAGCAAGGAAGCGCACGAAACCCTCGCGATTGCCATGAACCGCATCGGCGGCAAGAGCAATACCGGCGAAGGCGGAGAAGACGCCGCCCGCTTTACCCCGGACCCCAACGGCGACTGGCGGCGCAGCGCCATCAAACAGGTTGCCTCGGGCCGCTTTGGCGTTACCAGCCACTATTTAGTGAACGCCAGCGAAATTCAAATTAAGATGGCCCAGGGCGCAAAACCGGGCGAAGGCGGGCAGTTGCCCGGCCCGAAAGTAGATAAAAATATCGCCCGCGTGCGTAACTCGGTCCCCGGCGTGACCCTTATTTCACCACCGCCGCACCACGATATTTACTCCATCGAAGACCTGGCCCAGCTTATCTTTGACCTTAAAAACGTCAACCCGAAAGCGGATATTTCGGTCAAGCTGGTCGCGGAAGCCGGGGTCGGCACCATCGCCGCCGGGGTCGCCAAAGCGCACGCCGACGCCATTCTCATCAGCGGTCACGATGGCGGCACCGGGGCATCGCCCCTGACCTCTATCAAGCACGCCGGGATTCCCTGGGAAATCGGCCTGGCCGAAACCCATCAGGTCTTGATGATGAACGATTTGCGCAGCCGGGTCCGCTTGCAGACTGACGGACAGCTTAAGACGGGCCGGGACGTGGTTATCGCGACCCTGCTGGGAGCCGAGGAATACGGGTTCGCCACCGCGCCGCTCGTTGCTTCCGGCTGTATCCTCATGCGCAAGTGCCACCTGAACACCTGCCCGGTCGGGGTCGCTACCCAGAACCCTAAACTGCGGGCCAAGTTCAACGGCAAGCCGGAATACATCATCAACTTATTTACCTTTATCGCCCAGGAAGTCCGCGAGATTATGGCCGAACTCGGGGTCCGCACCATCAACGAGATGGTCGGGCGGGTAGATTTGCTGGAAGCAAACCCGGCGCTGGGCCATGCCAAAGCGCATAACCTCGATTTGGCGCCGATACTCTATAAACCCGAGACGACTCCTGGAACCAAAAGTTATAAAAGCATTCCTCAAGACCACGGCCTGGAAAAAGGGCTGGGAAATAGCTTGCTTGAACTGTGCCAACCGGCCCTGGAAAATGGGACCCCGGTCGAGTTCGACCTACCGATTCGCAACTCTAACCGGACGGTCGGGGCGCGGCTCGGCGGGGAAGTGTCCCGGCGTTATGGCGCAGAAGGGTTGCCCGAAAAGACCATCCGGCTTAACTTTAGCGGCAACGCCGGGCAAAGCTTTGGAGCCTTCGTCCCGAAAGGCATCACGCTCACCCTGGAAGGCGACGCCAACGATTATGTCGGCAAGGGTCTATGCGGCGGCCAGCTTATCGTCAAGACGCCGGGCGGGGCAACCTTCGACCCGCGTGAAAACATCATCATTGGCAACACGACCATGTACGGCGCAATCAGCGGCGAAGCCTTCTTCAACGGCATGGCCGGGGAACGCTTCTGTGTCCGCAACAGCGGGGCGAACGCGGTCGTGGAAGGCGTTGGCGACCACGGCTGTGAATATATGACCGGGGGCCGCGTAGTAGTGCTTGGAAAGACGGGCCGCAACTTCGGGGCCGGGATGAGCGGCGGTATCGCCTATGTCCTGGACGAAGACGGCCAGTTCGCAAGCCGGGTCAACCCCGGAATGATTGAACTGGAGCCGGTAGCGGAGGCCGATGAAGCGGAGTTGCGCGAGTTAATCCGCAAGCATTACCAGTACACCGGCAGCCGGATTGCCGAAGATATTTTGCTCGATTGGACGAACTATTTAGCGCGTTTTGTGAAAGTAACTCCGCGCGAGTATCGCCGGGCGCTGGCCCAACTGGCCCAGGAGGTTGCAACAAAGAATGGCTAAACATACAGGGTTCATTGAAATCAGGCGCAAGAACGCGCCCTACCGTCCGGTCCACGAACGGTTGAACGACTGGCTGGAAATTCCGCACCCGCTTAAAGAGGGCGAGGTGCAGGAACAGGCCACCCGCTGCATGGACTGCGGGATTCCGTTCTGCCACCAGGGCTGCCCGGTCCACAACATTATTCCCGACTTCAACGATATGGTCTACGAAGGCCGCTGGCACGAAGCCCTGGATATTCTGCTGGCGACGAATAACTTTCCGGAATTTACGGGGAGAATTTGCCCGGCCCCCTGCGAAGCTTCCTGCGTCCTAAGCATCAACGAGGAACCGGTCGCCATCAAGCAGATTGAAGTCTCGATTATTGACAAAGGTTTCGCGGAAGGCTGGATTAAACCAAAACCGCCCGAAAAACGCACCGGCAAAAAGGTCGCTGTTATCGGGTCAGGACCGGCGGGAATGGCCTGCGCCGAGCAACTCAACCGGGCCGGACACCTCGTAACGGTCTTTGATAAGGCTGACAAAGCGGGCGGCCTGCTCATTTACGGTATCCCGGATTTCAAGATGGATAAAGCCGTGTTGCAGCGGCGGCTCGACCTTATGACCGCCGAGGGCATTCAGTGGCAGCTTAATACCCACGTGGGCGCGCCCGGCCACCCTTCGATGGCCCAACTGCGCCAGGAGTATG
This sequence comes from Chloroflexota bacterium, assembly GCA_902812345.1. Lineage (GTDB taxonomy): Bacteria > Chloroflexota > Chloroflexia > Chloroheliales > Chloroheliaceae > 54-19. The sequence continues at coordinate 11,895 of CADDZM010000066.1, read as the reverse complement.
ACGCGGTGGTGCTTACCACCGGGGCCGAACAGCCGCGCGACCTCAACATTCCAGGCCGTGACCTGGACGGGGTGCATTACGCGATGGACTACCTGACCCAGCAGAACCGGCGCAACCTGGGCCTGCCGGTAGATGGGCCGGATATCCTGGCCCGTGGCAAGACCGTCGTTATAATCGGCGGCGGCGATACCGGCAGCGATTGCCTTGGAACGTCGTTACGCCAGGGCGCGGTCGAGGTCATCCAGTACGAACACAAGCCGCCGCTGCCTTCGAAACGCCCGGAATACAATCCGTGGCCGGAGTGGCCGATGGTCTTCCAGAAATCAACCTCGCACGAAGAAGGCGGCCGCCTGGAATACAGCATGGCGACCAAAGCTTTCGAGGGTTCCAACGGCAAGCTGGAACGGCTGCGTGGCGTCAGGGTCGAGATTTACTTCGACGAAACAGGCCAGCGGTTCTTCCGGGAAATTCCCGACTCGGAATTCACTATCGAAACGCAACTGGTGCTGATTTCAGCCGGGTTCACCGGGCCGGTTCGCCAGGGCTTGCTGGAAAGCCTGAACCCGCGCATGACCCGGCGCGGCAGTATCTGGACCAACCAGGACAAGATGACCAGCGTCGAAGGTGTCTTTGCTGCCGGAGATAACGTGCGCGGCCAGTCGCTGGTGGTCTGGGCCATAGCCGAAGGCCGTGACGCCGCCCGTGGGGTGGACAAGTACCTGACCGGCAAAGTGCGCCTGCCAACCGCCTTTAGCGACCAGGTGGCTTCGTAAAGTTCAAATAAAATAAAAAAAAGGGCTGGCAAAGCGCCAGCCTTTTTTATTTTAGAAGAAAAATCTTTTTAATTGTTGAAATGAGAAAATAAAAAATTCTAATCTACGCTTAAACCTTGGGGTCGCCCCGCAACTCTTTGGGTCTAGCATTAAGCTAAATTTCAATGATATAATGCGGGTGGAGGAAGTTCGCCCATGCCCTTTTCTTTCAGCTTTGGCTACCTGGAAGCCCTCTGGCTGCTGCTCTTACTGCCAGTGGTGGTTTTTCTTGCTCGTAAGGGTGGCAGCGGCGCCGTTTTGCGCAAGAGCGCCCGCCGCCTTTCCATCGCCATCCGTCTTTTAATTGTTACCCTGCTGGTCTTTTCCATCGCTAATTTGCAACTCGTTACAACCAGCGACCGGCTTTCGACGGTCTTTTTGATGGACGTTTCGGACAGTGTCGGGACCGACGGCAAGAGCCAGGAACTTGATTTCACGCGCAAGGCGCTCCAGAACATGACCGAGAGCCAGCAGGCCGGGGTGGTGGTGTTCGGGCAGGAGGCGCTGGTCGAGAAACTGGTCGGCCAGGATAAGACCCTCGGCAACCTGGAAAGCACGCCGACCACCAGTTATAGCGACCTGGCCGAAGCCGTCCGGTTGGGTACGGCTTTGCTTCCCGGCGATTCGCAGCGGCGGCTCGTCCTGATGAGCGACGGTAACCAGAATATTGATGAGGTCCGTAACGCCGCCAAGATTGCCGCCGCTAATGGGGTCCAGATTGACGTGGTGCCGCTCTCCCGGAGCGGCGGGCCGGAAGTTTCGGTAGGCAACTTTCAAGTGCCGAGCAACCTGCGGCAGGGCGAAGAATTTTCTCTTAAAGTGGCGGTTGATAGCAACTACGCGGGGTCGGCCCGGCTGTTGATTTTGCAGGATGGGCAGGTTATTAGCGACAAGCCGGTAAACCTGAAGGAAGGCTCGAACCTTTTCACCGAACAACTGGTGGCAAAGACCAAGGGATTTGCCAATTACAGCGCCAAGATTGTCGCGGATAAGGATACCCTTGACCAGAATAACGAGGCCAACGCTTACAGCCTGGTCAAAGGCGGGCCGAGAGCTTTGCTGGTGGAAGGCCATCCCGACCAGCACGAGGCGGCTAATCTCCAGGCCGCCCTGACCCAGAGCGGGATTGAGGCGACGGTTATTTCGCCGGATAAATTCCCCAGCCTGAGCGACCTGACCCAGTATGACTCCGTCTTGCTGGTAGATGTCCCGGCCAACACCCTTACCACCACCAATATGAGCGTGTTGCAGGCGTACGTCAAAGACCTGGGCAAGGGCATGATAATGGTCGGCGGCGAGGAAAGTTTTGGGCTGGGCGGCTACTTCCGTACCCCCGTTGAAGATATGCTGCCGGTCGAGTTGCAACTGCCCTCGAAGCTACAGACCCCCAGCGTGGCGATGGTAATGGTAATTGACCGGAGTGGCTCGATGGCCGACGCTTACAACGGGCCTGGAGCGGGCGCGTCCGGTATCGCCAAGATTGAACTGGCGAAGGACGCCGCCTACCTGGCCGCGACCCAGTTAAGCAACACCGATCAGGTAGGAGTGGTCGTTTTTGACACCCAGGCACAATGGCAGGTTCCGTTAGGGCCGATGGGCAATCCTTCAAACCTGGTCAGTCCGATTGGCCGGATTGCGCCTGGCGGCGGCACAAACATTTACAGCGGTCTGGCACCGGCCATTGAAGCCTTAAAGCCTTCACAGGCTAAAAACAAACACATCATTTTGCTGACGGATGGGCAGGACTCGGAAGGCATTGACTATCACGGGCTTTACCAGCAAGCTAAACAGTACGGCATAACTATCAGTACGGTTGGCCTTGGCGAAGATGTCAACAGCAGCCTTTTGAGCGAGATGGCGGCGCAGGGCGGCGGGCGTTATACCTTCGTAGATGACCCGACCAACCTACCGAAAATTTTCGCCAAAGAAGCTCACCTGGCGGCCCGCTCTTACATTGTCGAGGAAAACTTCACGCCGTCGGTGGCAGACCCCAGCCCGATTTTGCAGGGCATTACAGGCACGCCCCAGTTGAAAGGCTACGTAGCGACGATCGCGAAAAGCACCGCCACGCAAGCCCTGGTGACGGACCGGAACGAACCGCTATTGGCGACCTGGCAGTACGGCCTGGGACGGGTAGCGGCCTGGACCAGTGACGCTAAAGGAAGATGGGCGACAAACTGGCTAAGCTGGTCGGATTTCCCTAAATTCTGGAGCCAGATGGTCCGCTGGACGGTCGCGGAGAACGAGGCGGGCGGGTTGCAGGTGCAGACAAAAACCGTGGGCAACCGGATTTATGTGACTGCGGACGCCATCAGCCCGAGCAGCCAGTACCTGAACGGGCTGGACGTAAAGGCGAAAGTGGTGTCGTCGTCGCTGGACTCGCAGGAAGACGTAACGCTTACCCAGACCGCACCGGGCCACTATGAGGGCTACTTTACGCCAAAAAGCACCGGGTCGTATATCGTGAATGTGCAGGGCGAGGGGAGTAGCAGTACTGCGGCGGCCAACCCTGACATAAATTTGACGCAGACCATCGGGGCAGTGGCGCAATATTCGCCTGAGTACAAACAGTTGGGCAGTAATGAGGCGCTTTTGAAGGATATCGCGGGGCTGACGGGCGGGCGAGTTTTAAGCAGCCCGGCGGAGGCTTTCCGGGACGATTTGCGGAACACGACCCACCAGCAGGAGTTGTGGCCCTGGTTGATGCTGCTGGCAATTCTGCTGTTTCCGTTTGATATCGCGGCCCGTCGCGTGCGGTTTTCGGTGCGCGACCTGTGGCGGGGGTTCCGGGGCAAGTCGCCGGATAAACTGGCGCTGGCCGGGGCAGGTGGAGGCGGGCCGGTAGGTTCGCCGGGCAGCCCGGTAAACCGGCTTTTCGAGGCAAAGCAGCGCATCAATAACCGGCACAATTTCACCGTGAACGGCTCGGAGCATAGTCCGCCGGTAGAAGAAGGTGGGCCGAAGCCAAACCCGTCTATTCCAGGCTTTTACCAGCCGAGCGCAAGCGAGCAGGCCGCGGCAGCAAATTGGAAGGCCGGCCCACCCGCTAAATCAAAGGGGCTGTTTGGCCGGGGGAAGAACAAGATAGAAGCTGGCACGGTGGAAAAACCGGGGGGGAGCGGCAAAAAGGTGACCGGCGTGGCAACCGGTAAGGCCGGGAAGCCGGTGAAGAATTCGGAAGACTCTTACTCGGGCCTGGTAGGGAAACTCCACCGGACCGGACCACAGGACGTAGCCCAGGCTGGAACAGCCCAGGCTGGTATGCCTCCGCAGCCCGAAAGGGGGACAAGCCCCGCGTCAAAGGTTAAAATGAGCCAGCCGGCGGCAAAACCGGTCGCGGTCCCTCCACCACCACCACCGCCAAAGTTGCAGCGGACCGAAACGCCGGACGATATGGCGAACCGGCTGCTCAAAGCGAAGCAGCGAGCGCGCGAAAAGAATTAAGAATTTTGGGAAAGAGACCGGTTTGGAAGTGATTTTCTGGACCGGCCTCTTTTTCTATTGACAGGTTGTGAAAGTGTGTTAGAATCCGATTGAATAATCATTCAATTTGAGGTATTATGCCAAAGGTTCTTGATAAAAGGTCCGCAATCCTGAAGACTGCCCTTGATCTGCTCGTAGAAAATGGCTTTCACAATACGCCGATGTCCCTGATTGCCCGGGAGGCCGGGGTTAGCGCCGGGATTATTTATCATTACTTCGAAAGCAAGGAAGAACTTATCCTGGAGCTTTACCGGGAGGTTAAACGCAATATTATCGGGCTGCTGCTGGCCGGGGACGTGCGGAAGCTGAACGGCCTCGACGCCCTGCGGCAGGTCTGGCTGAACACTTACCGCTATTATGTCTCGCACCCGAAAGAGACCCTTTTCCTTGAACAGTTCGAGAACTCGCCCTACGCCCGCATGTGCCTGCACGATTTTGACAGCCAGATCCAACCGTTGTTCGAGTGGATTGAAGCCCAAAAAAGGGCCGGGAATATGGCCGATTTGCCGATGGAGATTTTGTACGAGCTTTCGTTAGGCTTTGCGATATCTTTAGCCAAGCAGCAAATCGCCGGGTCTATCCAGGTCACAGACGTGGTTCTCGACGAGGTGAGCCGGGTTATTTTACGCGGCCTGAAGCCAGGCTAAACTTTTTTCGATTATGTGAATGAATATTCAATCAGATACCTTCCGTATAAATTCGGGCCTTTTTGGAGAAAAAGAGAAAGCCTGGACTGAAATTTGCCGGGGTGATGTTAATTGAAAGGATACTTAAAATGAGTACTAAATGGACTGCTAACGATGCGCCTGACCAGACCGGGAAGGTGGCAATTATCACGGGGGCCAATAGCGGCCTGGGGTTTGAAACCACTCGCGGCCTGGTGCGAAAAAACGCCACGGTAGTTATGGCCTGCCGCGACCTTAAAAAAGGTGACGCGGCCCTTGAGAAGATTCGCCGGGAGTTCCCAGACGCTAAAGTTGAGTTGATGCAGTTGGACCTGGCCGACCTGGATTCGGTCCGGCAGTTTGCGGACAATTTCAAGCAGCGTTATTCTCGGCTGGACCTGCTGGTGAATAACGCGGGGATTATGGCGATTCCTTTCCGCGAAACCAAACAGGGCTTTGAAATGCAGTTTGGCACGAACCACCTGGGCCACTTTGCCCTGACCGGACTGCTGTTGCCTTTGATGCTCGAAACGCCCGGCCAGCCGCGCGTGGTGACGACGAGCAGCGGTCTACACATGATTGGCGACTTGAACTTTGCTGACCTGAACTGGAGCAAGGGTTACACTCCGCAAAAGGCTTACGGGCGGAGCAAGCTCTCTAACTTGCTATTTGCTTATGAATTGCAACACCGCCTGGACGCGCAGGGCGCCAAGGTTTTGAGTGTGGCATCCCATCCCGGCTACGCGGCCACCAATTTGCAAACAGCCGGGGCGATTATGGAAGGCAAGCCGTTTAAGGAAAGAATGGCGCTGCTGGGAAACCGCCTGTTTGCCCAGTCCGCCGAAATGGGGGCGTTACCGACGCTTTACGCGGCCACGGCCCCGGATGTTAAAGGCGGGCAGTATTTTGGGCCGAGCGGCCTATTAGAAATGCGGGGATACCCGAAAGTGGTGTCTTCCAACAAGAAGTCACGTGACCCTGAACTGGCCGCGAAACTGTGGGCGGTTTCAGAGGAGTTAACCGGGGTGAGTTTTAGCAAAACCCCGGTCGAGCAGCGTTAGAAGTTTGCCAGGGTTAGTGGGAACTCTTGCGCGGTGAAACCGGGTAGGAGTTTGTTGCCAGAATCCCGGAATGACAAAGGGTAGTGTCTCTTTTTTCCTGCCAGGCCAATCGCAAGGCAAGGGTTTATTTAGCCAGAGTACGAGTGGCTTAACTTGGGGGAAGGTTAAGAGGCAGGCTGAAGCAAAAGGTGCTGCCTTCCGGGGGCGGGGTTGCGCCAGAATTGGCAGCCTGCGCGTCCCAGGCTTCGGCGGCGGAAAGCCCGGCAAGGGAAGAGGTAGCGTTATCCAGCCAGAGGCGGCCGTGGTGGGCCTTCATTATTTCGCTGCAAAGGTAGAGGCCGAGACCAAACCCGGCAACCTCATAAAGGCTGACGTTGCTGGCCCGGTGGAACGGCTGAAAAAGATTCGGGCGGTCCTTTTCGGGAACGCCAATGCCGTAATCGTGAACGGACACAACGGCCATGCCGTCACGCTGTTCGAGTGTGACCTCGACTGGGCCGCCTTTTGGCGAATACTTGATGGCGTTGGTTAGCAGGTTGTTCAAGACCTGTTCCAGGCGGTGGGAGTCGCCCGTGACGATTAGTTCGGGCGGGACTTCGACCGTTATAATGTGATTGCTGGTGGTAGACTGGAGAGCCTGGGCGGTTTCCAGGACCAGGGCGGCAAAGTCAAAAGGCCGGAATTGTAATTCCAGGCGGCCATGCTGGACACGCCGGGTGTCCAGCATGTCGTTTATAAGCTCAATCAGGCGGTCAACCTGCTTTTCGACCTTTTGCAAAGTGGCGATTTCCCCGGTCATCCCGGCCTTTTTGAGGCGGCGAATGGCCAGTTGGGTAAGCCCCTTTATAGAGGTTATAGGCGTTTTTAGTTCGTGCGAAGCTATCGTCAAAAATTCGTCTTTTTGATTTTCCAGCCTTTGCAGTTCGGTTATGTCGCTCACGATTGTTATTCCACCCCGGATTTCGCCGCTAGCGGTCAGTATAGGCGCGAAACTTGCCCTGATCTGGACGGGTTGGTCGCTGCCGCGGCGATAAACCATTTCCCGGTAATTGGTATTGGTAACTCCGCGCAAGGCCTGGGCCAGGGGGCGTTCTTCCGGCGGGATTTGCTGGCCGTTGGGGTAATAAACCTCTAACTTTAGATACTCGGCAATCGGTTCTCCGGCCCGGTCAAGACCGAAGATGTCAATAGCGCGCGGGTTCAGGCGGGTTAATTTGCCGGAAACGTCGCAAATTAAGACACCGTCAGGCATAGCCTCGATGATGGCGTTAAGTTCACCGGCCTGGTGCGTTAAAAGGTTTGCCAGTTTTTCTAGCTCACGGCGGGTCGCCATTTCGGAAGCGGCAGCCTGGCGCGCTTCTTCATAGTGGCGGGCGTTATCTATCGCCAGCCCCACCCGCCGGGCAATGCCTTCAGCAAGGCGAGCATCAATATCACTATAAGACCGGCCTGACTCGGTGTAGATAAAAGCGAGAGCGCCCTGGAGCCGGTTCTGCAAAAGAAGCGGCACGACCAGAATTGAATTTATCTGGAGATGGCGATAGCACGCGAACTCGATAAAGTCCAGGCCACTGCCTGTGACTGATTCGGGAGTTACCTGCCTGACTAACCGGTAGGGACGGGTATTTATGACCTTGCCAACCCCGAAATCGTCGGTCAGGGAGACCGGGTGGCTGTTGAAATAATCCAGGAAGAGCGCTTCGCCGGACTTGTCGTGGGCGGCGAGGGTCTGCAATTTGACAGAGTTATCCGGCTGGACCAGGAATACCAGGCAAACGTCGGCCAGGAACGGGACCGAGGCCATCGCCACGTCTTTCAGGACGGTGCGGTAATCGAGAGTGGTAGTGAGCAGGTGGCTGATGGAGACCATAAAGGCCTGGGCCTTTTCCATCTGTTTGCGCTCGGTTATATCGTGAATGACAGAGTAAAGGAGCCGCCTGCCGTCAATTAGCAACGGGCTTGAACGTACTTCGACCTCACAGATGGCCCCGGAAGCGAGGCGGTGACGGAATTCAAAATAAAAGCGCTGTTCGGACTCGGCATTTGCCATTTCGGCTTTAACTTCCTGGGGCGAAAGGGTATTAATCTGGTCTATGTTATGTTTCACTAACTCGGAGCGGCTATAACCATAGAAACGGCAGGCGGCATCGTTAGCGTCCACGATTTCACCGGTCGCGGGGTCAATCAGGAGTTTGACAGCGCTGTTATTCCGGAACATCTGGCGGTAGCGCAGCTCATCATTTTTGCGAGTGGTTTCGTCAACTTCAGAGCGTTCGGTTTCGGTCAGGGCTTCGCGGACGGTCGCGGCCAGGGCTGATAAATCGGATTCGGCAAGGTACCCGGCGGCCCCGGCTTTTATGGCGGCGACAGCGGTTTGCAGGTCTGCCCGGGAGGCGATGAAAATAACAGGCAGGGCCGGGTAATGATAGCGGAGAGCTTTTAAGGTAGGCAGGTCAGGACTTTCCAGGCCGGGCAGAGTGTCGCTGATAAGGGCGACTTGCCAGCGGGTAGAATGGGATTGGGTGGAAGCAGCCTGAGAGTGCGCTTGCAGGGAGTCGTAACGAGAAAGTTGGATAGCAAAACCGGCCTGGTCCAGGGTATTTAGCCAGTTTGAAGCTTGCGCTTGAGGTGCAAGCATTAATACATTAAGGGAGGTGGTCAAGACCGGTTCCTTATTTCCAGACACCTGTAAGTCCCTGGCTAGCAATCTCTGGCAGGTCGGCGGAATATTTAAAAGCCTGGTCATATTTTACAATCCCAAATTAGTTTTGACAATCCATGATTCGCTACAGGTTAAATGTTAAATGGCTAAGGTTAAAAATAGTTGTGATTAAGATTAGAAGCTAATGAACTTATAAAAACTTTTCCTCTTTTTTGTATTTGAGGTTGAAGATTTGCATTTAAGAGCCTTTTGCGGCTGGGTTGTGCTTGTAAATGCCGGGTTGATAGTCTATAATACGCCACGAAAAATAAGCTTATCTAAAAGCAAAATTAAGCCCTAAAAGCGATAAATAAAAAGGAAGACTTTTCTTCCCCCAATTAATTCATTAATGCCTGTCCCAAGGCGCGCCTGCCCGTAAGGTCAGAGTAAAGAAAAAAGATGAAGCAGTATCATATTTGGACCATAGGTTGCCAGATGAACCACGCCGATAGTATCCGCATCGGCGCGGCCCTGGAACAGACCGGCTACACTTTCACCGAGCAGGTGGATGCCGCAGACCTGATTATCCTTAACACGTGCAGCGTCCGGCAGCGGGCCGAAGATAGCGCCCAGGGCAAGCTTGGTTCATTGGTCCCACTTAAAAAGAAAAACAAAGACCTGGTAGTGGCTGTGACGGGCTGTATGGTGCCGCCGCAGGAAGAAGGCAAGCGCCCGCTCTACAAACGCTTCCCGATGGTGGACCTTTTCTTTGATACTCTCGACCCGCAGCGGCTGATTGAAATCCTGCCGGAAGCGGGCGCACCGGAAATGGAACCGGCCCTGACAAATAGCGGCCCTGCCCTGACCATCCAGAACAAAATCGGCGTGACGGCTTTTGTGTCGGTGATTTACGGCTGCAACTACACCTGCTCTTACTGTATTGTGCCACTGCGCCGGGGTAAAGAGAAAAGCCGCCCGATTGACGAAATCGTTAACGAGATTAAGGGATATGTAAAGCGGGGTGTGCGCGAAGTGACCCTGCTGGGCCAGACGATTGACGCTTACGGCCACGATTTGCCGGGCCGTCCCGACCTGGCCGATTTGTTCTATGCTGTGAACGAAATCGAGGGGCTGTGGCGGATTCGCTTCCTGACGAGCCACCCCAAAATGATGAGCTTCAAGATGATTAAGGCGGTCGCGGATTTGCCAAAAGTCTGTGAATACTTTAATCTGCCGGTCCAGGCCGGTGACAACGCGATCCTGAAGGCCATGAAGCGGCCTTACACGGTGGGGTTTTACGAAAAGTTAGCCGCAACGGTCCGGGAGACGGTGCCGGGGACGGCCCTTTCGACTGATATAATCGTTGGCTTTCCCGGCGAGACCGATGAGCAGTTCCAGCACACTTATGAACTGTTGCAAAGAATCCGGTTTAACGAGGTCCACGTGGCGGCGTATTCGCCCCGACCCGGCACCCTGGCCGATAATTACGCGGACGATGTGCCGCTGGAAGTGAAGCGGGAGCGGTTGCAAGCGGTCGAAAAGTTGCAAGAAGGCATCGCCCGCAGCTACAGCCAGCAGTTCATCGGGCAGGACGTGGAAGTGCTGGTAGAAGGCCGGGAGAAGGGCCGCTGGAAAGGCCGCACCCGGACTAACCGGCTGGTATTTTTCGATAATCCCAGTGGCAGGGAATATGACGGGTTGGATTGGACCGGCAAACTTGCTGATATCACGATTGAAACGGCGGGGCCGTGGTCGCTGGTGGGGCGGGTAGCGGGGACGCCGCCGGTGCGTAAGGGCCGCCTGCTGCCGGTCTTCCAGAACGAGGAGGAAGTAGCCTGCGAGGTGGAGTTACCACTTTCCGGGGTGAGTAAGTAGCCAGGTTAATTAGGGTGGTTTGGCTGTTTGAGCACCCTTGGTTTAATAAAAAAGAGGTTGGAGAGAAAAGTTTTGACGCAATATCAACCTGATGAGAAAAACCGGATTAAACGCCAGAAATCGGATGCGGCGGTCCGGTACGCCAAAGAAGGGCGCTGGGAAGAAGCGGTCCAGATTAATCGCGAGTTGTTGGCGCTTTTCCCCGACGACTCGGAAACTCTTAACCGGCTGGGTAAGGCTTACCTGGAGTTAAAACGCTACGGCGAAGCAAAAGCCGCCTACGAGCAGGCCGTTAAGACGGATGCCAGCAACGTGATTGCCAGGAAGAATTTGCAGCGGCTAGGCCAGTATTCGGCGGTCGCCGAGGCGATTACCCCCGTGGGCGAAAGCAGGGAAAGCCCGCCGGTGGCGCCGCCGCCCGGCCCGACAAGCGCCGCTCCAACCTCACGCGAGAAAGTTGTCCCGAGCATTTTTATCGAGGAAACCGGTAAGACCGGGACTACAAACCTTATAAACGTGGCTCCGACAAGCGTGCTAGCCAAGCTGACCGCCGGGGACGCTGTGCAACTGGTGATTGACCCGAAAAACCAGACCCTCCTGGTGAAAAACCAGGAGGGTGAGGTGCTGGGGCAGGTCGAACCTCGATTGGCTTTGCGGCTGATGCGGTTTTTGGAAGCGGGCAACCGGTATACGGCAGCCGTGACCAGCGTGGGCGAGCGCGAGTTGCGGCTGATTATCCGCGAGACTTACCAGCACCCCAGCCAGCGCGGGCGGCTTTCGTTCCCGCCGAAGACTTCCGCCGCCGGGTACAGGGCTTACACGCGGGACAGCGTGTTGCGCTACGGCCTCGATGATGAAGAGGACGGCATTGACCTGGATAACGACGACGAGGAAGAGGGCGAAGCAGGCGAGGAAGAAAGCGACATCACCGAAGAATTCACCGAGGACTCGGAACAGGACGATATCTAGTTTAAGGTACAGGTCTTATAAAGCGAGGCGCAAAAAAGCAGTGGTTGATTTGCCACTGCTTTTTGCTTTTAAGAAATAGGCTGTCGGGCTTTAGCGGCCAATCAGGAAGGTTAGGACAACCAGGGCAATAATCATCAGGACGGTCAGGGCAAATACCGTCAGGAGATCGGTGCGGATAAAGGCATATTCTTCCTCACGGCTGATGGCCGGGGCGCGGTTGGCGACGGTAGTGGCGCGGCGGGCTACCGGGCGGCGGGTGGCGCTGGCCGGACGAATGACGTTTGAGTTATTGACCGGTTCGGCGGGGCGGGGCGTACTCAGCGGGCGCGTGGCAGTCGTGGCGGAAACGGTCCTGGCGGTAAGAGCCGGGGCCGGGGCCGGGGCGGTTT
>CADDZM010000065.1 GCA_902812345.1 Chloroflexota bacterium | reverse complement strand
TATAAAGATTGCTGTCAGGTCTTTTTTTACAGGAATTTGAATATAACCTTTCGCGGGTAGAAATTGCAAGTTATAAGGATTGTGGGTTGGACTTTACTATTTTATTTGTCGAGGACGAAGATCATATCAGAAATATCATGGGGACATTTTTAGAAATATCGGGTTACCGGGTTCTTCAGGCCGTCAATGGGGTTGAAGGCTTAAACCTCTTAAAAAGCGCCAGAGTAAGCCTGGTAATTACGGATATAAATATGCCGGTTATGGGCGGAAACGAGTTCATTTCAAAACTCGCTGCTATGCCGGACCCGCCGCCGGTAATAGCCCTCTCCGGTGACCCGACCGAGGTTAACCCTAACCCGGTTATTCGGGAAATAGTTTCCAAGCCGGTCAGCATTCATGTCCTCAAAAAGGTAGTCCAGGGCGTACTGCTGGAATGACCCGGTCAGAGTTTCAGGGCTGTTTTCTGGTGTTTGATTAGGCCGGGGAGTAAGTAGTCTGTCAACAAAGACTTGTAATGATTAACCTGAAATGTAGGCACAACCTTACCTGTAGAAACTTACTTGACAGACTAGTAAGTGGGGAAGATACCTGGAGAAGGCCACCACGGCGTTGTGGAAGCGCGGCTCTAAGCGTTCTGTGGTTTAGCGGCCGTCCGGGGAACCGGCCAGGGCCAGGTCGCGAGAAGTGGCTTCGGTAGGGGTATTCCAACGGCCTTTTAACAAATCATGAATCGGGTGTCCGGTTTCGGCAAATTTTTCCATGGGGTTTCCAATCTTATTTCTTCTAAAAATAGTCCGGCACTGTGTTTAAGAGTAAGGTTGACGGCCTGTTTATATAATATTAAGCAATTTACTCTACTATGAATTTCATAGTGACTATGTATATGGTAAAATAAAGCTCCTTAAAAGGTTTGTCAGGTGTTTTGAATGTCACAGGTGAAGTATGGCAAAGAATTCGCTCGCCGGGGTAGCGAAACCCGGCGACGGCCCTATATTGGCAGACAAAGTGGATAAAAACGCGGTAGCCCGGACGGCCCGGTTGCTGGGGGATACCTGGTTACTGCTGATTATATGCGAGCTTCTGGAAGGAACCCGGCGGTTCGGGGAGATACAGGAGGCACTGGGCAAAAATAACCCGCGCGGCGTAAACCCGCAAACGTTATCGGGCCGGTTAAAGCAGTTGGAGCATTGCGGCATCATCACCCGGCGCGCTTACGCCGAAATTCCACCTCGCGTTGAATACGAACTGACCGCGAAAGGTTTTGGCGTGAGCGAAATCGTGAAAGCCCTGGAAGCTTACGGCCGGGAGCATATGAGCGAGGTAGTTGAAGAAGAACCCGCGTCCTGCCCCGGCGAAAGCGTCTGCCCTTCGACAGGCGAGGGCTAATTTTTTAAAACTTGTAACTGTTCCCCTGTGGGAGGTAATTATCTTCCCGACCGGTTCTGCCTGGCGCCGGGAATACAATTCCCTCCCACAACTTATACCTTCATTCAGGCCAACTTTCCCTCAAGTCGGGGTTTCCAGTCGCCCTCAAAAGAGACATTCGGGTCAACATTAATTGTCACGCTGTCCCCCTCGAAGCGGCAGGTCAGGGTCAGCCCGAACGGTATACGCCCCACGTGCAGGGCCGGAACCTCCCCCTGGACCGCTGTCAGGTAAAAAAGCTGGACTACCAGGGTCTGCCCGTCCAGCCACCCGGCGCTGGCGGCATATTTACGCGGACCGGGATGGAACAGCTTTGTTATTCCTTTTTGCCATTTGCCATAGCTAAACGCGACCTGGCTTTGTTCTTCCCCGGTCGTGAAGGTCAGGCCGCCGCCTTCCGGGGAGAAATCAAGGGTTACGCTGTTGATGCCAAACTCGTTCCCCGCCACCCCGAACTTTTTGCCGGAGACCCGGGCGGCGGTTGGACTCGCTGCCGGGAGGTTTATGGTGGGTATCGCCAGCTTTTTTAGTTTTTCCTCTAACGCCTCACTGGCAGCCGGGTTAACCGGGAGCGGCCCGGACTTCATGGCGGGCAGCAGGTGTTCCCAGACGAGATTCAAGACCTGTTGCATGTCCAGGAGGCCGGAAGTTATCGCCAGCACCGCGTCCTGTTCGGGCATTACGACACAATACTGGCCGAAAGCGCCGTCCCCGCGATAGGCTCCATGGCGGCAGCGCCAGAACTGGTAGCCGTAGCCCTGTTTCCAATCGATATTGGTCCGGCTGCTGTTAGATATATGGCTGGCGGTGGCTTCCTCAACCCAGGCTTGCGGAATGAGTTGTTGGCCTTCCCAGCGCCCTTTTTGCAAATAAAGCTGGCCGAAACGGGCAATATCGCGGGTGGTGATGCTCAGGCCAAATCCGCCCGTATTAATGCCTTCGGGACTGTTTTCCCAGGGCGGATTTTCGATGCCGAGCGGGCCAAACAGGCGCGGTTGGAGATATTCAAGCAGCGTCTGGCCGGTTAATTTCTGGACAATGGCCGAGAGCATATAGGTCGCGCCGGTGTTGTAAAGGAAATGGGTGCCGGGCCGGTAAACTACCGGCCAGGCCAGGAAAGCCTGGACCCAGGTTTTATCTTTCGCCGAGTGGAGAGCTTGCATGGTGTCGTCGGCGTGGCCGGTAGACATCGAGAGCAGGTGTTGAACCTGCATGGCGGCCAGGTTGTCGCTTATTTCCGGCGGCAGTTCGTCCGGGAAGAACGAGATTACCGGGTCGGTCACTTTAAGCCTGCCTTCGTTGACGGCCAGGCCAACTGCCGTAGAAGTAAAGCTTTTGCTCAACGAAAACATAATATGGGGGTCAGTAGCGTTGTAGGGCGACCAGTAGCCCTCGGCCACGACTTGGCCGTGCCTGAGCAAAATAAGGCTGTGCAGGTAATTGACATTTTCGTTTACGTCATCTAAAAAGGCCGCAATCCCGGCGGAATCAACGCCCTGGATTTCGGGCGAACTCTTTACCAATGTTTCCACGTCGAAAAATCTCCTTTTTCTACTTTTACAATGGCGCGCTTTCGGATTCGCCGAGCAGTTTCTGGCGCAAGAGCGGGACCGGAGGCACGCCGTTCCCCACACAGGCATCGTGGAAGGCTTTCAGGTTGAAAGCGTCGCCCTGTTTCCGGCGCAAGTCCTCGCGCAGCTTTAAAAACATCAGCTTGCCGAGAGTGTAGGCCAGGTAGCCGGGCTGCCAGGTGCCGCGCAAGGCTTCGGCGCGGGCCGGAAGTTCGGCCATGTGAGCGTACTTCATAAAAAGATGGGTCGCTTCGTCCACGGTCATGCCCTGGGTGTGCATTTTTATGGCGGCGATGTAGCGGCAGTCCCGTTTGAGGGCAGCATCAAGCTGGGCCAGTTTTACTTCCGGTTTGCCGTCGCCGTAGCCCGCTTCCAGCATCATCTGTTCGCAGTAGTGGGCCCAGCCTTCCGAGTGGGCCGTGCTGCCGCGCAAGGTCTTGGTCACGCGGCTGGGAGCCTGCTGGACGTGCAGGAAGTGGATAAAGTGGCCTGGATAGACCTCGTGAATAGATATATCTTCCATAGTGGTGTAGCTGTAGGCGGTCAGCCATTCCTCCTGCTTTTCAGGCGGCCAGTCCGGTTCGGGCAGAGTAATATAGTAGTAAGCTTCTTTAGCCTTTTCGAAAGCGCCGGGCGTGCTCATACTGGCAAAAGACCAGCGGTTAGCCGGGGGCGTGTTGGCGACAATCGGGCGGGTCTCGCCGGGAATAGTAATCAGGTCTTTTTCGACCAGGAAGGCCCGGATTTCCTCGAGCAGTTTTTCGGTCGAAGGAATCAGTTCTCCGGCGGAAGGATGGTCGTTTTTGAAACGGTCGCGCACCTCGTCCGGGGTGGCCTTGGGGTCAATCTGGCGGGCTACCTCTTCAAATTCGGCAAAATTCCGTTCAAGGTCGCGTTCGCCTGCGGCCAGGACTTCTTCCACCGGGAGGGCTACCATGTCGCCGCGCAGGAGCAATTTCTGGTACTTTTCGCGCCCGATGGCGAACTCATTATGCACATTTCCGGCCTGTTCTTTTAGATAAGCCAGGAAACCCTGGATAGCCTCAATTGCCTGTTGGTTGGCTTCGGTGTACTCCTGCCGGGCGGCCTCACTCAATTCGGCTTTCTGAATGGTCACGGCGACATCGCCCTGGCGGAAACGCAACTCGCCGCCAAAGACGGTCAGGGCCACTTCGAGGACGGGCCGGGCGAAAGGCGGCTTGAGGTTGGCGCGGGCTTCGTCAAGGTAGCCGGGCACCTGGCGGTGGTGCCGGGCCAGACCTTCCAGCCGTTCGGGCAGCGGGGCATAGCTGCGGGCCAGGTAGTTGACGACGGCCAGGTTATTACTGTAATAAAGTGGGTTATCTTCCCAATCGCGCATTTCGTAGAAATTAAAAGGAATAGCTTCCAGGTTATGGGCCATGAGTGCCGCGTCCATGCGCTGCTGCTCGGTCAGGTCAGCCTGGTTGAAAGCGTTCAGGTTGGCAAGCTCTTCTTTAGCCCAGGCGGAGGCGGCTTCCAGGGTTGTGCGGCTGACCGAAGGCAATTCGCCGTCAAATTCGTGCAGCCCGATGTAGCGGGCGTAAGCCGGGTTAAGCTCCAGCAGTCCTCTTAAAATCTCGTTAGTAACTTCCTCAAAACTCGCTGGCATTAAAATTCTCCTTTTGTACCGTCCCGCTAATAAGCGTTCCCCATTCTAGGACAACCCGCCCCGGCTGACAACCCAGAAAGCCTGGGGAAAGTTTTTAGTTTTTAGTATTTGGGAACTAAAAATCACCAGTGGCATTTGAATTGCGTTAGGAGTGTTTGAGAATTTCTTAAGGTGGATTTCGGGTTCGAGAATAGAAGGTTACGAGATTCCTCGACTACGCTCAGAATGACAAAGTGAAGCAAGGAATGAGCATTGGGAGTGAAAGTCCCGAACTAAAAACTAGAAGCTAAAAAAATGGAACAGGAAATTGTTAAAGACCCGGTAGCTTCGGCCAGGGCCGCCGGGCTGCGCTACGTGAATGACACCATGCCCGGTATCCGGCGCGAGAAAGAGGGCGATGAATTCGTCTATACCGGACCGGACGGCCAGCGCATTACCAGTGAGGCTGAACTGGACCGCATTAAAAAGCTGGGAATACCGCCCGCCTACACCGAGGTCTGGATTTGCTCCAGGCCGAACGGCCACTTGCAGGCGACCGGCCGGGACGCGCGGGGCCGCAAGCAGTACCGCTATCACCCGAAATGGCGGGCCATCCGGGACGAAACCAAGTACGACCGAATGCTGGCTTTTGGGGCGGCTTTGCCGGGTATCCGGGCGCAGGTGGCGAAAGATCTGGCCCTACCCGGTTTACCGCGTCGCAAAGTCTTGGCAACGGTTATCCGCCTTCTTGAAACCACCCTGATCCGGGTCGGCAACGTTGAGTATGCCAAAACCAATAAATCTTTTGGCCTCACCACCATGCGCGACCGTCACGTTAAGATTGATGGCTCTACCATTAGTTTTACGTTTCGGGGCAAGAGCGGCAAAGACTGGTCGCTTTCGATAACCGACCGCAAACTGGCCCGGATCGTTAAAAGTTGCCGGGACATTCCCGGTTACGAACTGTTCCAATATATTGACGAGGACGGCCAGCGCCAGACCATTGACTCGGCGGATGTGAACGAATATTTGCGGGAGACGAGCGGGCAGGATTTCAGCGCCAAAGATTTTCGGACCTGGGCCGGGACAGTGCTGGCAACCCTGGCTTTGCAGGAGTTCGAGGCTTTCGACAAGGAGGCCGATGCTAAAAAGAACGTGGTAGATGCCATCAAAAAGGTCGCCCATAAGCTGGGAAACACCCCTACCATTTGCCGCAAGAGCTATATTCACCCGGCGATTATTGATTCTTACCTGGAAGGCACCATGCTTGATAGTTTGCAGCAAATCACTTCCAGGGAACTGGTCGATAATCTGCCCAACTTGAAGCCGGAAGAAGCGGCGGTGATGTCGTTACTGGAAAAGCGGCTGGAGCGTGAGAGAGTGCAGGACGCTCAAAAGACAGCCCGCACCCGCAAGAAGGCCAGTTAAAGCAGCCCGGAAGCTGAAATTTTATTTAAGACTAAGCAGGTAGGCCACCAGGTTATCAAGGTCGGTCGGGCTCAGGCTGGCGCTAAAACTGGGCATAACGTTGTGGTATAAGGGAATAGTAAGGTCTTCCGGCTTGAGTATGGCGTGGCGAATGTACTGGGCCGCGGTCACTCCGGGAACGCGGGCGGCGGCGTTAGTGCCGATGTGGTCGAGGGTAGGCGCGGCGGCCTCTTTATCGCCGCTGCCCATACCAGAGACGGTATGGCAGGTCAGGCAGGGCATCCGGCCAAAGACCTGTAAACCTTTAGCGGGGTCGCCATTATTGGTAGCGGGTTCAGCCTTGAATGCGGCGGTAGCATGCGCGTCGGGCGTCTTATCGGTCTGGGCGTTTTCCGAGCAAGCCGCCAATCCTACAATTGCAAAGGCCAGGGTCAGGATTAACACCAGGGCACGAAATCTAAAGTTCACGTCGAAATTTCCCCATAAAAATAAGATAAGATTGCTAAAAGGTAAGGTGGTGCTGAAGTGCTGTTATGTTAGCATTTCCGGCCCAAACTGGCAATTTTAATAAACAACAAAACAGGCGGCCTTTCGGCTACCTGTTTTATAAAACTAAACTCTTAAAAACCAGGCCAAGCAACCTGTTAGCGGTTAGCGGCCATGGCCGGTTCGGATGGCGCAGGGTGCGTCACCGGGATTTCGAGCAGGCGGAAGGGCGGCTGGTCCGGGAATATTTCAAGCATCAAGGGCATGGCGACGTTGTAGACCGGGATGCCGTTAGCGGTCTTGCCTTCGGGCGTACCGTGGTGGGCGTGACCGTGTACGACATACTGAACCGGGTAGTGCATCAGGGGGTCTTCCAGGCGGCTGCTTCCCAGGAACGGGAAGATTTCCACCGGCTCACGCTCGACCGTGGCCTGAATAGGCGAGTAGTGGAGGACAGCAATTTTTTGCTCGGTACGCAACCGGGCCAGGGCCGACTCCAGTTTAAGGGCTTCGTTGACCGCCTCGTGCACAAAACTTTTGATAATTTCTTCCCCCCAGGGTCCAAGCGCGCCCCGGCCAAAACCGCCCGCGAAGCCTTTAGCCCCCGCAAAGCCGATACCTTTTATTTCAACCGCATCGCCGTCCAACATTTGGATACCCGCCGCGCATAAAATCTTTGTTACTTCCTCGGTCTGGCCGGATTCAAAGTCGTGGTTACCCAGCACGCCTACAACCGGGATTTTCAGGTTGGATATTTCTTTAGCCAGGATATGGGCTTCTTCCGGCAGGCCGTAGTCGCACAAATCGCCGCACAATACCAGGACATCGGCTCTTTCCGCGACCTGGGCAAAAAGGTTTTGAAGCCGAGGTTGGGCCGAGCGTGACACGTGAATATCTCCCACCGCTGCGACCCGTACGATATCGTTCCTGGTTGCCATCATTACCTCCCTGTTTGCAAACCTGAAAAACTTCGGACAAATACACTCAGGGGAGAAAAGAGCAAGATGCATACCTACCGGACCAGACCAGCCGGGTTTTTAAATGAGTAGTAGCTCTGGCGGTCATGCTAAGCCTGCCTTGAATCATATTTCAAAGATATGGTTGCTTGACTCAGAGCCTGAAAAGCAAGGTAAGAAATTGACATTGGTCCGGCCCGGTGCTATAATGCGGCCCTGTACGAGAAACCGGATTGACGGGGCGTAGCGCAGCCCGGTAGCGCACCTGAATGGGGTTCAGGTGGTCGGAGGTTCAAATCCTCTCGCCCCGATCTTTTATTTTATAACGCGGTTTTCCTCTTCACAAAAGCACAAACTAAACTTTCCTTAAAACAATTCCCCTTTGATAAAGCATTTCGAAATATCCCGGCAGTTTATAAAACTAAACCGCACAAAAACTTCGCGCCTTTTAACTGATAAAGTCGTGAATATTTGGTTTACTTAAGGCTGACCGAAATTCCCCACTTACAGTAAAAGTTAGGGCGTGGCTTTATCAATTGGTTTGGTGATTAAAATGTCGCTGACGCGTACCTTCCCGCCAGCGCCTGTGGGGGAGGCTTTGGTCCCGCCGCTAGCCGCTTCCAATTCTTCCTCGGTTAATTCGTCCTTAAAAGAGTTGTTTAATTTACCCTCTTGCTTTGTGGCACGAGGGTTTTGCCGCTCCGGTTCGTTCTTTTTCATAAAATACCTCAAGCTAACTTTTTATTTTCCACAATCAGTTTTATAGGCGTTAGTCAGACGTTTTGTTGAAGGTGTGAATTTATTTTACAATTTTTTTGTATTTTCGCAATTGTTTAGATCACACTTTTATGGCATTATCAGGAGACGGTTAAGGTGGGATTATAGTTACTGGTTGCCGGTAAATTTTCCTTATTTGCAGTAAGCTTATTTGCAGTAAAATTAAGCAAGGGAAGGTTCAAAACAATGGCAGATGCTAACAACCAGGGCCGCCATAAAGGTTTTGCCAAAAATTACCCGGCTATGTCAAAAGAAGAAGCTGATACTGAAATAAAGAAACCTGGGGTAACTCACAAAGATGTTTAACGCCTATAACTGGTTCTTGAAGCCCCAATTGTATGCTTCTATTCGGGCCGCTACCCTCGATTGGGCCGCCGCAGGTTCCCGGCTGGTCTTTTCGAAAACCGGGCCGGGCGAAAGCGAGTTCCAGCCTCACAACCGCGCCCTTTTCATCGGTGAACTTGCAGCGTTCAAGGGGAAAATGGATAGCGCCTGGGAAGGTCACGAATTTGGCGGGTTCATCTGTGGAGCAAGCCTGGCCGGCCTCAAAGGCTGGTGCCACTTCAGCCTTAACCCGGAGAAGACCCAGGCCCGCTTGCTTGGACGGCCTGGCTGGTGGAGCGGGTAGCGCATCCTGACTCTGGCCCACCTGGTTTCTTCAGCTAACATGCCAAAGGCCCCCACTTTTATTTCAATTTCATTTACATAATAAACCTTCATAACCCTTCCGGGAAGAATAATTGGCCTGCTGAATAGCTGCTTAAATTGATTTATAACGCCAATCAAAAACTCCTGAAACCTCTTACAGATAAGAGAATTTCAGGAGTTTTTTTATTTTGGGCCGGTGGTTTAGCTTTGCTTCGGGTTCAACCCTTTAAAGCGCTGCTGAAGCAACCGTACGAACTCAGGCTTTATCCGTTCCACCCGCCTGTTACGGCGGTAGACCAGGACTACTTCCTGGAACTCTTCCCAGACCACCTGGGCCGAGCTCTGGTCGTGGTAGATGTCGGTTTGGGCTTTGAAAAGCTGCCAGAGTTCTTCAGGCCGGGCGTCGTGACCGCTGGCCTCGGAAGTTTTAAGGCGCTCCTGGGCCTCTTTCAAGGCAGACTGATGCTGCTGGTGCATTAAATCTTCCAACTCAGGGCTTTCCGGCCCGTAGCGCCGCCGCACGTAAGCCTTAGTGATGGAGTCAATCGCTTTGGCGGCATCCGGCAGGTGCTGGCTCAAATACCGGGCGTATTCGTACGGCGTCATACCGCTACGACCGCGCAAACCCACTTTGCGCGCCGCCACGCTCATTCGGTTGTAGATTGCCAGGGGCGAAAGGTCCGGCACTCGCAACAACCGTTTGATGTACCACTTGCGCCCAAAGAACAGGCCCACCCCGGCCAGACTCGCCAGTAAGATAAGCGTTACCCAGAGCGGGAATGACTTCTCCTGAGTTGTACTCGCCGCTGCCCCTCCGGTACTGTCAGTCGGGTTTAGTTCCGGCCTGATGCGCTTGTCAGGGCCTTCCTGCAGGGTGCTGCCGTCGCTGGCCCCGGGTGTTATAACCGGGGGCGGCGGAGTGCTAATCGGTTCCGGCGGGACCGCGGAAGGGTCGGCCGGGCGCTGAATGTTATCCTGGTTGGGAGTCGGCTCGAAATCTACCCAGCCAACCCCGTTAAAGTAGACCTGCGGCCAGGCGTGGGCTGCGCTGCCCCGCACAATCCAACTATTCGTGGTCGCGTCGAACTCGCCGCCAATAAAGCCGGTTACTTCGCGGGTCGGGATGCCCAGGCTGCGCAGCATCAGAACCATCGCGCTTGAAAAGTGGACGCAGTAGCCGCTTTTGCTGTCGAACAGGAAGAAATCTATTTCATCACGGCCATCCGGGGTTGGCGGCGGGTCAGTGGTGTAGTTAAGGCTCCGCAGGTAACTCTGGATAGCCAGCGCCTTGTCGTAAGAACTGGTCAGACCCGAGGTCAACTCCTCGGCCTGCGCCTTGATACCGGGCGAGAAATTGGCTGGTAATTGCAAATATCGCTGCGATACCCAGTCAGGATAGTCCCCGGCAGTGGTCTGACGTAACGTCTGGATATCCGCGCCATAACGGCGGGCCTGGGTTGAATAGCTTTCACCCTGGGGAACCGGTTGGGTCAGGGTCGCGCCGGTCAAATCATCGTAGTTAGGCTCATACCCCTCATACTGAAGGGCGACCGGTTTGCCGTTGACCAGGGTATAGGAAACGGTATTGCCTTTAACGGCTTCTTGCAGCTTCTTTATTTCGGCGGCAACTTTCTGGCCGGCGTCGGTCGCCTCGAAACGGTTTTTAGCCTTATCACCCCCAGCGTAAGGCGATTCCAGCGTTACCAGATAATCGCCCACGTTGCTCATATAGACGCTTGATTCTACTTCAATCGCCGCCCCGCTGGAGTTTCTGACAGTCGCCCCGCCCAGTTTGTTAATAACTTTGGCGCTGCCCGGTTGGAGGTTGAGGGCTTTAACCGCGTCAATCGAGGGCAACTGGTAGGACCAACCACTGTTGCTATCGGTGAGCGCGAAGCCGTTATCAGTCAGGCCTACCCGGATAGGTTTGCCATCGTTGCCAATGCGGTATTCGCCAACCTGGTAATTGTTGCCGGAATTAAGATAGGTGAAGGTAAAAGTCGGCGGGATTGCCAGTTCATTCATCTGGCTGCCCTGCTTGAGATACTTGATAAGGTCGAGGGCTGCCGGGGGAACAGCCTTGCCGGAAACAGTATCTACCAGGACCGAGCGGGTGCCGCCGTTGCCGTCGGGGATTTCTTTTAGCTGGAAGGCCGAAAGGGGCGCGCTGATTGTGGTCTTGATGTAGTGGAAAGCCACCAGCGACGCCTTGTCCATGCTCACCAGGTCGCCCAGGCTCAGGACCAGGTTAAAATTCGGCACCAGCGGGGTAACGCTAAGTTTATCGGTGCGCTTGCCCTCGTCGGTAGGAGTTGGCAGAGCCTGGTTAGCCGCCAGGGATAGCTTGCGGAACAGCAGGTCGGCAGGCGACTTGTCCAGGGCGATCTGATAAGTGTTAACCCAGCCTTTCCCGTCATAATCGTCCATGGTTTGAACCTGGAGATAGGAAGGCGCGGAATTGCTCCCCGTCTTGACCTGCACTACCGGGTCGTTACTCAGGCGCAGGGGGCCGCCGATAGTAAAGGAATCGCCCAGGGTGTTGTAATTGGTATTGAGGCGGCCCTGGTAGCCATCTCCCGGCTCTACCCCGCCCGAACCGACCAAATCCCACACGCCCTTGATGCCGTTAAAAGGCTGGCTGGCTTTGTTAAGCACCTGACCGAAGGTTTCAATCTGGGAAGTGGAAGGCGTTGCAAACGCGACCGCCATCACTACCAGGGCCAGGCAACCGCCAACCGCCATCGCCATGCGCCAGATGCCGGGCTGGAAATAAAGCCGCAGAGAGCGCCAGCGCTGCTCGTCCTGGTAAACATTGAAACGGACCAGCAGCAGCAGGGCGATTATCAAAAAGAAAGAAAAGCTGTAAATGGCGTTGGGCGGGTTCTGGGAAAGGTTGTACATGAGGACCGTGCCAAGCATGGCGAGAGTCCACCAGGCCTTATGACTGCGGAAAAGCAGCCAGGCCGAAGTGTAACCAAGCAGCCAGATGCCAAAAGTCAGCGACGCCAGGTAAACAAGGTTATTGTCGTGGGCCTGCCCCTGGATGGCATCCTCGACCCAGCGGACTACTGTCAAGACCGTGCTGCCCAGGCGGCGAGTCCACTCGTTGTACTGGGTGTCGCCGTAGGGCGAAACAAGCAGGCCGACAAAGACAAGTCCGACACTGACGATAAAAGAGTGGGCCAGCAGAGCCGGAACAAACCGGACCCTGGCGAGGCCAAAACCGATAAAGAAGCTGACCAGGGCGGCGCGGGGCAGCAGGTTCGAGCCATCCACCCAGTGCGCGCCTTCAATAGACCAGACGACGGTCATGAAAGCCAGGAGAAGGGCGAAAAGGCTAAACCAGCCTTCTTCCAGCCTGAATTTTTCCAGAAGGTTTGGTTCAAGGTTTCTTGTGTTTGTGCGTGTGCTCATAAGCTAAAAATTACTGTCTTCCTGTCTTAAATATTTCCCTACAGGATATTTAAAGTTAGCCGCCGTCTGATTTAGACTACCTCGGCGGCTAACCGGGCAAGCTGGCTATCCAGCGCCTGGGTCAGGTCGTCACCCCGTTTAACGAGGTAGACCGGCACGTTCATGGTTATGAGTGAGCCAAGTACGAACAGCGGCGAGGCTACCGGGCCGCCAAAAGTGCTGGGTTCGACCATCACCACGGCGACTTTTACGTTCTTTCGCAGTAAAAGCGGTAAGACCGAGGCCCAGCCTTCTTCCGTGGAGCAAGTAATCAAAATTACGGTGTCGGTGCCGCCGAGCCGGGTTAATTCCGAGGCGATAAGCTGGCCGAAATCCTGGTTACCCTGCGCCCGCAGCACCGCCAGGGCTTCCATAATTTTGTTAAGCTGGCGTTCGCCCCGGTCGGGAGAAATCAGTTCGTGGTGCTGGCCCCAGGCCGTAAAGCCTACACTCCGTCCGATACCCAGAAAGTGGCGGGCCAGGGTCGCGGCGGCAGCGACCGAATATTCTTCGGTCGAGTCGTTTGAGCGAACCCCGCTGCTGGCCGGGAGCGCCGTCGTGACCCCTTTCCGGCTGATATGGTTCAACACCCAGTGATTTTTCAAGTTCATATCGAGAAAAATCTGGACATCAATGGTCGGGTCGAAATCGAACTCCTTGACAATAAGCTTGCGCTGGCGGGCAGTCGAGGCCCAGTGAATCCGGTTAAGGCTGTCGCCGGGCCGGTACTCGCGCAGGCCGGTAATGTTGGGCGTAGTGTGTGGAGTGGGCCGGTTGGCCGTATTGCCGCCGGGCAGGACGCCGGAAAGCGAGTCAAAGCGGTTAATCTCAAAGGTAGGCGGGTAGACCGTTATAAAATGTTTGACCGGCAAATCCTTTTTGAAGTGGAACAGCCCGAAAGGGTCGCCCGCCGTGACCTGGATCGGCCCCATGCGAAAGCGACCGCGCAACGAGCAATAAGTCTTTGCCCGCCACTGGACTTCCCCAAAAGGCTTTAGGCTTTGGACGCAGTTCAGGCGGTGGCCGGGGAGTTCAGAGTGGTCGCGCACTTCCAGCCACAGTTTGGGCAAAAAGCCCCCGTTGCGCATGGTAATTACTTCTTCATAATAATCACCGACGCTGGCGCGGTCCCCATTACCTTTGCGCTCGACCGTTATCCACTGCAAACTTAATTGAGCCCACCCAAAAGCAAAGACCAGCATGCCGATAAGAGCATAGTCCAGCACGAATAGCAGGCGTATATGGATCAGTTGGGCCAAAACCGCGATAATGATGATGACCAGGATGAAACGAAAAGTCTTCATTCGACCTCATTCGGAAGTCTTAACACACCAGGCCGGACAACGCGAGGGAAAAGGAGAGTTTTGCCAATTCGGAGTGCGGCCATTTTACAACATTGTCCAGCCTGGACTGATTTTTCTTAATTTACTTGAGTAATAAAAGAGCCTGCAAGGCTGTGCCCACGAGGTTATACCTGAGTGGCTACGCCTTGCGGGGCCAGGACGGGTGATTTACCGGTAACCCGCTTTAGACCCCGGAACCTGAATCTGATTTAAGAGCCCTTCGACAATCACCGTGCTGTTGAGGCCTTTCATACGGGCGCTAGGGCTCATAATGATGCGGTGGGGCAGTGTTACCGGGGCGAGAGCTTTCACATCGTCCGGGATAACATAGTTGCGCCCTTGCAGCAAAGCATGCGCCTGGGAAGCCCGGTAAAGGGCCAGGGAACCGCGCGGGCTTGCGCCCAGATAAACTTCGTCTTGCTCGCGGGTCGCGGCAACCAGGTTTACGATATACTCTTTAATCAGACCGTCCACGTACACTTCCTTGACAGCGTCCTGGGCCTCGACCAGTTCTTCCGGGGAACAGACCTGGCCCAGGCTCTCCAGGGGATGCAGACGCTGTAAGCGGTCAAGAAGTTCAACCTCGTTCTGGCGGCTCGGATAGCCGAGCGACAGGCGCAGCAGGAAGCGGTCAAGCTGAGCTTCCGGCAGCGGGAAAGTGCCTTCATATTCGATAGGGTTCTGGGTCGCAAGCACGATAAAAGGGCTGGGCAGAGAATGGGTAGTGCCATCAACCGAAACCTGGTGCTCTTCCATGGCTTCGAGGAGGGCGGACTGGGTCTTGGGCGTGGCCCGGTTAATTTCGTCGGCCAGGACGATTTGAGCCATCAAAGGGCCGGGCCGGAATTCAAATTGTTCCGATTTCTGGTTATAGATAGACACCCCGGTAGCGTCAGTCGGCAGCAGGTCAGGGGTAAACTGGATTCTTTTAAATGTGCAGCCAAGCGAATGAGCAATCGCTTTTGCGAGAGTTGTTTTGCCGGTCCCCGGCACATCTTCAATGAGGATGTGGCCGTTACATAACAGGGCTAGAAGGGTTAGTTCCACTTCCTTGTGCTTGCCAATAATGACTTTCTCGACATTTTGGACCAGGCGTTCGGCAACTTGCCAGGCAATGGACATTAATTGTACTCCTTGTGTTGCTGAAAAATTGATAGCTTTAAGACAGCTCCGGCTTAAAGGTGTAAAACATTATAGCACGTAGGCCGACCCAGTGGCCCCGGGTGAGGTTATAAAAAGATTAGAACAAAAGATTAAACCGAAATTTAAGTATAAAATACGGTTAGAAAGTGAAACGCCAAAAACATTAAAAAGTTCCGCTTAAATTTGCTCTAAATTAAGATTAAAATCCCGTAAAGTGTCTGCGAGAAGCGACTGGGTTCCCAGGATTAAAATCAGGCGTGGTGGTTGGGCGGAATTTGCCACCCGGACGCGGGCTTCCGCTACATTGGCCGCTTCTTCGATTATGGCGCCTTCGGGGAAAATCGAGCGGGCAAACTCAATCGCTTCCTGCCCGGGGAATTTCAAGCGAGGATTTTTTACTCCTGTCAGTACCAAATGGTCGCAGACGGTGGATAGTTCCCACAAAACGCCTTTCCAGTCTTTATCCGCCGGGACGGCCACGATAGCAGCCAGCGGCCTCTGCAAACGCCCGGCCTGGGAAAGGCTGTCCAGGACCGACTTTGCCGAAAGCCGGGCAACTGCGCCGTCCAGGATGGTTAACGGCGACTCGGCCAGGGTTTGCATCCGGCCCGGGAACTTTAAATTTTCCAGCGCTTCCTGCAAAATTAGCTTCTCGTCCATTTGAAGCTCCTGCTCGTCGCGGACGATTTCGAAGGCGGCCAGGGCCACCGCCAGATTTGCTGCCTCATACAGGGCCGGAATTCCCAGGGTGAAATCTTCAAAAAGGTTGTAGCGAGCCTGTACGGAAACCCGCAGCCTGTCGCCCACAAAGCGCGGGTTGATAAGGTGCAGGTCGCGCCCGGCCAGCACCAGGCCGCCGCCGACGTGGAAACTCCAGCCTATCATCACGTCCTGCACTTCGGGCATTTGCGGCACGCTGACCCCAACCCCGCCCCGCTTTATAAGGGCTGCTTTAGTCGTGGCAATCTCGGCCAGGGTGCCGCCAAGTTGAGCAGTATGTTCGAGCATTATTGGCCCAAAAAGGACCAGCGGGTTATCCAGGGCCACGCTATCATCGTACTGCCCGCCCCGCCCGGCTTCCACAACCGCGAACTCCACGCCTTTTTCGGCAAAATAAAGTGAGGCCACCGCCAGTATCATGCCGGTTGGACTTAGATAGCGGCCCCCGGGAAGCGAGGCGATAATCTCGCGGGCCGGGCCTTCAATCCGGTTGACCAGGCGCACGAAGTCGTCCGGCGGGATGGCCCGGCCGTTATACCGGATACGCTCGCGGAAATCCACCAGGTGCGGGCTTGTAACAAGGCCAACCCGGTAGCCGAACGATTCGAGCAGCTTAGACGTTAAAAAAGCAATAGAGCCTTTACCCTTGCTGCCCGCGACCACGATTGAAGTAAAGTTATTGTTGGGTTCGCCAAGGCTGTCGAGGAGTTGGCGGGTCAGTTCCGGGCTGCGCGTCTGGGAGTCCGGGCCGGAAAGGCGGCTTTCGACAGCTATATACGAACTAAAAATAAAATCTTCGGCCTGGGCGGCTGTTTCAAACGGCACTGTTATCTCCTGATTAATCGCGCTGCGTGATAGCCGAAAAGTCCTGGCCGCCTTTGCCATCTTTGCGGGCTTGCTGGTAAATCTCGCGGGCGGTTGCCAGGAGCGGCATAGGCAGGGTCAGTTCGTTGGCGGCCTGCAGGGCCTGGGTCAGATCTTTATGAATCATATCCAGGGCAAATTCCGTGCTGAAATCTTTATTCAGGATTTTAGGCTTCTTCATGCCGCTGACCCGGCTAACCGCGCCAACAAGGGTCTCAATGCACATTTCGCGGTCAAGCCCGGCAGCGTCGCAAAGGGCCAGGCTTTCGCCTAAAGCCACCATCAGGACACCGGCTAGCTGGTTGTTGGCAAGCTTGAGAATGGCGCCGGAACCGTTCGGCCCGATATGGGTAATCGACTGGCTCATGGCCTGGAGGATATCGCGGACCGATTCGAGGGTACTTTCTTCCCCGCCGGCCAGGATACCAAGCTGCCCGCTGGCCGCCGCGCCTTTACTGCCGGTCACGGGAGCCTCCAGGAACGGGAAGCCTTTTTCTTTGCAGGCGGCAGCCAGTTCCCGGCTCATCATGGGCGTGACCGTGCTCATGTCAATAAAGGTGGTGCCGGGCTTTGCGGCCTGGAGGGCGCCCTTCTCACCGAGCAATATTTCGCGTACAACCGCGTCATCTTTGACTATTGTAATGACGACTTCAACCTGAGCGGCGAGATCAGCCGGCGACTCGGCTAATTTCGCGCCCTTTTCGACCAGCGGGTGGGCTTTGGAAGCGTTGCGGTTCCAGACTGTAAGCTCGTAACCCTGTTCAAGCAGGCGGCCTGCCATGCCGCTTCCCATCAGGCCCAGTCCGATAAAACCAACTTTTTTCATGATAATCTCCCTTAGGTTATTATTAAAATTTTCCGCTGAGTGTGTTATTTAAGTGTGCTATTTAAAGGTAGCACAAACCAGGCCCTGCAAGCCAATTTACTCGCTTTCATTAATTGGAATTGGATTTCTTTGTTTTGGGTTTTGCGGGATGGCAAGGCTAGTTGAACTATACCAAAAGCCCGGCCTTTTTAAAGAACCGGGCTTTTGGTTAATTTTATTGGTTAGACCCGAGGAATACCGGGACAGGTTTTATCAAATTCGGCAATGGTCTGGTCCACCATAATCAGGACTTTGTGAATTTGCGGGACCGGGCAGGCGTGGTTGAAGTTGTGGATTTTTTCATTTAGCTGGCGCAACTTCTCGGCATGCTGGATGAGCCAGTTGTCATGGAAATCGGCCAGCCGGCGCAAGTCTCGCAAAAAGGTCTGGTACTGTCCTTCTTTAATCTGGGCCAGGCGGCGGTTCAGCCAGAGGCGGTGATTGGCCCGGTCGCGTTTGGCCTGCTCTATTTCGTGGCTGACTTCCTTTTCCATGTCGACCCAGGCGGGCGCGGTCCCGGCCTGGGACATTATCCGGTAGGCCAGGCGCATATCAGGGTCGGCGTAAGGGTTTTCTTCCTCAATGTCGAGCGGTTTACCTTCGTTTTTCAGGTTGTCGAACTTACCCTCGTTCATGGCCCGCGTAATAATCGCTTCGACCCACGAGGCGGTCTGGCGAGGCGCTTTCTTAATCTGGTTGAACTCGGCTTCGGTGATTGGCCCCTTGATTGTCTTTTTTTCTTTACCTTTAGGTTTTGCCATTGTTGTACCCGTTTGCACTTCTACTTTTACTTGTGATAATTATAACATGTACGTAAAAGTGACAAAATGTTGCATATTTCCGCGCCCCTGAACTTTGCTAAAAACCTAGCTTTCAGCCTTGTAGTCCATAAAGCGGTAGCCCAGGCCGCGCTCGTTCAGGATGTAACGGGGATGGGAGGGGTCAGCCTCGATTTTCTGGCGGAGGTAAGTTATGTAAAGCCGGAGCAGTTGCTCGTCATCCCGGTACTCGCGGCCCCAGACTTTGGTCAAAAGTTGGTCGTGGCTCATGAGTTTCCCGGCGTTGCTAACCAGGTGATAAAGCAATTTGTATTCGGTCGGGCGCAACTTTTGGCGCTTGCCGTTGGCGATAACCTCGCGTTTATCAAAGTCAATCTGTAAATTGTCGTCAATTTTTACCTGGCCTTCCGATTTGCTAACGCTGCTGGGCAGCGCGGCCCGGCGCAGCACCGCTTTGACCCGGCTGGCAAGTTCGCGATGGTCGAAAGGTTTCGCTACATAATCATCCGCGCCGAGTTCCAGGCCGCGAACCTTGTCGTTTTCGGTGGCCTGGACCGTCAGCATAATGACCGGAACGTTACTGGCCTGGCGGATTTCTTTAAGAGCTTCAAAGCCGTCCATTTCAGGCATCATAACGTCTAATAAAACAGCGTCAGGCAAGGTTTCGCGGACCTTTTCGACAGCCTGGTAGCCGTTGTGAGCCTCGACCACGTTATAACCTTCTTTTTCCATAATCGCCCGCACCAGGTCCACAAGCTTTTGCTCGTCATCTACAACCAAGACTGTCTGGCTCATTTTTACTTACTTTCTTTTCTAAAACTGTTTCGTTGTTTTTTAACGGCCCTGGCTTAGATACAATTTCGCGCCCGGAAAAGTTTTTCGGTATTCCCGGATAACCCGGCTTATTTCCCCTGAAGGTGTCCCCGGCGCGGCGACCACGAACCCATAACGGAAGCGGTTCCAGCCGTCCCCTTTAACAATTTCAAACAGGCCGGGGAGGCCAGGGTTGGCCCTTTCGACGGCGCGAATATCTACCAGGGATAATTGTTTACCCTGAAAATTCTTAATCGTTATTACATCTCGCATGGTCTACTCCTCCTACCTCTATTTTACCCAAAACAAAGCCCTAAAACCAGGAGTTGCGCTTTGTCATGGGCGGTTAAAAGTTTAGGGCTGCCCCGGCCCCGCCTTCAGGTTAAATCCGGCCAAAGAGGACCGGCAGGTTGGCCGGTTCCTGGCGAGGCAGCGAAAAACTAAAGCTCGAACCCGTAAACGGCTTGCCGTCGTCAATCCCGGCGGACGGCTCGACCCAGATGCGCCCGCCGTGAGCCTCGATGATAGCCTTGCAGATATAGAGGCCGAGTCCTGCGCCCTTACGTTCACGGACATAACGGCTGTCCAGGCGGCTGAAGCGTTCGAAAATGCGCTTGCGTTCGCCTTCCGGCACGCCGATGCCCCGGTCGGTTACTTTTACGACTACCTCTTCACTATCCGGGTGGGCTTCAAGGGTAATCGGGCCACCCGCCGGGCTGTACTTGACGGCGTTCTCGACCAAGTTAATCACGACCTGTTCGATTTTGTCGTAGTCGGCGTTAACAGCCGGGATTTCCTCGCCAGGCAGGTTTAAAATGATTTTGTGCAGCTTGCTGACGCTGCGCATTTTATTGGTAACCCGGCGCAGTAGGCTGGCAATATCGAGTGGTTCGCGGTGTAACTCGACGCCCCCGGCTTGCAAACGGGAAGCATAAAGCAGATTTTCGACCAGCTTGCTAAGCCGCTCGCTTTCTTCCTGGATAATCTGCATCTTCTCGCGAACCTTGGTTGCTTCAAGCGGGGTCGTTTCGTCGGCGTAAAGCCCGGCGTAGCCCTTTATGATAGCGATAGGGGTCTGCAATTCGTGGCTGATAACCGAGAGGAAAGTAGACTGCAACTCCTCGGCTTCCTTACGGGCCGTGATGTCGCGTGCGCCCAGGATGCCGCCGAGAATCCGGTTATCGCTGGAAAGGATGACCGAGTAGGTCAGCTCAACGTCACGCCGTTCGCCATCTTTGGTAACAATTACCACTTCGCTGCGGCGGTCTTCTTCCGGCTTGTTGACAAAGGTGCCGAGCCGGATGGGACAGAGGGTGCCGCAATGGGCATCGCCGCGAGTGGCCGAGATATGCAGGGCTTCCCAGCAGTTCTGGCCGCGCAGTTCTTCGACCGACCAGCCGCTAATGCGCGAGAAAGCCGGGTTGAACCCGACAATGTTACACTCGCTATCCACAATCAAAATGCCGTCGGCGCTGTACTCGATAACCAGGCCGAGCCACTGGCGTTCCTCCACCATGCGTTTGAGGAGGCTGGCGTTACGGGCCACCAGGTCGCTACGGTCGAGAATCAGGCCGTAATGGCCCTGAAAGCCGTCATCCTCCACCCGGTCGGGAATAACGCCGGACCCGGCTACGGGGTCGCCATCAGTCAGTCCGCCCACGTCGCCCATCAGGGGGAAAGCCGCCACAGTAGGCTGAATCAGGCAAAGCCCGGCGATAAACTGGTTATCGGCCTGAATAGGCAAACAAATCAGGTGAAGCGGTCCTTGCGGCGTCGGGATATCGGCTTGCAGGGCCATTAAATCTTCGGAACGGACCGTATTATGACCACCGCCGGGGGTATGGATGCGGTTGTGCATCTGCGTCATCAGGTCGTTTATAACCGGCTTTAGCTCGTCCAGCAGCGGTTCGGCCAGGCCGTAGCTCGAAAACTGGCCGGGCAAGTTGCGGCTTTCGTCCCAGAAAGTGAGGACACCCGCTTTAGAACCGATAGCCTGCACAATATTGACGATTGCCGAATTCAGGGCTGATTTAGTCTGGTCGCTATATTCATGGGGCAGTTTGCCCGCGTCATTAAATTTATCTTTACCGCTTATTCGCCTGATACGCATGGGATTTCCTTCCCTTTACTTCAGAATTTCCTTCCAGCTATTCGAAGCCTCCTGCAAAGCCGCCTGCGGGGCGGTATCGCTGGTCCAGATGGTATTCAGACCTTTGTTCAGAGCGGCCAGCAGTTTATCCCGGTCGGCAGGGGCCAGCGGTGCGGGCAGCAGGCTGGCGGTAGTTTTAGCATGGTCGAGCGATTGGACCATAATCGAACGGGCCTGGGCCTGCGGGTCGGTCGAGTCGGTGATAAACGAGTCGGTTAAAGCGCTTTTCTGGGTCGGTACGACCAGACCGGAGAATTTAGTGAAGGCCAGTTGGTTCTCGGCGCTGTTCAAGAATTTGAGGAAGGCCAGCGCGTCCTGCGACTGGCGGGAAGCTTTCGGAATGACCCAGCCCTGCAAATCCATCGGCAATACATTGGCTTTGCCGGTAAGGTGCGGCACGACCAGGGTATCCTTATACAAATCCGGGCTGGCATTTTTCAGGCCAGCCAACAGGGGCGCGCCATCCATCACCATCACAAGCTGATTGGCGGCGTATTTTTTAAGAGCGTCGGCATAACTCCCGGTTAAGGCGTCTTTAGCGAACGAGCCGTTTTTGCGCTTGGTCTGGAAATACTGCCACTTTTCAATGGTAGCGGGTGAGGGGAAGGTGGGCAACCTGGCCCCGCCATCGCCGCTAACCGAAAAGAGCGGCGTATCTTCCATCAAGAACTCGCCCAGGGCATCCGGCTTAAACCAGGCCGAAGTTACGTCCTGGCCGGTCTTGGTAACCATCGAAGGTAGCATTGTGTCAAGCTCAGTGAAATTTTTGGGCGGTTTTGCCGGGTCGAGCGCGGCTTGCTGCCAGAGCTTTTTATTGATAATCGTGACCTGGGTACTCGCCATCCAGGGCAAACCGTAGTAGACCGAGCCGACCCGCAAGCCTTCAAAGGTCGAGGTTACGTAATCGTTTTTAAGGTCGGTGCCGCCCAATTGGCCCAGGTCGGCCAGGACACCTTTCGCGCCGAACTGGTAAATATCAGCAGCGTTGAAAAGGACAATATCCGGTGGAGTGGTCTTGGATTGGTCCGCCGTCGCGTCATTAAATTTTTGGGCCAGGCCGGCCCCGTAGTCCTGCCAGTCCACCGTGACCCTGGGGTTGCGGCTGCGGTACTTGTCCACCAGGTCGTTGAGAAATTTTTCGTAATCGGCGTTGCCTTTCCAGCCGCCGGTCCAGATAGTCAACACCACGCGGCCTGTTACTGCCGGAGGCGTCGGGGTCGGGAGGGGTTGGCTACCGGGCACGCCCTGCGCG
>CADDZM010000064.1 GCA_902812345.1 Chloroflexota bacterium | reverse complement strand
TTATCCTTATCCTTATCCATACCCCACCAAAACCAATGGTCGTAACTTCTCCTTGCTTTGGTAATAGCTGAGTAGCCAGGTTACGTTCGGCTGCTCTTTATTTTCCCCGAATTTTTGAGAGGATACCCAGAATGGATACTAGCCGTTTAAGTTGGCCGTCCGCCTCCTGGCTGCGCATCAAAAGCATGGTGTCGGCCAGGAGCGAAATGGGGTGTTCGGGAATTTCTAAAACATGATTGCCCAGCCGGTTGAGTTCCATGGTACCGATTGAAGTTATCTTCTTGTTGCGTAGGATGTTGATAATCGCCGCCCAGAAAGAGGTTATCCGGTCGGGGTCGAGGCTTAGCCTTTCCAGTTCAGTGATAGAGTCAATGAGAAGTAAGGCCGGTTGGTGAGACTCAATTTCCTGTAAAAGTTTACCGGCTACTTCGTCCAGGTAACGCTGAACCGGCAAAGCCCACAGGATTCTAAGCGTACCATCATTTACATACTGTTCCAGGCTGAAACCAAGTTCCCGCGAGATTGCCAGCAACTGAGGCGGCGAGTGTTGCAGGCTGAGAATTAAACTTTTCCGGCCCTGCCGCACGCCTTCGTAGATAAAACGCAGGCTGACAATCGTTTTGCCGCTGCCGGGTGTCCCCAGAATAACGTTAAAGCTCGACCCGAACAGGCCGCCGTAGACCATCCGGTTAAGCCCTTCTATACCGAAACTGAGCCGTTCTTTGGTAACCGCAGGAGGCGGCACAAACTGCTGTGAGGCCAGTTGCGATTCTATAAACGGGTAAATCATCAGACCGTCATTCGTAATATCAAAATAATGCAGGCCGGGTAGAGCTGGAGTAGCCCGGCTTTTTGCAATTTCAATAGTGCGAATATAGCGCTTTTTATCTGTATTGAAATGCAGCCGCAAGATGTTATCGGAGATAGCATATTCGGGAGCATTTTGGACCGGAAATTCGTCGTCCACAATTAAGAGGGTGGTACAGCCCAGCGCCGAAAGCTGAGCATTAAAATCAAAGAGAGACTTTCGCAAGTCGCCTCGTGACCCGGCAAAGTCCCTTAAAGAACTCACGCCGTCCATAATCACCAGTTTAGCCGAACTTTTTAAGACCGCCTCACGGGCTACAGCGGTAAAATTTTGCAGCCCACCGTTTATTACGTCCTGGTAAAGACTGAGGTAAGTTATGCGGTCGCCGACCAAATTGCGGTCGAAAAAAGAAAAACCCTGGAGGTTGACCAGCATTTTTTCGTGGCTCTCCGAAAGTAGGGTCAGGAAAAGCACTTTGTTACCCAACCGGGCCTGGTGAAAAGCGATCTGTTGGGCCAGGACGGATTTGCCGGTGCCAGGTGCGCCTGCGATAAGGTACGTCGAACGATTTAATAATCCGCCTGCTAAAACAATGTCAAGCCCGCTCACGCCGGTGGAAGTGCGTCCGGGTAATTGAGAAGAGTGGGGCATCAGGGGCCGCGCCTCCTTCTAAGCAAACCTTTTACAGCTTAAAACCGAACAATCAGAAGCTATGTAAATATAAACAGCAAATTTTATACCTTAGTTAGAAGATTTGAGGGGGAAATTTGAAGGAAATAAAAAAGTGGCATCCTTAGATTACCACTTTTCAGCAATTGCCTGGTTTCCAGTAATTATTTGAGGCCGGGCTTAGTTCAGGTAATTCTAAAGGTGCGCCAGGTGATTCTTCATTGGCCTCTACCTTATCCTGGGCAACTTTTGCCACAACCTTTTCCAGCACTTCAATTTCGAATGGCTTGGTTAGAAAGGCGGAAGCCTCGGCCACTTTGGCCCGGAGCGGCGCGGCGCTTAACAGGATAACCGGGATATGCTCTGTTTCACTATTTTCGCGCAAAGCCTTCAATAACTCGACCCCGCTCATATGAGGCATCATAACATCGGAAATAATAATGTCAGGTTTTCTTTCCCTGGCAAGTTCAAAAGCGGCCTTGCCGTTAAAAGCCTTGATTACTTTATAATCCCCGGCCAGCACTTCCGCCAGTAATTCACATAAGCTTTCTTCATCATCTACAACCAGTACCAACATACACGCCCCCGTTTACTAACCTTACCCCCGACCGCTCCCTACCCCAGGATGCCGGCCTCCGCTCTATTTTCTTTTCACATTCTTTTACTATGCAAATTGTATACCATAAGATTAAATTTGTTTGTGTCATGCGTCATATTTCTCCATTTTCGGTAAAAGTTGAACCTTAAACGTTGAAAACTTGTTTTAAAATGAGTCTAAAACCTCTGGGTTTTAAGTTGTTTTTAACACAGGCTTTGAACGAAATAATTCGAATTAAGGGGTTTGGGCCATTCTTTATAATGCCGGAATTATAATGCCGGAATTTCAAACCTTACCGTTTTTTCTTTGTTTTTCGTTACAAAACGGTTTCCTCGGTTTTAAGTGCTAGATTCAAAGTTTAACGATCCATTTAACAAAGTTTTATTGATTTTGAACGCATTGTTTGTTACAATAAATACAACCGACGAGTCAGTCGGTTTTAGGGAGAGAAGAAAGATTTTGGACAAACAAGCAAAAAGCCAGCTCCGTTTCAGCCGTATACTTGATGCGGCCACCACTGTTTTTTCCCAAAAAGGCTATAAAGACGCCGCTGTTGATGATATTGCGCTAGAATCGCAGACTTCTAAAGGCGGAATATATTTTTACTTCCCCAACAAGCAAGCTATTTTCCTGGTCCTTCTGGAAAAAATGGCCGGGCTGCTGCGTTCGCGGGCCGAGAGCGCCATGGCCGAAGAACCGAATGTGCTAAAAAAGGGCGACGTCGCGCTGCAAACTATGCTGCAAACCTTCGCGGGACACCGCACCCTTACCCGGCTTTTCCTGGTAGAAGCCCTGGGAGCGGGCCGAGAATTTAACGACCGGATGATGGAAATTCACGCTTCGTTTTCCAAACTTATCAAAGATTATTTAGACGAGGCCGTCCTGAGCGGCACGATTGCTCCCCTTAACACCGAAATTGCCAGCGCGGCCTGGTTCGGGGCGGTCAATGAGGTGGTTACCCGCTGGGTCTTAACCGGCCAACCGGCTCAGCTTGAAGAGGCTTACCCGGCCCTGCGCGAACTTTTACGGCGGAGTATCGGGCTGGTCGAAAAATAATGGGCAGACAGGACAGAAAGAAAGCACTTATGGCGATTTCAACTGATTATCTCACCGGTTTAATAACTTTAACGGCCTGGCTTGAAAAAGGCGTGACCGAGGCGCACCGCCAGGGCCGGGGTCTGCTGGTCAGCTACAGCAAGCCGGTCGAGCCGGTAGCAACGCTGCATTTTTTTGAAAAGGCCCGCCAGCAAAATTTAGCCGCCTCGTTCTGGGAAAGAGCCGAAGATAAATTCAGCCTGGCCGGGGCGGGAGCGGCCTTTACATTGGAAGCGGACGATGCCGGACGTTTCGAGACAGTCGAAAAAGACTGGCAGGAACTGGTGGCAAACGCTCTTATCGAACGCGAGGACGCCCCGGCCGATTTGTGGGGCATCGGCCCGGCCCTTTTTGGGGGCTTTTCTTTCGATGAAGAACCGGAAGCTACTCCTCAGTGGCAGGGCTTCCCGGCGGTGCTTTTGAGGCTGCCGCAGGTCCAACTGGCCGCCCGCGCGGACGGCAATTATCTTACCCTTAACGCCCTCATAGACGAGTTTACCGACCCGGCCCTTGAAGCCGAACACCTGCTTAAACTCGGCCTTTTTCTGACCGAAGAGAGCAGCCCCGCCGAAACAGCCGGGACAAAGGAAAATGTTATTGGCGAACTGGAAGACATTAAACCGGCGGGCGATTGGAAAGAGCTGGTTGAACGGGCGGCCCGCGAAATCCAGTGCGGCGCTTTTGAAAAAGTGGTGCTGGCTCGTGAAGTCAGCCTGACTGCCGCCGAACCTTTCCTGGTTTCTTTGGCCCTGGAGCGGCTGCGGAAAAATTATCCCTCCGCGACTATTTTCGCTATCGCGGACGGCCCTAAATGCTTCCTGGGCGCTACCCCGGAACGGCTGGTAAGGCTGTGCGAAGGCGAAGTTCGCACGATTGCCCTGGCCGGGACTTTCCCGCGAGGCCGGACCGAGGAAGAAGATGCCCGGTTGGGCCGGGAGTTGATGGAAAGCGCCAAGAACCGCCACGAACACGCCGTGGTCGTCCAGATGCTCCGCTCGGCCCTGAGCGAGGTTTGCAACCACGTCCTGGTAGACGACGAACCGCGCCTTTTGAAACTGCCGAACGTCCAGCACCTTTACACGCCGGTCCTGGGCCGCCTGGCCGACCAGGGACCGGCCAGCGTTTTGCGGCTTTTGAAAGCGCTGCACCCGACCCCGGCGTTGGGTGGTTTTCCGCGCCAGTCTGCCCTTAAATGGCTGCACGAAAACGAGGGACTTGAAAGAGGCTGGTACGCTGCCCCGGTCGGCTGGGTTGACTCGAGGGGCGAAGGCGAGTTTGTGGTGGCTATTCGCTCGGCCCTGGTGGATGGAGCTAACGCGCGCCTTTTCGCCGGATGCGGCATTATGGGTGACTCCGACCCGGAAGCGGAATATACCGAATCTTGTTTAAAACTCCGCCCAATGATTAACGCTTTAAAATAGGCAATAGGCGTTTAACGTTATATGTTCAACGATAAGGGAATCAGGTAATGGCTGACGAAACCTGGCTGAAAATAGAAAATCCAATGTTTGCCTTTGTGAGCGCCTTCGTAGACGAACTGGCCCGCTCCGGCCTCACGGACGTGGTGGTCTGCCCCGGTTCGCGCTCGACCCCGCTGGCTTACGGCTTTGCCGGGAACTCGAAAATAAAAATCTGGATGGAATATGACGAGCGTTCAGCCGGGTTTTTCGCCCTGGGCCTGGCGAAAGCTACCCGGCGGACCGTGGCCCTGGTCTGCACTTCCGGGACGGCGGCGGCGAACTTTATGCCCGCTGTGGTTGAGGCGAAAATGGGCCGGGTGCCGCTAATAGTCATAACTGCCGACCGCCCCGCCGAACTGCGCGATAACGGCGCGCCCCAGGCTATTGACCAGCTAAAACTTTACGGCAGTTACGCCAAGTGGTACGCCGAAATGCCCCTGCCGGAAGCCTCAAACGAAATGTTGCGCTTTGCCCGCACCCAGGCCGGGCGAGCCTTCGGGGTGGCTAATGCAGCCCCGGCCGGGCCGGTTCATATTAACCAGCCTTTCCGCGAACCGCTCACCCCGCCCCCTATTGCCGGACAGCCTTTGCTGCCCGAAAGCCAGCGCGACCCGGTGGCCTGGGCAGGGCGTCCCAACGGGCAACCGTATGTTGAACTAAAGCAAGCGCCCCGCCGCCTGCACCCGGCTGAAATTGGGCCGCTGTCTCTCACTTTGAAGGGTATAGAAAAAGGGCTGATAATTGTCGGGCCGCAGGATGACCCCTCCCTGGCCCTGGCCGTCGCCGGACTGGCCAAAAAACTTGGTTACCCGGTCCTGGCCGACCCGCTTTCAGGGTTACGGGCCGGGCCGCACGACCGGGAATATTTTATCTCGACCTACGACGCCTTCCTGCGCGACGGCCGCTTTACCACGGGTGATGACTTTGCGCCGGAAGTGATTTTGCGCTTTGGCGCGATGCCGACCGCCAAACCGCTGCTGCTTTTCCTGAAACGATTCCCCAACTTGCCGCAATTCCTGGTGGATGGCGGCGACGGCTGGAACGAGCCGACCCAACTGGCCCAGACCGTATATCACGCCGACCCGGCGTTGTTTTGCCAGGATTTAGCGGCCAGCCTGCCGCCTAAAAGCTTTAAATCAGGCTGGTTGCGCGGCTGGCTGGAGTGCGCCCACGCGACCGCGGCGGCCCTGGAAAACGCCCTGAGCAACCTGCCGGAGCTTTTCGAAGGCCGCGTCCTGGCCTCAATGGCCGATTTGCTGCCGGATGGTTCAACCCTTTTTGTCGGCAACAGCATGCCGGTGCGCGACCTCGACAGCTTCTTTGCCGGAAGCCCAAAAAATATCCGCCTCCTGTGCAACCGGGGCGCGAATGGCATTGACGGCGTGGTTTCAAGCGCCCTGGGTGTGGCTGCCGCCGGACAGGGACCGCTCGTCCTGGTTATCGGCGACCTCTCGACCTACCACGACTTAAACGGTCTCCTGGCCGCCAAATTGCACCAACTTAACGCGACCATCGTGATTTTGAACAACGATGGCGGCGGGATTTTCTCCTTTCTGCCCCAGGCAGGATTCCCCCATAATTTCGAACAGCTTTTCGGCACGCCGCACGGTCTTGATTTCGAGCCGGTAATGCAAATGTACGGCGCTAAATTCGACCGGATACACGATTGGCCCGGGTTCGAAAGCGCCCTGCAAACTGCTTTGCAACAGGACGGACTTAAAGTTATCGAGGTGCCGACCAACCGCGAACACAATGTGACCATGCACCGCCAGATGTGGGCGGCGGTCTATCAGGCTCTGGCCGCGACCGGGGATAAGGCGGTCGCCCGGTGAGTCTGCTGGCGGTCAACGGCCTGCACTACCATATTGAGGATGCCGGGACAGGTATGGCCTTCCTACTTCTCCACGGCTTTACGGGTAGCGGGGCAAGCTGGGGAAACCTCCTACCGGCCTTTACCCCGTATTACCGGGTAATTACGGTTGACCTGCCGGGCCACGGCGCAACCGAAGCCCCGGCTGACCCGACTCGCTATAGCATCGAAAACACCGCCGCCGACCTGGCGCAGATTCTTGATGAGTTAAAGATTGACCGGGCCGCCGTGTCAGGCTACTCGATGGGCGGCCGGGTGGCTCTCTTTTTTGCCCTGCGCTATCCTGAAAAAGTTTCGGCCCTGGTTCTTGAAAGCGCCTCGCCCGGTCTGCCGACCGAAAAAGAACGGCGCGAACGAAAAGCCGCCGACAACGCCCTGGCCGGTTTTATCGAGGAAAAAGGGCTGGCCGCCTTCGTGGAACGCTGGGAAAATCTACCGCTCTGGAACAGTCAGGCTAACTTACCCGAAAGCGTCCGGGCCGATTTGCACGCGCAACGCCTGAGGAACCGACCGGAAGGGTTGGCAAATAGCTTGCGCGGTCTGGGTATCGGCGTGCAGCCTTCGCTCTGGGATGACCTGGGAAGTTTTACCCGGCCTGTTTTAATCCTGACCGGCGAACTTGACCCAAAATTCAGGCTTACCGGCCAGTTGATGGAAGCAAAGTTTCAAAATGCCCGGAGAGAAGTGATAGCCGGGGCCGGGCATACCGTTCACCTGGAAAAGCCTGAAAAATTCGAGAAACTGGT
Organism: Chloroflexota bacterium; assembly: GCA_902812345.1. Lineage (GTDB taxonomy): Bacteria > Chloroflexota > Chloroflexia > Chloroheliales > Chloroheliaceae > 54-19. The sequence continues at coordinate 15,190 of CADDZM010000064.1, read as the reverse complement.
AAAAGATTTCCTGGCCGGTTTATGAGCAAGCCGCTATTGATTATCGTTTCGGGCCCACCGGCCAGCGGGAAAACAACCCTGGCCCGCCAGATTGTCCGCGAACTGGGGTTGCCGCTAATCTACAAGGACGGCATCAAAGAAACGCTTTTTGATAGCCTGGGCTGGCAGGACCGGGCCTGGTCGAAAAAATTAGGCCTCGCAACTTATCACCTGCTTTATTATTTCCTGGATGCCGAGCTTGCCGCCCGGCAATCCCTGGTTGTGGAAAGCAACTTCGCCCCAATCGCCGCTACCGAATTCAATAAGTTGCAGGAAAAATATCCATTTCGACCTTTTCAGGTAATATGCCGCGCCGACGGAAAAGCCCTGGTGGAACGCTACCGCGCCAGGGCCAACGACCCTGACCGCCACCCCGGTCACGTAGACCTCGAAACACTGGGCGAAATCGCGCCGGTTTTGACCAGGGGCTACCTGGACCCGCTGGATATTGGCGGCGAGATTATTGAAATTGATACGACAGATTTTTCAAAGATAAATGTGGCTGGAATAGTTGCCCGGCTCAAGACTGCTTTAGAAGATAGCAATAAGTAAAGGAGATTTTTAGAAAATGGCTTCAGTTAACTGGCAAAAAGTTGGCGATTTCGAGGATGTTATCTACGAAAAAGCCGAAGGCATCGCCCGCATTACCCTCAACCGGCCCGAAGTCCACAACGCTTTCCGCCCCAAGACCGTTTTTGAGTTGCAACAGACCCTCGAAGACGCTCACGAAGACCCGGAAGTTGGCGTAGTCCTTCTGACCGGGGCCGGGGGCAAAGCGTTCTGCTCCGGCGGCGACCAGCGGGTACGCGGCCACGGCGGCTATGTCGGGGAAGACAAGACTCCTCGCCTGAATATTCTGGAGGTGCAGAAACAGATTCGCTATATGCCCAAACCGGTTATCGCGGTAGTGGCCGGGTACGCGGTGGGCGGCGGTCACGTCCTGCACGTGGTCTGCGACCTGACTATCGCCGCCGATAACGCCATCTTCGGGCAGACCGGGCCGAAAGTCGGCAGCTTTGACGGCGGGTACGGCGCGAGTTACCTGGCAAGCCTTGTCGGCCAGAAGAAAGCCCGCGAAATCTGGTTTTTGTGCCGCCAGTACAACGCCCAGGAAGCCTTTCAGATGGGCCTGGTCAATACGGTTGTGCCGCTCGACCAGCTTGAAGAAGAGTCGATCAAGTGGGCGAAGGAAATTTTGGAAAAAAGCCCGATTGCCCTGCGCTTCCTGAAAGCAGCCTTTAACGCTGATACCGATGGTCAGGCGGGGTTACAGCAGTTAGCGGGGGACGCCACTATGCTTTATTACATGACCGAGGAAGGCAAGGAAGGCCACCGGGCTTATCTTGAGAAACGCAAGCCCGACTTCTCGAAGTTCCCGCGCCTGCCATAGCCACCAGCGGCTTTTGGCTTGTGGAATGCTTATGAAAATTACCGGGTTAAATTGGTTTCCATACTGCCTACCTTTCGCGGACGCTTTTGGGACAGCCCAGGCGGCCCTGAAAGTCCGAGAGGGGTTTATCGTGCGGCTGGAAACCGCCTCTGGCCTGGTGGGGCTGGGTGACGCTGCGCCGCTGCCTGAATTTGGCGGCGGCTACCCGGCCGATGTCGAACGCTGGCTGTCTGAACTAACCCCTGGATTAGTAAATCAAACCCCCGAGGCGGTTCGTCCCGTGGTAGCCCGGTTGCGCAAAAACAGGGGACCGGGCGCGGCAGCAAGCGCTTTTGCCCTGGAAACCGCTGCTTTCGACGTGCTGGCCCAGGCTGCCGGGTTGCCTTTAAGTTTGTGGCTGGCCGCTACCTATGGCTTATCACCACCAAGCGCCGACCTGAGTGTTCCCGTAAATGCCACCATTGGTCAGCCTGATATAGCGGTGGCTTGCGAAACGGCCCGGCAGGCGGTTGCTTCAGGTTTCGGCTGTGTTAAACTAAAAGTAGGCATGGAAACCGGTGTAGCCGGGGAGGTCGAACGAGTGGGGGCAATCCGGCAAGCTATCGGGCCGGACGTAAAATTGCGGCTGGATGCTAACGGTGGTTGGGCAGTACCGCAGGCTATCGAAATGCTGATGGCCCTGGCCCAGTTCGACCTGGAACTGGTCGAGCAACCGGTAACCGCCGCCGACCTTGAAGGATTGGCCCGGGTACGCCGCTCCGCGAAAATGCCAATTGCCGCCGACGAGCCTGTTATAAGCCTGGAAACAGCCGAAAATATCATCCAGACCGGAGCTGCAGATTTTCTAATCATCAAGCCAATGGTGGTTGGCGGATTGGGGGCCGGGCTGGAGATTATCGAAATGGCCCGTCTGGCCGGGGTCGGCTGTATTGTCACCACCACCATTGATAGCGCGGTCGGTATCGCCGCCGCCCTGCACCTGGCCGCTAACCTGCCCGCGTCTATCCCCTTTTGCGGCCTCGCTACCGCCTCTCTCCTGAACGGACCCCTTGTCGAAAATGCCCCGCCGGTCGTGGCGGGACAAATGCAAGTGCCTAAAAAGCCTGGCCTGGGCTTCGACTTAGCTTTTCCTGTCTAAGGTTTCTTGATTTTGGCATTTTTAAATGTTTCTCTTTATTATTTGGTTTAAGTATAATAAGGGATATGTCGTTCTATTTAGGGGATTGTATTAACCCTGGTTTTGACAGGCTGGGGGTTCTAGGCTAAACTCGCTTCTGAAACGGTATATCGCTGTTTTGCCTGCGACAAATTATAAATATTTTATTTTGATTTTCCTTTTGGTATGAAACAGTTTGCCAGCTTATTTCTGGGGCAGGTTGCCAGCCTGGTAATTTTGCTGCTTTTAGTGGCTTTCCGGCTACCGGTGCCTTTAGAATTAACTTACCAGGCTCCCCAGCTTAAAACTTTAGGCGCTGACAAAGCCACCGGGTTCTACCTGGCCGAAGCAGACCCCGCGGGTAATCAATTTGCCTGGTCCGGGCCGCGTACCAGCCTGGATTTTAGCCTGGCCTTTCCCGGCGGCGGCAAACTAACCCTTGAAGCTCGCAGCGCGGCGGTTTATGGTGGACCGGATGCGCCAATCCAAGTGCTGGTTAATGGTACGCCGACCAGGGAAATCCGGCTTGACCCTGCGAACCCAAATTTCCAGAAGGTTTCGCTTGATTTTAACAACCAGCGACTTGAGAACCAGCCGCTTAAAATTGAGCTAATCTCGCAGCCCTACAAGCCAAAAGGAGACCCGCGTTCGCTTGGTTTCATGGTCAAGTCCCTCCAGCTTGAAGAACTGGCCTGGCCGAAAACACCGCCCAGGCTTAATTTATTAATCGGGCTGCTGGCCGCCCTTAGCTTGCTGACGGCTTTTATTAGCTGGTGGAACCGCCAAAGACAGGCATGGTTAGCCCGGTACGCCCCGGTGGGGCTGAATATCGCTGGTGTGGTTCTGGTCCTGGCCGCAGTCTTTTTGCTCGGCAGGTTCGCCGACTGGCTGGATGACACTAAAAGTTTTTATTTGTGGGCTTTCAGTCTCGCGGTCCTGGCGGTGCTTTTCTGGCAGACCGCCGCCAGCCAACCATTCGGCAAGGCCCGGCCCCGCAGTCTTTACCACTGGGCCTTCCACCGGGTAAACCCGAAAAGCCGGAACGAGGCAGCAATCTCGGTCAAGGGCGTGGCTTCAATCGAGGCTTTAACCGGGTTGCGGGCTATAGCCGCTTTCATGGTCTTTATGTACCATTATCCCCTTACTGCCGGTTCGGAGATACCTCAGTGGCTTTACAGCTTCACCCGTTCAGGTAACAACGGCGTCCCGCTTTTTTTTACTCTCAGCGGCTTTGTCATTTGTTATAACTATTACGACCGCCTGACCATCCGGCCTTTTAAAAATTTTTGGCCTTTCCTGGTAAACCGCTTCGCCCGGATTTACCCGGTCTATCTTTTGGTCTTCCTGGTCGCCCTGGCTATTACCGCCTACACCGAACCAGGCCGGATTGGACCCTCCGTAATCTGGCAGCAAACTATGCTGCTCCAAACCTGGAACCCGGACGTGCGGGTGCTGAGCGCCTTGATATATAATGTCCCCTCGTGGAGCGTGAATGTCGAGATATTCCTTTATCTCACCTTTCCCCTGGTAACCTGGTTCATTTTAAAAAAATGCGGGCGGGTAGGCCAACTTGTGGCCGTGGCGGCGGTAGCGGTACTGCTGGTACTGGGGTTGGCGGCGGCATTCGTCCTTACCGGCAACAACACTCCCGACGATTACACTGTAGACACGCCCGGCCTGTACCTGTTCTTTTATTTTCCGGTAATACACCTCGCCGAGTTTATAAGCGGGTGCGCGGCTGCCCGTATTTATATCCTGCTGTCCGGTAAGCCGGTTTCATCTAAGGAACTTTTCTGGGGCCGGATAGCCCTTGGACTGGCGATGGCGGCGGTCATCTTCCTGATGATTTTCGACCAGCCATACCTGATTCCTTTCCGCTATGCCGCAGGGTATATTCCTTTTTTCACTATTATTATTTTCTGCCTGGCCCGGTATCGCACTTTACTAAGCCGGTTTCTAAGCACGAAAGCTTTAATCCTCCTGGGAGAAGCCAGTTACTCTTTCTATTTGTGGCATGAAGTTTTCCTTATACCCAATGTGGACAATATTCTCAACCTACCGCAACCGTTATCTTTCCTCTTTGGCTTCGGCATTTTCCTGGTGGTGGTGGTGGTCTCGATAATCAGCTTTAAGCTGGTGGAAACCCCCTTGCGCAAGGTAATCAGAAGATTGGCCCTTCCTCATAAAGCAGGAGCCCCGCCGCGGCCCTCCCGGGAAGTCCAAAAAGTTGAGGCTAAGGTCTAACCCTGGCTTAAAGATACTGGAATGCCAGGGCAACCGTCGCTGCCCAGCCCAGCACCTTAAACTCTCCATTTTTAAGGGCTGCCTGGACTTCCTCTTTAGTTAAAAAAATCATTTCGAGTTCTTCAAGGTCGTCGCTTTCGGCCTTTTCCTCGAACTCGGCCTCTTCAGCCAGGTAAAGATAGCCGGCGCCGCAGCCCCGGTTCGCGTCCACGGCGTATTTTCCCAGAAAGGTCCATTTAGAAGAAGAATAACCGGTTTCCTCCCGGAGTTCGCGCCGGGCAGCCTCCTGCGGGTCTTCCCCCACCTCGATATAGCCCCCCACAATGCTCAGGGTGAGGCCATCTTTGACGGCATACTTGGTCTGACGAAAGCACAAGAACCGGCCGTCTTTGGTTACAGCCGCCACATTGATATAGTCGGGTGTAATAACCCAGGGCCACTCGCTTATTCGGCGACCGTCTGGTAATTCAACCGTGTGATTTTCGACGGTCAGCCACTTGCCGTTTTGCAGGGCTTTCTCCCGGGTTATAGTCTTCCAGAGCTTGTTACCCACAATTTTCTTTCTCTTTCTTTCAAATTTTTAGGCTAAACTTTCCTTAGAATTTCCTGAATTTTTCCGGGTAAGCCCCTTACAGGGCGGCTTGCGACCTGGTCGACTTTTGACAGGCCTTCCAAACTAGGCTAAACTCGATTTAGAAATCACGGGATAAATTTTTCACATACTGCCATTATATATTAATCCCAGCCGGGGTTGTTCCACCAAATTTTAAGCCTGATTAAAAGCCTGTTTAGAGGGATTTAGTTTGAAAAAAGAAGCTTCTTCGTTCCGCCGCTTTGCCTTTATAACCCTGCTGGTGCTTATCGCTATCCTGGTCGCGCTTTTGCTGTGGACAGGCCAACTGCCGGTTGGGAATAACAACCCGAAAGCCAACCCGACCTCAAACGCCGGCCTGAGTCCCAACCCGCCAGTCACTTCCCAACCTGATGCCACACCGCCAAACCTGAATAACAACCCGAATACCAGCCCGCTTGCCTCGGCAGCCCCAATTGTCGTTGCAGCCCCATCACCAACCCCAAAACCGGCCCTTAAACTTGAAACCGAAATCGTAACCGGGTCCACCAACCAGCCCGTACCGGGCGCAGTCTTAAAAAAGGCTGACGGTACCCAGGTTGCTAAAGCCGATGATACCGGCAAACTGGTGGCAAATAACCTGCAAGAAGGTAACTTCACAATCAGCGCTACCGGTTACAACCCTTTTCCCATAACCGTTTCCGCCGGGTCTTCGCTCCCGACCGTTGAGCTAAAACCATACCTCTTCCAGGGTTCACTGGTAGACGCCGCTAACCAGCAGCCCATCCCCGGGAAACTCGTCTATGGCGGGGATAAAACGGCCATCACGGACGACAAAGGTAATTTCAGCTTCACGGCTCTCCCGCCTGGGGCAAAGGTTAGCGTAAAATTGATTGGCTACACCAGCACCGAACAGACTGTCGAGGACAAAGACCAGGTTGTTACCTTTGCCCTCAAATCAACCCAGTTTGACGGTTCGCTGACCGACTCAGCCTCAAATAAGCCGATTCCTAACGCTCTTATCAAGCTTGACGAAAATACAACCGCGCTCACCGGCCAGGACGGCAAGTTCCATTTTAGCGACGCCGCCCATACCGCCGATACCGTGGTTACCGTGCGAGCGCCCGGCTACAAAATCCAGACCTTCAAGGCCGCCGAACTGGAAAAGGGAGCAACCATGGCCCCCTTCCACTTCCGGGGTGTCTATGTGCCGGGCGCGTACGCCATTAACGCTAATTACGACGAGGAATTTACGCCTTATCTTAAAATGGCCGACCAGGGCTGGATTAACGCGGTTGTTATCGGAGTAAAAGACGATGATACCGGCTTGCTCTGGTACAACAGCCAGGTGCCACTGGCAAAACAGCTTGGCCTGGTCTATAACTTGAACGGCATGGTGCCTGACCAGTTAATGGACCCCAGGAAGCTTATTGCCGACGCTCACAAACACGGCCTCTACGTCGTGGCTCGTTATGTGGTCTTCCGCGACCCGGCGATTGCCGCCAAAAAGCCGGAATGGGCCATCAAGAGCATAAAAACCGGCAAGCCCTGGGTCGACGATAACGGTCTGTCCTGGCCGAACCAGTTCCAACCGGAAGTGAGCGACTACAACGCTGACCTGGCGAAAGAACTGGCCGGACTAGGCTTTGACGAGGTCAATTACGATTATATCCGTTTTCCGACCGACGGAGCCTTAAAGGACATCCAGTACAAACCTGATTTGGACTGGACTGCTCTTTCCGAGAATGAAAAACTGCGCACCGATGCCATCGAAAGCGCGGTCATGAAAGCGTATAACAATTTACGCACGACCAACACTTTCCTGTCGCTGGACGTGTTTGGTTACAGCCTGTGGCGTGAGAACGACGCGGACGGTATCGGGCAGCAGTACAACGACCTTGTGATGATGGCGGACTATATTTGCCCGATGGTGTACGCCAGCCTTTTCTCCACCGGGGAAATGGGTTTTGATGACCCGGGCGCGCACCCCAAAGAAATTATCGAGCAAAGCGGCCGTATCGCCAGCAAGCTTGAAGAACAACTTAAACCGGTTGCCAAGTACCGGCCCTGGCTGGAAGACTACGACAAGCTTTACGGCCCCAAGAACACCCAGTTCAGGTCTACCGCCCAGCGCGTTGAGGTCCAAATCACGGCAGCGGATACATCTGGAGCATCCGGTTGGTCGCTCTGGAACGCTAACGGCGACTATATTTCCGAGGCGTTGGCCGATACCGCCCCGCCCAAAAGGTAAAATTTAGCGGAGTATTTTAAATGACAACGACACCGCCCGAACTTGTTACAGATTTAGAGCCGCCAACCCTGGCCGATATTTACGCAGCCCGGCAGGTCGTTTACCGGCACCTCAAACCGACCCCTTTGCTGCGGTCAGCAGCTTTGGACCGGCTATTGGGGACAGAAACAGTGGTGAAGTGCGAGAACCTGCTGCCGACCGGGGCTTTCAAGGTGCGCGGCGGTCTGAATTTAATTTCGCGCCTTTCGCCGGAAGAAAAACAGCGCGGCGTCATTACCGCCAGCACCGGCAATCACGGCCAGTCAGTGGCTTTTGCGGGGCGAACCTATGGGGTGAAGGTGATAATCGGCGCGCCGGTCGGCAACAATCCCTACAAACTCCAGGCCATGCGCGACCTGGGGGCCGAGGTGGTTGAGATCGGCCTGGACTTTGACGAAGCCCGCGAGTGGGTCGCCGCCGAAGCCGAACGCCAGGGTTACCGTTATATTCATTCCGCCAACGAACCGCTCCTTATTGCCGGGGTTGCTACCGGTTCGCTTGAAATTATCGAGGAAATCCCCGACCTGGATTATATTTTCGTGCCGGTGGGCGCGGGGAGCGGCGCGTGCGGCCAGTGCCTGGCGGCTAAAAGAGTCAACCCGAACGTTAAAGTTATCGGCGTGCAGGCCGAACAGGCTCCGGCGGTCTACCAGACCCTTAAGTCGGGCCAATTCTCGCCGACGGCCACCAGCAACACTTTTGCCGAAGGCGTAGCGACTCGCATCCCCTTCGGCCTGCCCTACCGTATCATGAGTGAACTTCTGGACGATATTGTGCTGGTGAGTGAGGCCGGGATGCGTCAGGCCATCCGGGCTTATCTCGAAACCATCCACCAGCTAGCCGAAGGCGCCGGGGCTGCGCCCCTGGCCGCCGCCTTCCAGATGCGCGACCAACTCGCCGGGAAAAAAGTTGCCCTGGTCCTGAGTGGCGGCAACCTGACTTTGCCCGTCTTGCAATCTATCCTGGTAAACCCTGACTAAAGGCTAACCTGGACAATCATTTCAATTTCGACCGGCATGTCGTTTGGCAGGCCGCCCATACCCACCGCCGAGCGGGCGTGGCGACCTATTTTTTCGCCAAAAACTTCCACGAAAAGGTCGCTGGCCCCGTTTATAACAAAAGGCTGCCGCTCAAAACCTTCCACAGCATTGACCATCCCCAGCACCTTAACCACGTTTATCACCCGGTCCAGGGTACCAAGTTCTTTTTGCATGGTCGCCAGCAAATTCAAGCCTGTAAGGCGGGCCGCTTTATAGGCGTCTTCCTCGGAGACATCCTCGCCAACTTTGCCCCGGTAGGCCAGGCGGCGGTCGGGTCCGGTCGGGCCGTGTCCCGAAAGAAAGAGTAAATTCCCGGCCAGCACCGCTGAAATAAAGTTCATACCGGGTGGGGCCGCGAAGGTCGGCGGCAGTTCAATACCAAGTTCGGCCAATCTTTGCTCAATTTTCCCTTCAGCCATTGCGGTTTCACCCCTTAACTTTATGTATTAAAAGTTTACAGGCCCGTTCCACCCCTGGGCTTTCCGGGCAAAAGCCGCCAGACCCAGGTTAAACCGGTTCGGGTTTTCGAAAAAAGGCAGGTGCCCGGTCTGCTGGTAAAAGTTGGGCAGCGCTCCTGGCGCTATTTTCAGGTGATGCTCGGCGGCGTTTGGCAGGATAATTTTATCTTCCAGACCGTGCGTCACCAGCAGCGGCAGCTTTAACCGGGCCAGCACATCGTCGTTATCCAGTTTGCGTGTGAACATGTTCTTGCGGACGAATGGCGGCACCGCGCAGTTAAAGCCCAGGCTGGTATAAAAGTCTTCCGACCGCATCTCCCGGCAGGTACAAAGGCGGATCAGTTGGGATAGCGCCTCCACGCCTGTTCCAATATCGTTCGAAAAGAAACCGGGAAAGAGCGCCTGGAACTCCTGGCCGACCATCGTAAAGGCTTCGGGTGTACCCATCTTGGTCGCCGCGCCTACAAAGTTTAGCCCGGCCAGGTTTTCTTCGCCATAGTGCCGCAGGTAGTCGCAGATAATATAGCCGCCATACGAAACGCCGACCAGCACCGTTTTTTCCAGCCGCAAATCCCTGATAATGGCCGCGATATCATCGGCCCACCACTTGCCGTTAGTATAATGCTCCCGTTCGGGCGGCTTTTCGGAGAGGCCGTGACCGCGCAAGTCTAAAGTGACAATGCGGAAGGATTGGGCCAGACTGCTGTAAAGCTGTTTGTACCAGACCACCCGCGACTGCGAGAATCCGTGAATAAACAGGATAGCCGGGCCGACCGGCGGGCCGCTTTCCTCGACGTATAATTTAAGGCCGTTCCCGCCGGTAATGACGTGTTGTTTTAAAAAATTATCTTTCATAAAACCACGGATACCTAGTTGTTCCTATGGTAAACCTTTGGTAAACCTTCACCGGTGAAGGTTTACCAAAGGTTTACCACCAATCCTACATCGCCGTCCAGCCGCCATCCACCAGCAGAGTGTGGCCGGTAACCAGGGTTGACGCGTCCGAGGCCAGAAAGACCACTGCGCCAATCATTTCTTCCGGCTCACCGACCCGGCCCAGCGGAATCCGGGAAATCAGGTCATTGTAAATTTTAGGGTCGGCAAAGGTCGGTTCGGTCAGGGGAGTGCGAATAAAAGTCGGGCCAATCGCGTTTACATTGATACCGTATTCGGCCCACTCAATCGCCAGAACCCGGGTCAGGTTAACCATCCCGGCTTTAGCCGAGCAATAGGCTGCCCGCTTGTAATAACCAATAACGCCGTTTTGCGAGGCGATATTAATAATCCGGCCTGACTTCTGTTTTATCATCTCCCGGGCGACCCGCTGTGAGGTAAAGAATGAGCCTTTGAGATGGGTATCCAGCACAATATCCCAGTCCGCTTCGGTCACGTCCAGGGCGTATTTGGCGACCTGGACCCCGGCGTTATTGACCAGCACATCAACCCGGCCCATCTGCTCGACCGCGCTCGTTACAAGTTGGTCAATGCTGGTCAGGTCGGGCAGGCTGAGCGGCAGGCAAATCACCTTCTTGCCGGTTTCCCCGGCGATTTCCTGGGCGACCTGCTGGCCGAGTTCCATTTTGGACGGGATTTCGGTAATAATAACGTCCGCGCCAAAGTGGGCCAGGCCTTGCGCCATCGCTTTACCCAGGCCGCTGCCCGCCCCGGTCACCAGGCAGACCTTACCATCAACTCGCATCGTTGGCATGTTCATTGTCGTTGAGTCCTCCGTTTTTTGCTTCATTTGTAAGCTTGGTTTGAAAGGGTACGGCTCAAGTATAATTAAAACCCGCCCGGCTGACAATTCTAAGCGGGGCAACAAAAAAGGCGGAAGTTTAAAAACTCCCGCCTCTAAATCCAATCGTTAAGTACGCCGGTTACCCAGCGTCCGGCCAAGCAAAATCAGCCCAATTATCGCCAGGATACCGCCTACAGCCGTTACCACCCAGTCTATCGCTGACCCGTAACCCAGCAGCCCATTATTGCCATCGGCGTGACCGCGGTTAGGCGTTACCACGTCTACCGAGGCCAGGCGGCCTTTGGGCGTTACGTTGAGGACGACCACATTCGGGACCAGGCTGCCGCCCTGGGGTTTATTGTCGCTAACGAGCGGCACCAAATTTTTAGAAATCTGCTCGCTAACATCAAAGGTGCGCTGGCCCTGGCCTTTTACATCGGCGACCAGTTGGTTCGAAGAAAGCCTCACAATTTGCCCTTGAAGCTGGCTGGCCGTCTGGGAGAGGTCGGAAGTGTAATCTATTATCGTGTAACTCCAGAAAGCAGCCAGGCCAAAGCCTACGATTAAAAACAGCAGGCCGAAAATAATACCCGGCACGCTGACTGAGCTTTTGACCTTGACGTTGCCGACCGGTGTGGCAGGCGGCACCGAAGGCTGGACCGTGGCCGAAAGATTCTTCAAATAATCGTAAGAGTTGCCTTGCGAGTTGGGCGCATAGGCAGACTGGGAGTTCTGTGGAAAAGTGGGAGGCTGGGGCGCGCCCGAGAAGTTTGACCAGGGTTGAGCGCCGCCTTTTGGTTCAGGCGCGTTATTAAACCCGTCCGAAGGCGCAGAATATGGATTGTAAGTGGCGGCCCCGGCATAGCTCGGCTGGCGAGACGCTACCAGTTCGCGGACTTGCGGGTCGTCAGGTTGGAGCATCGCGGCCCGGCGAGTTGCTTTATTGGCTTCATCGGCCTGGCTGGTGCTTTTTGCAAGCCAGACCAGGGCGCGGATGTTGGCGGGGTCTTTTTCCAGGACCAGGCGGCTGAGTTGGGCGGCAGCGTGTTTTAAGCCCTGATTATAAAGTGACTCAACCCGGGCGAGCCTGCTTTCATTACTTTCATCCGGCATGGAAAGCCTCTTCTAACTGATTAAATTAATTTTAATATGCCAAACTCAACTTTACACCAATTTTTAGCAGTGGTCAATAAATATCCGTTAAATCACCCGGTAAATCCAGGACAAAGGCAAAGTAAGGAATAAGTGCCCAGGAAAAAGTAATTAGCGAACCTCGCAAAGCCTACTTCACTCTACCCACTCCAGCCAGTGTCTTAATTATGTATCAATTTTGTCCCTTCTTTAAGGTGACGATTGGCCTTACAATCAGGTTGTGGGAAAACAGCCGGATGAAAATAAAATTCGGACTGGTAGTAAAATAAAAAGTTTCCGGCAAAACACCGGATGAAAAGGAAAAATGAAATGAGTGGCAGCAGCATTATTCTCGAACCCAAGCAGATGTTCCAGACCTTGCAGGATATGGAAAAAGCAACCCAGGACATCCTGAAACTTATCCAGGATGTTTCGGCGGTCCTCGAAGCGGTTTCAATTTTAACTTTCGCGATTGGCTTTGGTGAATTGATTAAAGCCGCCGAAGCAGCCATCAACCAGGTCGGTAACGCCGTGGTGGCGGCTAACAACGCCTTCAACAGCGCCTGCCGGGCCGTGGTCAACCAGTTGGTAGAAAAATTTGCTTCCGAAGGCGCCAAGAGTGACTACGGCTCGCCTCCGTTCGTTGAAATCTCGATCAAGATAAATGTGGCCGACCACGCCCAGATTTATCCCCCGGCGATGAAGGCCTTTCATAATCGTTAAAAAAGAACCTTAACCAGAACAAAAAACTCCTTCGTGTTAAAATTCGGGTTGCTGAAACACCAAATCAAACACGAAAGGAGTGAAGAGGAAATGTTAGCCTGGTTACCTAATTGGCCCAGCCTGGCGCTCGCTTTAGGTTATCCCACCCAGAATACGAAGGGGCCAGGGCCAGGGCCAGTACGCATCATCTCGTTAGGTTCTTACTCTACCGGAAGGTTACGCGGCGGCAGTGCTGATACGGGCGGTCCAGCCTATCCTGGGCCTGGGAACGATGCGGAATAGGCGTAATTTGCACCTGCTCAAAGGCAAGAACGATGACCGCCAGCTAACAAATGGGCCGGGCAAACTCTGCCAGGCGATGGGTGTTACCGGCGTTCTCAACGGGCAGCCATTCGCAGGGCCGCGCCTTTACCTGGCCGAAACTCCGCCTGACTTCCAACTGGCTGCCTTCGACACAATCGAAACGACCCGGATTGGCATCACTCGCGCCGTGGATTTCCCCTGGCGTTATTATGTTGGAGGGAACAAGTTTGTTTCTAAGTTTTAGTATTATTTGAAGGGATATGTAGTGTCACCCAGGGTTTAAGAGTTGGTTGACCCTTTTCAGCTATCTTTCGCGCAACGATGCCCCGCTTGAAGAGCGGCTGGCCGCCCTGACAGAGCAGCAAAAACAAACTCCCGGCTTCTGAAGGGTTTGAGCGCCCGCGAGGGTGAAAAATTCAGCCTGAAAGCTTTTCACGCTGCCGGGGGGGGTAACGGTGCGCCGCTCATTCCGCTTTATCGTAAGAAACTGCTTGGCGAATGCAGCGTTTCGCTACTATAAACCCGGCGATTTAGCTATTTAAACTTTAAATTACCGGCCTTCTCAAGGTAAAAGAGAAGGCCGGTTTTACCACCTCCTTAAGTATCGGCATAACTAATTTTCCGGTAAATGGCTAAAATAGCTGTCTTCAAAAACATAAAACCGGCGTAGATAATAAAGATAAAGTGGAAGGGTTGATGACACCCCGCTCGTCCATATGGACGGCATTTTGTAGAAACCCAGTAAAAAGGGGAGGGTTCGTCAACCAGGAACCTGCAATAAGGCCGCCGCCTGCCAGCATTGAAACGGCCAGGTAAAACCACCTGGAACGGACCGGGCTAAATAGCAAGAGGGTCAAAAAGAGCAAAGGCAACAGTTTGAAAAACCCCGCCATCAGGATGCAAGCGCAAAAAATTTTAAGATTATGCCTCCGCCAGTAATAAAAACCCCACCACAAAAAAAACTGCTCAATAATGCCTATATTGCCGGTGGTAAAATCTACATACAGACTGCTATTAAAAGCCAGTAAGCAGAACAGAAAAAACCAGATTCCGGGTTGCTTCTCTAAAAAATATTTCAGCCATAAATAGACTAAACTAACAAGCATCCCAAGTTTGATAAGAATAAATAGCCCGGCAGCCTGCTGGAAATCGAACCAGCTAAAAGGTTCAAAGACCAAAAGGGCGGGCGGTAGATAGACAAGCGGATACAAATAAAATCCATAATGGCTTATCAGGGCAGGGGTGTTATAAGGGTTATAACCCTGGTTGAAAGCCGTAACGGCGTAGTAGTAGCTTTTAAAGTCCCATAAATAATCGGGTTTGAAAAGAAGGGCACGCGGTCGCCGCACCGTGGCGGTGGCCCTGCGCTATCTCGGTCTGCAACATCGCTCGAACTTCAACATCTACCATCACGTCCTCAGCCGGGGTCGTTGGTCCAGTTTCAAAATCAGTAAACTTTTGTTGAGACTACTGGTGGCTACCTTTGTCCCCAAGGACACTCCAATCGAAATCGTCATTGACGAAACCCTCGAACGCTGCTGGGGTCCTAAGATTACTAAACGCGGCCACTACCGCGATGCTTTACTTTCCAGTAAGAAAACTTCGGTCGCCAACAGCGGACTGCGCTGGATCACCATGGCCCTGGTGGTGCGCCTACCCTGGACCCGGCTGCGTTGGGCCTTACCTTTTCTCAGTGTGTTGTCTACGCCGCCTAAAGTTAGCGCAAAGTTGGGTAAAGCGCATAAGACCGTGACCCGCACTGCCCAGCAAATGATTAAAGCCGTGCATCGTTGGCTGCCCGGAGCTGAACTCAAACTGATAGGCGATGGCGCTTACAGTGTGGTAGAACTGGGGCTGGTTTGCCGCAATAGTAAGACGGCTTTGATCGCGCCTTTACGCATGGTTGCGAACTTGCACGCTACAGCCCCTAAGCCTAAAGCTGGACAAAGAGGGCGCCCGCGCCAGATTGGCAAAGCCTTGCCGAAATTGACTAAAGTGTTAAGCGCCGCTAAAACCAACTGGTCCAGGCGGGAGGTGGAGTGGTATGGCGGCAAGCGTCAAAGTCTTGAACTAGCCAGCGGTCTAGCCTTGTGGTATCGGGCTGGCT
>CADDZM010000063.1 GCA_902812345.1 Chloroflexota bacterium | reverse complement strand
CCATTTCGGCCACGATTAGTTCCTGAACATTGGTGTTGTTGGTTATACGCTGCTTGAGCAATTCGGCCTGGGCCGGGGCCATGCTGTGGACGACCGTGGCTATAATGGGCCGTTTACCGAATTTTTCGGCCATAGTTTTGGCGATGCGTAAAAAGGCCCGTTCCTGGCTCAACTCCCGCCCGGCGGGTTCGCCCATGCCATTTTTGAAGGTAAAAATCGGCTTGATATGCAAGGCCTGTCCGATTAAATAGGCTACCTGGTTGACCCGCCCGCTCTGGCGTAGATACTTAAGGGTATCGGCGACAAACAACTGGACGGTTTCCGGTTTGAATTTATCCAGCCGTTCGATTATAGCGGCCGGGTCCATTCCTTCTTTTGCCATCCGGGCCGCCTGGATAGCATAAAGCCCCAGCACCATTGAAACGGTGCCGCTATCCCACAAAGTAATATCGGCGTCAGGCAGCATCTCGCGGGCCAGCGTTGCCGAGTTGTAAGCTACGCTCATTTTAGTACTCACATGCAGCGAAAGCACCCGGTCGTACTTTTTGAGCATTTCTTCGTAAGCGGCCAGGTATTCGCCGGTATTCGGTCCCTGGGTTTTAGGCAGGCCCAGTTCAGGCTGGTCCAGTTTCTCGTAAAATTCGCGGTAACTCAGGGTTACGCCATCGTCATACGAAATATTTTCTTTCTGAAAGTAGATATGAAAAGGGACGATTTTAATATTGCCAAGCTCTTTTAGAATCTCGGTGGCTAAATCGGCCACGCTATCTACTACTAAACCCAGACCACCTTTTGAAGGTATTTCCATTGTTACTCTACTCCTATCCTTTTAGAATCGTGTAAATCCGGGAACATTATACTCCTTAAAACTTACCCCACAATATCATCTAACCCTAATCCTTTTAGACTTTTTAAGGGCGGTTGCTGGTATGACAAATGGTATAATTTACAAATTGACGTTTTGCAATAATAGGAGTCAGGTTGGGCAGGGAAATGCCACTATGGAAACACTTCTTATAGAAGAAACGCTATAGAAGGGAGATTGTTTGTGGGATACAGGGGAATAGCTTTTTTAAATCCTCGAAATTTTGGAGTAGACTTAACCGGCCTGTTACTGGCCGGCCTGCTGGCAGCCTGCGGGAATGATACGGCCCTCCCGACGACCGCCGCGACAACGACAACGGCAATTACTACCAGCGCCGCCGCTACAACGGGCGCAACGACGGCTGCTGTGACAACCGCCACCGCTTCAAGCACCGCCACTGCCGCTCAAACCACCGCTGCCGCCGCCAGCGTCCCGGCTTCTTCCGCCCCTGCGACAACGGCGGCTACCACCGCCGCTCCCACGCCGACCGTTGCGGCGGCTACAGCGAGTGCGAACATTAAAGACCGCCCGATTGACAACCGTTACTCGCCCGGGCCTGCCCCGCCCGCCGCTCCGCCTGCCGGAGGCCTTGTTGATACGACTTTGCAAGTCCCGGACGCGCTTAAAAAGGGTGTTTTCGGCCAGAATCGCGCCATGAAGCTGCCGCAGGGTTTCTCGATTAGCCTTTACAGCCAGCTATCAGGCGGGCCGCGTCACGCCTCCTTTAGCCCGGATGGGCGGCTTTTTGTCACGGAGCGCGACGCTGGCACGGTGGTTGTCCTCAAGGATAACGGCCAGTTCGGCGAGCCGAGCGTTTTCGCTTCGGGGATGAACGGGCCGCACGGGTTGGCTTTCCATACCGCTAACGGCCAGCTTTACCTGTACGTGGCCGAAAATGATAAAGTGACCCGCCTCCCTTACGCCAACGGGCAGGCTACCGCCGGGAAGAAAGAGGTAATCGTGCCGGACCTGCCGACCGGCGGCAATCATACTACCCGCTCGATTGCCTTTGGTCCCGATAACAAGATGTATATCGCGGCTGGTTCGACCTGTAATGTTTGTGTCGAAACTAACCCGGCGCGGGCCGCCATTACCCGGTATAATGATGATGGCACCGGCAAACGCATTTTTGCGACCGGGCTGCGTAATGAGGTGGGGATTGAATTTTCACCCGTGACGGGCGAGTTCTGGGGCGTTGAGAATAGCCGCGACAACCTGGGCAACAACATTCCGCCGGAAGAAATTAATATCCTGGTGGACGGCGGCAACTACGGCTGGCCTTACTGCTATTCCAACAAAGTCTACGATGCAAACTTTGGCGGCAAGGACCCTTCTTACTGCGCGGGAACGCTGCCGCCGGCCCTGCCCGTGCAGGCGCATTCGGCCCCGTTAGGGCTTGATTTCTACGTGCCAAAGACCATGCAATTCCCGGCTGATTTTAAGGGCGACGTATTCGTGGCCTTCCACGGCTCCTGGAATAGTTCGGTGCCGACCGGCTACAAGGTCGTCCGGGTGCGCGTGAAAGACGGCCGCCCGGACAGCTATGAGGATTTCGCCACCGGTTGGCAGACCGGCAGCGGTTACTGGGGCCGCCCGGTGGACCCGGTGGTCGGGCCGGATGGCAGCCTGTATATTACGGATGATTACGCTGACGCGGTCTACAAAATAACCTACAAAGGATAACTATATGTTTGGTGGTGGTCCGGGCATTCGCCTGATGCGGTTCCGAGGGATTGATGTAACGCTGGACTTTAGCGTTTTGCTGCTGATTCTTATTTTCTTTGTGCCACAGGCGGCCCAGTATTCCCGGCTGTATCGCTGGGATCAATCTCAAACTATCCTGGGTGGAGTGCTGATTGCGGTCCTCTTTATCGGCTCAATCCTGGTTCACGAACTCAGTCACGCCTGGACCGGCATGGTGTTGGGGGCGAAGGTTACGTCTATCAAGCTAACTATGTTTGGCGGGGCAACCTTCTTTAGCTCGAAACCGGCTTCCGAAGGTAAAAATTTCTGGATTTCGATTATCGGGCCGCTCTCCAACCTGGCCCTCTGGTTTATCTTCCGGCAGGCTGCCGACGCCAGTCTCCAGGCTGACGCGAACAGCTTTCCGGTTTCTCTTTCGGTCTGGACGATTGTCAGCGACACCATCGCGACCTATAACCTGTACCTGGCAATCTTTAACGCCCTACCGGGCTACCCGATGGACGGCGGTCAGGCCGTGCGCTCGGCTATAATCTGGTTAACCAAACGCGAGTTGTGGGCGGCCTGGGTTGTAGCGGTGCTGGGCTGTCTGACCGGGGCGGTCTTTGGCTTCCTGGCGCTTCAGTTCATAATAAGCCAGTCGCTCTTTAACGCTTTAATCCTGGGCATGATTACGTTCTGGATTGTGCAGGGGTCAATCGCTCAACTGCGCGAGGTTTTACCGGCCTCCCGTCCCCGGCCTGCGCCGGGTTCGCCCATGCCCGCCATACCCCGCCAGCCAATGGGCGTTACGGTCGAGCAGGTAATGGAGCGGCCTCCGCGCGCCTGGGACGAACGGACGCCTTTAACCGAGTTTTTACGGGAAGCCGAAAGCTACGGCGTGGACGACCGGGCCTGGCTGCCGGTGCTGCGTGAAGGCTACCTGATGGGGATAACTAACCGCCGGTTGGCCCGCAAAGGCCCGCCTGCCGACCAGTTTAATGCTGCTTCCGGCCAACCGCCGACCCTGGCCCAGGTTATCGTTCCCCGGCGCAACCTGACCGTAGCGAAGGCCGAGCAGGATTTAAGCGAGGTTATTGACGCGGTCCGGGCCAGCCGGGAATACCCGGTGGCGGTCCTGGGGCCGGGCGGCTACTTCGTGGGCTTTCTTAACAAAGATAATTTGCGCGGGTAGTTTTTAGTTTACCGGCAGGCCAGCCGCCCAAGCTTAAATAATGTCAATATGACGAAATGAAGAGTCTTCAGCCTTAAAGCCGGGCTGGAGATTTTTTTATAAGATGGCACAAACCGGGTTTTCGGGGGATAACCTTGAAATAAACCTTTAGATTATTTATCTGGTAGGAGGTGGGCGGCTTTGGCAAAGAAACAAATCCTTTTCATTCACAGTGCCGGGGTGCAGGATGCCCCTGGTGACGGAAGTAACGCTTTCCTGGCCTTTCTGCAAAAAAATCTGGAAGCTGACTATGATTTAAGACACCCTATGATGCCCGGCCCTGGCGCTCCGTCTTATAGAGCCTGGGAAGCCGAATTCGCCAGCCAATTTAACTCCCTTGAGGATAGGGCAATTCTTATCGGCCACTCGCTGGGCGGCTCGGTCATTTTAAAGTATCTTTCGGACCAGAAGATAATAAAACCTGTCGCGGGTGTTTTTATCGTAGCCTCGCCCTTCTGGGACGTGGATAAAGATTGGGAGGTTTCCGAATACAATCTACGCGAAAATTTTGCCTCCTATCTACCGCCAGCCAGGTATTTCTTTTACCAGAGCCGTGACGATGAAGTGGTGCCGCAAGCTCATTTTGAGAAATACTCCCGTGAAATGCCCTGGGCTACCGTTCGCCTGGTAGCTGCGGGCGGCCACCAGCTAAAGAAGGGTTTAGTCGAACTGGTAGAAGATGTAAAGAGCCTGTAAAAACCAAAATTAGAGTAAATAAAAGTCCGGCCCTGTACATTGTGCTGGCCGGACCTTTATTTACTCTTTTACCGCTTCGACTTCGATTTCTTCGATTTTTTTAATGGATGGGTTTGCCCCCGGTTTAGGGTTTAGCCTGGAAGCGGAATGGCCGTTGCCATTACCGTTCGGCGAGGGCGGCGAGACCGGTAGCGTATTTTTGGGGAAACCCAGGTCGGCGCGGAGTTGTTTTATTTCATCCAGCAGAACGAACTCGCGGTTTTTCTGTTTATCCAGTTCAAGTTCCATTTTCTTGACCCGGAACAGGGTATCCTCGACCAGCCGCCGGTTGTTGCTTATCAGGTCGGCGATAAGGCCAAACAGCATTATCAAAAACCCGATGATAAGCGAGGCGCTTCCTAAAAGCAGCGACTGGATATGCCCGATGCTGCCGTTATGCTCGGTTACAGAGAACCATAAAAACCGTCCGACGACCAGCACGCCAATCAGGAAAAAGGGCAGGCTGAAGTAGAAAAAGGCTTTAAGCGGCTCATGCATGGCGTAGATGCGCACGATAGTTGCACCCATTCGCTTTACATAATTCCAGATGCCTTTGACCAGCCGCGATTCCCTGGTAACGGGATTGGTGAAAATCGGGATAGAAGTAATGGCTAAATTTTTCTTGCTGGCCTGGAAGATGGTTTCGACGGTGTAAGTGTAGCGCGTGACCACGTTCAGGGCGAGGGCCGTTTCCCGGCTAAAGGCCCGGAAACCGCTGACTGCGTCGGGGACTTTTGAACCGCTAAAGATGCGGACGGCCATACTGCCCCAACGCTGGAATTTCTTTTTGATAGGGCTGAAATGCTCGATAAGGTCGGTCTGGCGGTCCCCGATAACCATGTCGGCCTGCCGCAAAACGATAGGCTGGACCAGTTCGGGGATAGTCTGACCGGGATACTGGTTATCTGCGTCGGTATTAACTATGATGTCCGCGTCCATGAAAAGGCAGGTGTTAAGGCCGGTCTGGAAGGCGGCGGCGAGCCCCCGGTTGCGGGTGTGGCGGGCGATTGCCATCTCTACATGGTTGCGGAGACCCCATTCACGGGCGACCTCAACCGTCCGGTCGCTGCAACCGTCGTCAATTATCACGACCACAATTTCGTCCACCCCATTTATCTGTTCGGGGCGCGGCAAATCGTCCAGCGTCTGGGGCAGGGTTTCTTCTTCGTTATAACAGGGAATTTGAATAGCAAGTTTCATTAAGCCTAACTTTTTACTTCAGCCCTTCCAACCAACAAGCAAGCACGCTTCAGTATACAAACGGACCGGGGAGCAGTTTTGTTTCACTACTTCGATTGATTCTACTCTTTAAGCGGCTAAAGGTCAACCTTTTCAGTGTTTAGTAGTCAGTGTTTAGTGTTTAGTAAGAACAAAGCCAGGAAGATTCAGACGAGCGACGCCTTAAACGGGGCTTTATATTGAGACAAGCTCTTCCAGTCAGGCCAACGGCGGGCTGGCAAAACACCAAAATTCCGCCAGTTTCAAGCACAAAAGATATTCACTAAACACTAATAACTAAACACTAATAACTTTTTTCGCCTTGACCGGGGCAGGGGTTTAGGGTAAACTTTACCCGCTAAAGTCAAAAGACGTGCCATAAGGTTACCCGGGCCTCTCGTCCTTTGAACACCTCAAAGGTGAGTGGCTTTTTTATACGTCTTTTGCTAATATTTTGCTAATATAAAGAAACTAAAAATAAAGAAACTAAAAATCAGGAGCGGAGAATGCTTGACCTGCGGTTTATACGCGAGAATCCCGAAAAAGTGCGCTGGGCCATCCAGGTAAAGCGGGTAGACCTTGACCTGGACCAACTGCTGGCGGTGGACCAGGCTGTTTTGAAGCTAAAACGCCAGATTCAAGCCCTTAACGAAGAAAAAAATACTAACTCCAAGAAAATGGGCAAGGCGACCCCCGCAGAACGCCCGCAAATTATCCAGCGCGGCAAAGAAATCGGCGAGGAACTAAAATCGCTCGAACCCCGCCTGCGCGAGAGCGAAGAAACCCTGCGCCAGCTTCAACTCCTTACCCCAAATATCCCCGACCCCGATGTGCCGGTGGGCGTGGACGACAGCGAGAATGTCGAGGTTTACCGCTGGGGTGAGCAGCCCACGTTTGATTTTACGCCGCTTGACCACGTCCAAATCCTGGAAAATCACAACTGGGCCGACTTCAAACGGATAGCCGAAGTAGCGGGAAGCCGCAGCTACCTTTTGAAAAATGAAATGGCTATCCTGGAATACGCCCTGCACCGCTTTGTCATGGACCGGCTTATGGAGAAGGGCTTTACCTTTATGACCGTGCCTTCCCTCACCCGCGAATTTGCCCTCGTTGGCACCGGCCACTTTCCAACAGGCCGGGACCAGGTTTACTACCTGCCCGCCGATGATTTGTACCTGTCCGGGACCGCCGAAGTGCCCCTTAACAGCCTGCACGCGGGTGAGATTTTGAGCGAAAGTGATTTGCCGATGAAATATGCCGCTATTTCGCCCTGTTTCCGCCGGGAAGCCGGTAGCGGTGGCCGGGATGTGCGCGGCCTAATCAGGGTCCACCAGTTCACCAAAATCGAGCAGTTTATTTTGTGCAAGAACGACCCCGAAGAATCGCGCCGCTGGCACGATACTATCCTGGGCAACGCTAAAGAAATCCTGGAAGCGTTAGAAATTCCTTACCGGGTGGTCGAGGTCTGCACCGGGGACATGGGAGCGGGCAAGACCAAAATGCACGACATCGAAAGCTGGGTGCCGAGTGAGAAGAAATACCGCGAGACGCATTCCTGCTCCAGCCTGGGAGACTGGCAGGCCCGCCGCACGAATTTGCGTTACCGCGACGCCGAGGGCAAAGTGCAGTTCTGCTACACTCTCAACAATACCGCCCTGGCGACGCCGCGCTTCCTGGTGCCGTTTTTGGAGAACCACCAGCAAGCCGACGGCTCGATTCGGATTCCAGCGGCATTACAGCCGTATCTGTGGGGAAAAGAAAAGCTGGGCTAGAAAGTTATACCCGGTAAGCCGGGTTTATTTAGAGCCTTTTGAGGTTAATTAAAGGCTGCCGGATACCGGCAGCGTCATTATAAAGCCGGGCAGTTCCTGGGAATAATCCAGCGTGCCGCCGTGACCTTCCACCAGGCCGCGGGCCACGTAAAGGCTTATATCCAGGCTGCCCGCTTTTGGTATATCAGTCTGAAAAGGCTGCTCGCGCCGGATGGGCCGGTAGAGGTCGAACAGTTCCCTGGCCTGTTCCGGCGTTAAGGGGGGGTTGGGCGCCGGAATCAGCACCCGCACCTTTTCGCCCGCCGGGTCGGGTTCCAGCCGGATTTCCGCTTTCTCGTTCGCCTGCAAGACAAAAGTTAAAACAGATTTCAAAGCTCGTTCCAGGCGCGGACCATCGGCCAGCACCGTAAAAGGCTCGGACGGAGCCTGCCAATCAATCTCCTTGCCTTCGGCCTCTTTTAGCCGTTCCACCAGGCTTTCCACTAATTCCTGAAAATTCTGCTCGGCCAGGTCGAGATTTAGCCTGCCAAGCGGAATGCGCGAAGCTTCCAGCAATTCTTCAATCATTTCGACTATTTCGTCGCCCTGGTTTATCATCTGTTCGCTGATGCGGCGCTGGCTGTTAAATTCGGGGGTGCCGGGCAGCCGGGCAGCTAGAATCTGGGCGTAGCTGTGGATTACCGTCAGGGGGGTGCGGAGTTCGTGGAAAATATAAGAAAAAAATTGCTCACGCAGGCTATCATCGGGTTGGGGGGCGGGCAGGTTATCGGACTTGACGTGGTCAACCATGAAATTAGAACCTCTTGAAAGGTGTTTAAGAACGCTAAGTAAAACTAGGCAAAGTCAAGAAAATCAAGCTGGCCTTCGCCAAGCTGGTTGAGCAAAAGGCTGGCAAGGGTCGGGTCGAACTGTCGCCCCGCGCCTCGCTCAAGCTGGCGCTGGCTGTAAGCTTTGGAACGGCGCGCCCGAAAAGGCCGCAGTTGGGACATCGCCACCAGGGCTGAGGCTATCCCCAGGATGCGGCCCGGCAGCGGGATTTCTTCACCTACCAGGCCCAGCGGGTAGCCGCTGCCGTCAAAATTCTCGCGCTGGTGTTTGATGGCAAGCAGGCTGGGCTGGCTTAAAAAATGCTCGAAAGGCATCAGGAGCGTCACGATTTCCAGGGGCGCCTGGCGGATATGTTCCCAGTTAGCATCGCTAAGTTTGCCCTGGCTTTTCCACACGCTTTCCGGCGTAAGAATCCGGCCCAGGTTCGATAGCCAGGCGGCGGCTTCCAAATCCCGGCACTCCGCGTCCCTCAACCCGGTTTTCTCGCTAATCAAACGAACCAGCCTGACCAGTCTTTCGGCCCCACCGGCCAGGTAGGGTTCGCGATGTTCAAGAATATCGGCTACTACTTTTAGGCCGTCCCACAGCCCGGCTTTCAGGGCGTTGGTATGATTGGCGGTTTCCTTGAGCCTGGCGGCGGTTTCGTGCAAGCGTTCGTTAAGTTCTTGCATGACTTTGCCTTCGATGTCGGTGCGGTTGCCGCCTACCCACAACAAAAACCGCTCGTAGTCTTCTTCCAGCCAGTCGGTCAGGTTCTCGCCCGGTCTTTCGGCGTTATCCATCGAGTTTAGTTCGAGGTCGGTTATGTAGGCGGGCCGGGCATTCGTGCCAATACGGACCTGGTTGCGGTGCTGCTTGGCAATATACATTGCGGCGTCGGCCTTCTGAATCAGGTCGCGGGGCGTCTGACCGTCGTCCGGGCAAAGGACCGCCCCAATACTGACCGAGAGGGTAATTTCCGCCCCGCTTTCCAGCACCAGGGGATTGGTATTGATAGCCAGGCGCGTTTTTTCGGCGACCGCTTCCAGCCCTAAAGGAGTACAACCGGGCAGCATCACGCCAAATTCGTCGCCGCCGTAGCGTGCTACTACATCAGTCGTGCGCAGGCACCGGGTAATCATGTTGGCGACGTGGCGCAAGGCTTCGTCCCCGGCCAGGTGACCATGTCTGTCGTTGACCGTTTTCAGGTTGTCCATATCCACCATCATCAGGCCGAGCATCCTTTCATCCCGGCGGGCGCGCCCAATCTGGGTGGTGAGTTCCCGGTCAAAGAAGTCGTGGTTATAGACGCCAATCCGGCTGTCCAGTTCCGCCGAAAGCTGTTTTTCTTCGTAAAGGCGGCTGTTCAAAAGCGCCAGGGCGAAAAGGGCGGCCAGCCTTTCCAGGAGCGACCGCCTGATTTTGTCCTCCTTGTAATTGCCTTCGTCCCGCACCCCCAGGGCCAGGGCGCCAACCACTTTTCTTTTGGCGACCAGCGGAATAATCATTTGAGAGAGAAAGGCCGGGCTGAATACGTTAATATCTTTAAGCGTTAGCTCATGCTGGGGGCTATTCCAGTTGCCGGTGAGGATTTCCTGCCGCTCAATGGCTTCCTCGAAGGGGCTGCCGGCCAGTTTTTGATTTTTTATATAAGTCCGCCGGGAGCGGCCCAGCGTGGCGTCCCAGTAGAAGGGCAGGCTGTATGTTTCGCCCAGCGGCGGCAGCAAGGCCAGGTTAACTCGCTCGACCGGGACAATATTTTGCAGCCGCGAGATAAAACTGTTAAAAAGTTCTTCACCGTTCAGGCTCGCCGCCAGCGACCCGGCCATCTCATTAACCAGGCCCATTTCGTAAGCGGCCTCTTTGAGGTCGTCGAAGCGGGTAGCATTATCAAGGGCAATCGCGGCCAGGTCCGAAAGCGAGCGCAGGTACGACAAGTCTTCGCTTGATAAATCCCGGTCCGACCCGACCAGAAAGTAACCAAAATTGTGAGTGGGCGTCTTCACCGGCATCAGATAGATAACAGTAGCTTCCAGCAAACCGGCCAGGTCCGTAACAAGTTTCTCGCCTTTAAAGATTTCCGGCTGGTCGTACGGCAGTAATAGCCAACCGGGCAGACGGTCCAGCAGTTGGTTACTTTCGGTCGGCGAGAGCAGCCGTTTGCTGTGATGGGCCGTAAGGGTGTAAATATTGTTGGTATCGTCAATATTTAACAGGCTGCAAAAAGTGAGGTCAGGTATTAAATCAGCCGTGGCAGTAACAGCCAGTTCCATAACCACCCGCTGGTTCTGAACCCGCAGTAACACCGGAGCGAAAGTTAGAAATTCTGAAAGCCTTGTATTGTTATTGTTATTGTTATTGTTATTTCCCGAATTAGTCAATGCTTCTGATTCTAATTCTTCAACATTCACGTGCAACCTCTTAATAGCTACAGGTTGGGGTACTCTAATCTCAAAATAAAATTATCAAATCATTCAGGGTTGAAGGGCAAAATATAAAAACAATGGCCTAAAATAAATTATGAACCGGCATGTCCTAAACTTCAACCTCTGGCTTGAATCAATTATACCCGAGCTTTTTATAATTGATACAAAACTGGCATAAAAGTACCAGCTTGACTCGTCCCTGAATAGCCATTATGATCACACCCATTAACGTTTGTTATCTTCAATGACAACCTGCGTGTTGCCGCTTACACCATATCCCCGCTCGCCGGTTTCCGCATCTCTTTTTTCCATGCGGCCAACTGTCTGGCTGATGCTCGGATAAACTACCTGCTGGTAGTTGAGCCGGCCCAGGTAACCCGCCAGGGTCGGATTGAAATCTTCGGGGCGTTCCACCATCGGAGAATGTCCGCATTGAGGCAGGAATAGCTCGTCATGCTTGTGCCCCTTGTTAGCCAGGGTTTCCCGCACTTCTCTGGCTTCGGAAGGCCGGATGACCCGGTCGTTCTGGCTGATAATTATATTCACCGGGAATTTCACGTTGGCGACTTCTTCATAAATATCAAAATTGCGCATTACCTGGAAAATCCCGTTCATTTCGTTAAAGTTGAAGTTACGGGCTTGCATGGCGCCGCCAATAATATACATGAACGCTTCTTCGTTAGCGTTTGGGCCGGTGCCTATAATGGAGCCGGGGGTCAGGCTGCCCACCGGGAAGTTGCCGTTCGAGAAATAGTGCGAACGCAGGTAAGACGCGACCTCGGCCTCGTTTCCGCTGCGTAAAGCCCGGGTCAATTCATCCAGTTCCCCGTAGCGTTCGGAAGGACGGTAACCTTTTGGAGAAATAGAATTAACCAGGCACATACCGACAATATTTTCGGGATGCTCGATGCCATATTGCATGGCGATGCCGCCGCCCATCCCCCAGCCAACCAGGTAGAAAGGCCCGAGGTGGAGGGTGGTAACGAAATCGTGCAAATCTTTGGAGAAATCGGTCATGCTCGTAACGGGCTGGTATTCGGTCTGGCCGTAGCCGCGCAAATCGGGGGCCAGGCTGCGGTAACGGGCCGGTAAACTCTCCTGGGTTGCTTCCCACCAGCGCGATGAGGCCAGGTTATCGTGTAGAAGGACTACCGGCAGGCCGTTGGAGTTGCCGCCTTCTACGAAATGTACCTTAAGGCCGGAAGTCTGAATATCCTGTTGGGTAAGACCGTTGTCCGTTGCGAATCCGTCAATTCTCCAGGGCATTGCCAATTCTCCATTTTAACTTTTCTACTAATCCCAGGGTCTTATTGTAATTGTTTTGCGCCAAAAAATAAAAGTTTACGCTTTTTAGACCTGTGCTTTTGGAAGAATTATTACCGAAAGAATTTCGCGGAAACCCTGCGCGAAACCGTCCTGTCTCTAAAAGAAAGTATCCTGCAAGTGGCGGCCATTGTCAGTCAGAACCTATCATAGCAAGATTAGTTCCTTTGATAAGCCCGGTAAAATCTCCGCGCCGCCCGCCGTAACCAGCAAATCATCCTCGATTCGAACGCCGCCCCACTCCGGGAAATACAGCCCCGGCTCGACCGTCAGGACCATCCCGGCTTCGAGCAGGTTCGCGTCGTCTGGCATCAGGAAAGGCGCTTCGTGGACTTCCCGGCCCAGGTTATGGCCGGTGCTGTGCATGTAATACTCGGCCAGCCCGGCTTTTTCAAAGATGTCCCGGCAGATTTTATCAATTTCTCCCGCCGCTACGCCCGGTTTTACGGCTTCTACCCCGGCCTGTTGCGATTCCCGGACCAGCTCGTAAATCTGCCGCTGGCGTTCGCTCGGCTGTTTGCCCTTGCCGCCCACAAAGACGGTGCGGGTAATATCTGAGTTGTACCCTGCGGCTCTCGCCCCAAAGTCAAACGTAACCAGTTCCCCGGCCTCGATAACTTTGCCGGTGGCCTGCCCGTGCGGTAACGCCCCACGCGGCCCGCTGGCTACAATCGTATCGAAAGCGATTGCGTCCGCGCCAAACTTGCGAAAGCCGTATTCCAGTTCGGCGGCGGCCTCACGCTCGGTCATGCCCGGTTTGAGGACACCCAGCATCCGGTCGAAAGCTTTCGAGGCAATATCCACCGCCCGGCGCAACGCCTCTACCTCGACCGCGTCCTTGCGCTGGCGCAGTTTCGCGCCCAGGTTTGGCGCGGGCAGCCAGTGGGTTTCTTTAATCTTCTCGGTCCAGGACTTATAATCGTTGTAGCTGAGATGGTCTGCTTCAAAGCCGATACTCGCCAGGCCCAGCCGCTTGATTTCCGGGATGACGCTTTGCTCGAAAGGCCGGGTCAGCCGGACCACTTTCCAGCCAGGCGCTTGCAAGGCCGCTTGTTCCATGTAGCGTCCGTCGGTGAAAAGAATAGCGTCGGTAGCGGTAATGAGCAGGTAGCCGAAACTGCCGGTGAAGCCGCTCAAATAAGCCCGGTTTTCGGGCCGGGTGATAAAAACGGCCTCATAGGAAAAGCCTTCTTTTCGCACAAGGTCGCGCAAAGCGGTCAGGCGGTCATTCAACGTCATGCGGAAATCTCCTTTTGGCTCAGGACAGCGGGGCCAACCGGGCCGGGCCGCGCCCCACCTTTGGCGCAATCGAATCATAAAGATGCTGGCCGAACCGGACCAGTTTGCCTTCGCGGTTGACCGCGCCGTGCTTGCTCATGCCTTCCACGCAAATTTTCCCGGTGGTTTTATTATAAATCTGATAGCCAAAGACGCAACTGACCCGGCCAATTTTCTCACACCAGGTCTTGACGCTGATTTCGTTATCGTAGAAAGCCGGGCTGTAATACTTCACGCTCAGGTCCGTTACCATAAAGCCGTAGCCTTCCTGCTCAATCTGGCTGTACGGGAAGCCGAGCGCCCGGCAATATTCGCCCCTTCCGACCTCGAACCAGACCAGATAGTTGGCGTGATAAACGACGCCCTGGGCATCCGTCTCGGCGTAACGGGGCCGCAAAAAGAGTTCCCAAATAAAAGGCCGGGGCTGGTCGCTTTGTTCTGAGAGCGTCCGGCCCTGGCCTGCTGCGGTATTCTTCAGGTGATTACCTTCAGTTATAGATTCTGTCACGTTGATTTGTTTCCGTTACATTAAGGTTTGACCTGTTACTGCAAAGAAAATTACAACTGCCTTATTTCTTGACCGTCGGCTGCGCCACCGGGGTCGCGGCGGGGGCGGTCTTGCTAAAATCGTCCAGCATGGTCTGAGCTAACTGGGCCATCTCGCTGCCGGGTGCGACCTGCTCGACCTGCTTCAAATAGGCGACAGCCTTGTCAGGATTATCCCGGTAGCTCGAACCGAGCGCGAACAGGGCCGAGGCGTCCTGGGGATTTTGGGCGATAATCATTTCAAACTGGCTGCGCGCTTCGGCCAGGTTCTGATTATAGAAGTAAGCCAGCCCCAGCCGGAAATGAGCTTCGGTACGCTCGTCGGGCGTGGCGGTCGAGTTAGCCTGGTCGGAAAGCTCGGAAGCCTGGCGGTAAGCGGCCACGGCGGCGGCGTAATTCTTATCGCAACTGAGGTTGTAATATCCCCAATCCATCAGGGTTGTGAAATCGTTCGGGCTTTGTTTAAGGGTCTCGCGCAGGCGGTTCTCTGTCACCGGGTCTTTGCAATCGGTGCTGCCAGCGGCAGCGGCAGTGGTGGCGGGCGGTTTAACCCCGCTCTGGCGGATATAGCCAAAGCTGAGGACACCGACTAACCCCACAACCAGCAGGCTCACCATGAAGTAACGCAGGCCGTCCGGTAAAGGCCGTTCGGCTTCTTCCGGCGGGGTGACGCCCTGGGCTTCCGGTTTTTCCTCTTTCAAAGCGGATTTCAAAAATGTATTGTTCTCTAGCTCCATATGCCGAATGTTATCACGCCGGGCCACTCCCGTCAATGAAGCCAGGCCGTGCCAAACAGCTTTCTAAACAACTTCTAACTTCTAATTTGTGGCCGCGAGGACTTTATCCAGGAAAACTTTTTCCGGCACGGCTCCCTCGAACTCCACCCGGTCGTTAACGATAATTTTAGGCACGCCGGAGACGTTGTACTGCTCGGTCAGGTCTTGAAACTCGTTGGCCTCGATAATTTCAGCGGTTACATTCGGGCTGGACATCGCCATCTGGTGAGCCATCCGTACCGTGGAGGGACAAAAGCCGCAGGTCGGCGTGACAAAAATCTTGATTTCAGCCGCCGAGTTAAGCGCGGCCAGGGCGGCCCGGGTTTCGGCCTTAAGATGGTTGAGGTTGCGGGAAAGGTCAATAATATTTTCTATAAGCGTCGCAAACTCATAACCGGTCGGGATACCAAAGAAACGCGATTTCCCGGTCAGGCTTTCGGCCTGGAAGGCCATGGCGGGTAGCCGGAGCGGGTCCAGGCCCATTTCAAGGGCTTTTTGGAAGCCTTCGGTGGCATCGAGGTCCACGAAAGTCAGGGTTAGTTTGGGCGAAAGCTCGGCAATTTCACGGTAAAGCTTGTAACTTATGGCGCAGGCCTGCGGCCTCAAATCCTGGTCCTCGCCGGGCATCTCGTTCGGAAATTCCACAATTTCAGACCGGTGATACTCCTGTCGAGAGAAAAAGAGCAATTCTACCGGGGCGTCCATTTCTTCCCGGAACCGTTCGAGGAGGATTTCGCGGTCTTCATCGCCAAGCAAAGCCATAAGTCAGAGCCTCTTTTCTTATCAGGCAAGCGGGGTCAGGCGCATCCGTTCTTCTACCTCAGCCACTGTTGGGACGCCGGTCGCGCCCGGTTTTTCGATATTGCAGGCGGCGGCGGCGTTGGCGAAACGGGCCGAGGCCATTGGGTCGCCGGATTTACTAAGGTATATCAAAAAGGAAGCGGCAAAGACATCACCCGCCCCGGTCGGCTCAATCTCCTGGGCCGGGTAGGCCGGGACGCGGGTAGACTGGCCGTCTTTGAAGACCGTACTGCCGCGCGGCCCCTGGGTAAGAACCACCATAGGACAATGCTCAATGTAAAGTTGCAGCACTTCCTGGCCGTGCGGGCCTTTGGGCAAATCTTCGCCACTGAGGACCAGGGCCGACAACCGGGGTAGTAAGGCTTTTGCGCCTTCCCAGTCTATGGCCTGGACCCGGCCATCCCCGGGCCACGCCCGCATCAAGCCCTGAGGTGTCAGGCCGATGACCGCCTCCGGGAACGCCCTGACGAGGTCGGGGTCGCATTCCTGGGCGATTGGGCCTAAAAGGACTATTTCGATACCGGCGCCCGGCCCGCGCCATTCTTCCGGCACGTCTTTTTCGCGGATAACCGGGGCGACCGCCCGCACGAACTGTTCGCGGCCCTTAGGGGTATAGATGTTTTCAAAGATGGTGGCGATGTGAGTTTCAGGTCCGCGAATATCAATACCGTGAAAGAGGGGGGATTGGCGCAGGTCGTGAGGAGCGGCCGTAATCAGCCCGACCCGTTCACCGAGGTTGCGGGCAGTTATGGAAGCGAACGTTACGGTGCCGCCCGGGATATAACTTCCATCAGGGAGCAAATCTTTGCAGATATGGCCGATTGTTACAAAATTTGGGTTCAACAGTCCTCATTCTTGGGTTTATAAAACACACCAAAATACACAGCCTAAAATTTTACAAAAAAGAGTGAGGGACACTGCTGGTCCCCCACTCCGGTTTTCGAACCCGACGGGGCGCCGGGACGGTTATTTAGGGAAGATAGTAACTTTTCGCTCTTCGCCCTCGCCAAAGCTTTCGCTGCGAATATAAGGGTGATCCAGCAAGGCGATATGGACCAACCGGCGTTCGTGGGCAGGCATCGGTTCCAGGGTAATCGGCTGGCGGGTCGCCATTACCTGGTCGGCCATGCGGTGGGCCAGGTTAACCAGGTTAGCCTTGCGCCGGGTGCGGTAGCCCTCGACATCAATCATGACGCGGCCCCAGGTGCGGGTCTTTTTGTTCATAATGAGGTTGAAGACGTACTGCAAATCAGTCAGGGCTTCACCGCGCCGCCCGATAAGGACACCCAGGTCGTTGCCTTCCAGGTTGATAGTGACGAGCGGGGACTGGTTGTCTTCCTCGCCGTTTTCGTCCGGTTCGGGCGCCATAAACTCGATGCGGGGCCGGGCCTGAATCCGCATGCGGCGGAGCAGGTTCGTCACGACCTCGCGGCCGATGTTCGCCAGTTCGTCAGCATCAAAGGCGCGGGCGGCAGGCCGGGCCATCGCGCCCGGTAAAGGTTGCCCCATCGCTCCTGGTAAAGGCTGCCCCATCGGTACACCTAGCGGAGGTACGTTCGGGTTGGCCGGTGGGATAGGCTGGCCGATGGGCTGGCCGGGCCGGGCGTTCGGGATAGGTTGGCCTACCGGCGGTTGGCCCTGGGGCCGGTACACCTGGGGTTGGCCGACCGGGCCGGGATAGTAAGGCGGCGGCGCGGGCATAGGCGGACGCACCGCGCTTGGCCGGGTAGTGACCCGGACCAGGGCATCTTCGGCTCCGACTCCCAGCACGCCGGGCGTACCGGGCCGGAGCACTTCAACATCAACTTCCTCATAACTGCGGCCTAATCGCTGCAAGGCAATTCGTACCGCCTCGTCTACGGTACGAGCCTGGACCTCAACGCTCTGCATAAGTATTACTCATCCTCCTCGAATGCGGGCCGGTGTGGTTAATTTGCCCTGTTTCCCTGTCAATCCGGGCCGGGACTGGCCGTGTATTTCCAATACCGGCCCGGCCCTCCTCCGAAGCCATTAAAAGCCGAACTACTTCTTTTTGGTTCCCCTGTTCTGGTTCAAATTAGGTGTGGGAGCCGGTTTGGTCTGGTTCAGGTTAGATACGTTGGTGCTGCTGGTCCCGGTCCCGGCGCCTTTTTTAGGGGGCCGCCGGTTCAGGTTCTGGTAAGCCTGTCGGATGGCGTCTTCCTGCTTGGCCGCCCTGGTCTCGCTCATACGGCCTGGGGTGGTTTCGACATTGCGCACCACCTCGCCATTTTTGTTCGGGTTCGCGCTGGCTTTCCGGCCAAAGTTGTTGGTGGGAGTTTCTTCCACCAGGGTCGTAGTTTCAAGCTTCTCGCCGCTGGCATCCGCCGCCGAGCCGGTCGCCGGTCGGATTTTTTCCTCCTGCAACTTCTGCTGGCTCTCGGCCAGGCGCTGCATCAGGCCCGGTTTGGCCGGAGCCGCGTTCGGGTCGCGCTTCTTCAGGGTAATCTTAGGCAGTTCTTTGGTCGGCAAGAAGCCCAGGCCCGGCACATCGCTCAACGAGCCAAAGCCGGTGATAAAGAATTGCTGGACCGCGCTGAAAATGCTGGTAGTAACCCAGTAGACTACCGGGCCGGTCGGGAAGTTAAGGGCGGTAAAACCGAAAATCAGGGGCATAAACTGCATGATGCTGTTCATGCGCTTTTGCTGTTCGTCGGCCCCGCCGCCTTTCGGCATGGTCATACGCTGGGTCAGGAACTGGAACAGGACCATGAGGACCGGCAGGATATAGTAAGGGTCCGGCTTGGTCAGGTCGTGGAACCAGAATAAGCCCTGGTTGGCAAGTTGGGCGTCATTGGCGGCCTGAATCGAGCCGGGCGCGAAAACGCCCCAGGCATACTGGACCAGTTGCACAGCCGGGTCGGTGGTGCCGATGGAGCGCGTAACGGCGGCGTAAACGGCGAAGAAAATCGGGATTTGAATGACGATTGGCAGACAACCCGCCGCCGGGTTTACGCTGTATTCGCTATAAAGGGCCATGATTTCGGCTTGCTTTTTCTGGGCCTTTTCGGGGGCCAGGCGCTCGCCGGCTTTGGTCTTGTAGCGTTCGTTAATTTCTTTGATGTACGGTTGCAGTTGCTGCATGGCGCGGGAACTGCGCACCGATTTTAAGGTCAGAGGCAGTAACAACAGGCGGATAGCAATCGTAAAAAGAATAATACCGATTGCGGTATTGCCACCGCCGATAGTCGCGAAAACCCTGATAACACTTGCCAACCCACCTACGATGGCATCTATAAATTGGCCCACTAAAGACTGCCTCCTTGTATCAGTTGTCAGTTGCCGGTAATCGGTTGTTTAGTAGTATACGCCCGAAAGGCCGGTTTAGTTTCTACTTCTCTAACTTGCTGACCGCTGAAAATCAAACTTTGTAACTTTGGCCGGACCGCCTCGCCCTAGGGGACCGGGTCGAAGCCCCCTGGATGAAACGGCTGGCATCGTGCAATCCGCTTGACGGCTAACCAGCTTCCCTTAAACGCGCCGTATTTCTCGATAGCCTCGTACCCGTAATGAGAGCAGGTCGGGTAAAAGCGGCAGGTATTGGCCGGTAGCAACCGGGCAAAGGTCATCTGGTACAGTTTTATTAGCCCTAGTAGAGGATACTTCATAACTTCTCGTTGGACGTGATAGTGATTCCGGTCCTGTGGTGGAAATTTCCCGTTCCACCAACCATCAATTCTAAATAATTCCGCGCCCGCCTTTTTACGTTCAACTTTCAGCGTTCAACGTTTTACGCGGCCGTTTCGTGACCTGTTCCGGCACGAATTCTACCAGCCTGGCCCGCCGGAGCAGGCTCTCGACCGTCTGGTCAATCGTCCAAAAGTCGGTCTCCTCGGTCAGATTGTTGCGGGCAATCCAGACCAGGTCGAAACCTTTTTTCAGGCCGGGATGCCGCACCCGCACGGCCTCGCGCAATTCGCGTTTAAGCCGGTTGCGGGTATGCGCTTTGCCCAACCGCTTGCCGACCGAAAAACCGCTCCGGGTAATTTCCAGGCCATTCGGCGCTGCGACCAGCACCAGCAGCGGGTGCGCCCAGGAGCGGCCTTTGGCGCGGGTTTGTTGAAACTGGTGGCCTTTGGTCAGGCTGTAAATCCGCTTCATCAGCCTTTATATTATATACTAGACTACCTAAATAAGAAATGTTTAAAGCCTTAAGGTAGCCGGATTGACCGATACAATAAAAAAGCGAGCTAATGGCCCGCTTCTTTTCACTTGCTAAAAATCAGTTATCACGTATTGCCCGGTAGTCCTGTCAAGGAAAAGATTTGGTCAGGCTGAAACAATATTGGCCTTGCCGGTCTGACACTACCGAGCATATTCTAAAATAACCGGGATTAGCGCGGTTCGCGATGCTCGTGGCTGACTGTCAGCTTCCAGCGGCCTTTGGCCCGGCGCGAAGCCACTACGGCCCGTCCGTTCCGGTCGGCCATACGCGAAAGAAAGCCATGTTTGCGGCGGCGCGGAATACGCTTTGGTTGCCAGGTTCGTTTGGTCATGTCGCTGAGTTCACCCCCACTTCAATACTGTCTGAATAGCTTAGTTCAATTTTCCATTTTCAAGCCTCGCGGGGCGGAATAGTGTTTTGCCCGGCGTAGCCTTGAATTTTTGATTTATAACCAGAAATCTCGTTCCGATTAGCCGTAGAATTATACCGGGTTTGGGGCCGCTAGTCAAATCCCCCTTAAATATGTTAATATTAGCTATTCCCAACTAAATTTTAGCTTTATGAGGAGCACCCTGGATGTTTTCTAACCGCTTCTTTAGCCTTCAACCGGCTGTAACCTTTGACCTTTCAAAACTTTCCGGCCTGGAGAACCTGGCCCGCCAGACCCTGGCCCAGGCTGGACGCGCCCGCCAGGATCTGACCCCGGTCCTTCGCCAGGCCCGGTTGGCTTCCGGCAAAGCCCTGGATTTGGCTTCCAGGGCTGCCAGCGAGGCCGCGCGCCTGGTCGAAACGCGGGTATTGCCGCTGGTCGAGCGTAAACTGGGCCGTACAAAACCGGCCCCGACCCCGGCTATCCTCTCTACTCTTTCCGTTGACATTCCGGCCAGCCCGGTCCGTAAGGCCGGGCCGCTTATGACTGCTCGTCTGACGCTCCACCTGTTGTGCCTCGCCGTAGCCGAGAAAGCCCGCGCCGTCACCGGAATGGGACCGGCCAAACCTAAATCGCCCTGGCTCATCAGCAAAAACGACGACCTGATTTATATGATTGGCAGTTCGGCGGTCAGCTATCTCTTTATGGCCCTGATTTTTATCTTCAAGGTCAAGCCCTCGAAGGTCTTCTGGATATACGTCCTCTTTTTCGATGGGCCGCATATCTTCGGCACTTTCAGCCGGACCTATGCCGACCCCGAAGAATGGCAAAAACGCCGTAAACTTTTCCTGGGCAGCCTGCTGCTTTTCCTGCCCGGTCCGGTGGCGGTCCGGCTCGGTCTGGGCGATTACTTCGACATTTTCGCCTATATGTGGGCTTACTTCCATCTCGTCAAACAGCATTACGGGTTCTCGGTCCTCTACAAAAAGAAAAACAACGACCTGGCGAAGATTGACAATTACCTGGATAAAGCCCTTATCTGGACCGGCTTTACCCTGCCCTATATCAACTTTATCTTTGGCCCGAACTACCCGACCGGCTACATGCGGGTCAGCGCTGTTCTGCCGGGTTGGACCCCTAAACTGGCCGGGGCCGCTTTCTTCACGACCCTGACGGCTTACCTGGCCCGGCAGGCCTATAAACTGGCGACCCACCAGAACATTGACGCGCCTAAACAGATGTTGCTGGCTTCGTCCATCACGATGCACATGGTTACGTTCAAGCTGCCTTTTGCTAAACTGGGCGGCGGGCTATCCAGCCTGGCCCCGATTGTGGCAATCCTGACGGTCTACCATAACATCCAGTACAACCGGCTTATCTGGTTCCATAATCAGAACAAGTACGTGAAAGGCGCAAAGGATGGAAAGACTTTCGGGCTGGCCTCGACCCTTTCGGGGAACGGCAAGCGGTTTGCCCTGGTAGCGTTCCTGTTCGGGGCCAGTTACCGGATACCGCTCGGCACTATCGGGGCGGGAATGGGCGTCAGCGCGAAGATGGCGCGTTACATTACGGCTTTCGGCTGGGGCTTTGCCTTTGTGCATTACTACCTCGACAGCAAAATCTGGCGGGTGCGGCACGACCAGCGCCTCGGTAACGCTCTCAAAGTCAATTCCGCGCCTGCCGCTCACTAGAGTTTAATTTTCCAGAGTATAAAAAAGGCCGGGTACCGCGTGCTACCCGGCTTTTTTATTGGTAACTATTCCCGACAGTTTCTCCAAACATCGGGAATACAATTCCCTCTCACAGGGGAATAGTTACTTTTATTTACTCTATTTCTGGCTAATTTCTACCGGCTGGTTAAAGTTGGAGAAGTTTAACACCCAGAAGCCGCTTCCGGGCGAGTTCTCTTTAAGGTATAACTGGCGCACCAGGCTGTCGTCCTGCCCGATCCAGGCGTCTATAGTGGCCTCGTTCTGGCCCAGGTTGTTAAAGGTAAGCTGGCCCGCCTGGGACGCGCTGGCAAGCCCCTGGACGTGGTAAACGGTGACGCCGTTAAGAAGTTCGCTGCCGACTAATGTAACATTCCGCAGGTTTTTGATTACTGCGCCGACCCCGCTGGTCGGGTCGAGCATCTCGGCCAGGTTCAAGGTTTCACTCGCGCCAGACTTTGACCATTTCCCGGTAACCGGGTCGGTCATCTGCTGGGTGCCGTTTTGCCCGACTACCTTTACGGTTACTTCGCCAAACAAAATCTTTAACTTCACGCTTGCCTGGTAGCCGTCAGGCCGTTTCAGGTCGCCTTCGGCCCGTTTCAGGTCGGCTCCGCTCAGGGTCACTTTGCCCTGCCGGATTTCCAGAATGAAGTGAAGCGTGCTAACAGCGGCCAGGGTGTCGGCGGCATGGTTCAGCAAGGACGTTTCAAAAGACGCTGCCGTCGCGGAAGGCGGCCTCGGCC
>CADDZM010000062.1 GCA_902812345.1 Chloroflexota bacterium | reverse complement strand
ACAGGGTGCTGAGGCCCGCGCTGGCCTGTTTTAGCTGGTCGTTAAGCTGGCCGCTGGTCCTGGCGTCATAGAGGGGAGAGGCTGCGTTAATAGCGTCGCGGGCGGCGTTGTCGGCGGCAAGAGTGCTGGCCGTTTTGACAAAGACCGTCCCCGGCTGAATATTTTCGGGCTTGAAAGCCAGTTTCGCGGTGTCCTGGCTGATATAGCCGTAACCGGTAAACTCGGCCTGTCCGGTGCCGGGGCTGACCGTGTTCGCGCTCAGGATACCGGCCACTTCCAGGGTGACATTGTTATCGGCTTCGGCTTTGATTTTATCGCCGACTTTCGCCCCAAGGCTGTTCGCCATTTTTTCATTGAGGACAATCTGGCCGGGCCGGGTCAGCACCTCTTGCAAGGTTTTTCCGGCGGGCTGGCCCAATGCCGGCGCTCCGTAGAAGGGGTATTTGGCCGGGTCAATAACGAAAGCCAGGTAATAACTGCCGAAAGGGTTGCTGTTCTTGCCGTCAGGTTTTCGAACCACCATGCCGTTGTCTTCGTTCCAGGTGGTATAGTCAAGGATGGCGCCTTTATCTTTTAGGTTCTGGAAAACGGCCAGGTCCTGTTCGCTAAAGAGGCGCTGGCGGCTGGTTACGACCACGTCGGCCCTGGCATTGGTCCGGGCATCCCCGGCGACGGCATCCTGGATGGAAAAGCCGGTAGTTTGCAGCGCGACAATGGCCGCGACCCCGACCGCCACGCACAGGATGGCGAAAAAGCTGCGCTGTCCGCCCCGCTCAATAGAGCGCCAGGCATATTTGATGTACAGGTTTAATCTTTTCATTACACTCCTGATTCCCGGTTACTTTGTATTTCGCTCACTTCGTGTGACACCTGTTTGTGAAGAATTGTTTCAGTCTTTTAATGATTTTCTTTAATCATTCTCTCACTAATCCCGCCCCTGGCCTATAGACCTGTGCCTGAGATTCTTTTTCTAAGCGGACCGGGTTATTTAGACCCTTTGGCTTAGGCCTTTTGAATTAAGCCAAAGGGTTAAACTTTAGGGTAGTTCGGGTAAATGACAGCCGGATGACAGGAAAAAGGAGAAATTTAAAGCCAGTTTAACCCTCGGTAAGAGGTTCTGGCAGGGTTTTTAAAAGCCGCTTGCAATGAGTAGAAACAAATCAAGGCAACAAGGAAGGATCAGGCCCGTTTCGCGAAGGGGTGGTCCGCAAATTTTTCAATTATTTGCTGGATGGTCATTTTGTATTCTTCCTTGCAAACTCTGATTGCGGCCAGCCGCTCCAGGGTCGCTACTCTGGGATAACGCCGTACCAGCCCGGTATCGAGTTGCTCAAAAGGCAGCAAGCCGCTCTCCACATAATATTTCAAGGTGCTGTAGCGCAGGCCGGATAGCTGGACCAGTTCGCTGATAGTGACCAGTTCGGATTGCCGGATGGTTTCTAAAGAACGTGGCCTGGACATAATTAACTTGTTGCAGTCGTAGAGGCAATAGTGGCGGCAATTGCCCCGGCAGCTTCTATATCTTCAATGGCTTTTTTAATCTGCACGATGGTTTTCCATTCAGCGCTTTGTTCGGTCTGTAACCGTTTGAGACGCGCCAACATCTCATTACGTTCGTAATCGGAAAAATAATGTTTGAGCTGTTTGCTGGCCTCAAGCAACATCGCCAGAACCGAGGTCTGTAGCGAAACCGGCCCATCTTCCAGCAGCTCGGCGCGCAAGCCCTGGATTACCCGGTCTTTTTCGCGAGTATCGGCAGAAAGCCGGTT
The DNA here is from genome assembly GCA_902812345.1 of Chloroflexota bacterium. Lineage (GTDB taxonomy): Bacteria > Chloroflexota > Chloroflexia > Chloroheliales > Chloroheliaceae > 54-19. Next base: position 20,821 of record CADDZM010000062.1, on the reverse strand, counting down.
GACCGGAAAAAACCAAAGAATTTTATGTTCCTCCTGACTAATAAGGCCGGATTGCTGAAGCGGGGCGATGAGCGCGCCAAATACAGCCTTGCGTTGCCCGCTATGATTAATAAAGTAAGTAACCCAGTCTTTCATTTTTTTAGGGCGTTTTGCTCTCGCCATAATGTCCAGTAACGGCTGGCGGGCCGTTTCGGTGGCTAAACTGTTTACTTCAAATTCCTCTTTGTCGTTTAATTTAAGCAGCCCCTCGAGCAGCATATCAATCATACTCGCCCCGATGGTGTAAACCTCTAAATGCGAGGGCTGCAAATGCAGTTTGTTCGATTGGGAGGCATTGGTTATAACCAGCATGAATTGTTCTTCAAGTTTAAGACCTTCTAACACGACTGTTCTCCTTTATTTCTTACTACTTGCTACTTACTACTTACTACTTACTAGTAGAGTAACATAAAGCCTGGTAGTTGTCAATATGTTCAGAAAACCCGGCGAAAATTTAGATGAGGTAGTCCGCGTAAAGATTGATAAGCGCGGGCGGGCTTGCTAAACTGCGCTTAAAGGTCCGGCCTTGCCGCCGAGATAAGCCTGGCTGGAGATGGTAAAGCAGGGGCATACCTGGCTTAAGTAGAAAATAAAACTAGACAAGAAGTCAACCAAATGGTAAATACCGAACTGCCCGCCGGACCTTAAAAAGCCGCCGCGAGGATTTTGACCTGATTACCGGCCCGCCGGTTACCTGGATGACCTCAAAACACCCCAGGACCGGCCCGCGCCCCTGGTCATGATGGTCGTGCGCAGCCCCTAACCGAACGCTCTGATAAAATCAATAGAACTGGAACAGGCCCGGAAGGCGCCGGGCGTGGTCGCGGCTTTCAGCGCGGAAGAACTGGTCGGCGCGACCTTCCCGTCGGGGGCGCACCTGGCCCTGGTGGAAGTGGACACCGATACGGGTAACGTGGATGTCCTTGAATATGTGGCGGTGGACGACGCCGGGCTGATTTTAAATCACTACCTGGCCGGCGCGCAGGTACACGGCATTCTTACCCAGGGCCTCAGCCAGGCTCTTTACGAAGAAATCGTTTATGACGAAAACGGCCAACTGGTTACGGGAACGCGGCTGGATTACGCCATCCCGACCGCCGAACGCATCCCGCACTTTGTAACGGAGGCGGTGGAAACGCCATCGCCGGTAAACCCGCTGGGCGCGAAGGGTATCGCGGAAGGCGGTTGCACGGGCGGACCCCCGGCGATTGTCAACGGGGTCATTAACGCCCTGGCTCATTTAGGGGTGAAAGCGCTGGATATGCCGCTTATCCCGGAGAAAATCTGGCAGACGGTGCAGGCGGCCAGGGCCGGGATGCTGGACAGCGCCGACCCGGTGAGGAGGGCGGGGCGGCTAAAGAGTCGGGCGACTACGTCTTCGAATAAGGCCGGGCAGCCCTGAAAAGAAGGGAACTACCGGTTGTTAGCAGGCGGTTGGTCCAGGGCTGGAGTGCGTCAGGATTTCCGCTTTATTATCTTGAAAAATCAACTTACTTTCTTTTTTTATTTTAGGTATAATTAGAGCAATATAAAATTTGGTATTATGGCGGGAAAAGCCGCTAATGGTTGTAGGGAAGCAGGGGAAGATGCCGAGCCTGAATCAAGAGTTAGTAGAAATTCTCAACGAACTCGTAAATGATATTGCAGCCAGGGTGGCGAAAAGAATTGGCCGCGATAGGCGGCATTTCAGCCTTTACGCCAACCTGACCGAGGACCAGATTGCCCAACGGATTGGTCTGGCAACCCGGAGCGTGATTGCGTCCATTGAAATTAACGACCCCAGGCCGCTGATGGATTTTCTGGATAAAGTTTTCGAGGCGCGTATCCGGGCCGGGTACGACCCGAACGTCTTGCTGCGGGTGGTCGAGCTTACCGCCGAGCAAATCGTGGAAGCGGCGGCCTGGACCCACCCCGAAGACCGGCCTCGGATTGATTACCTCAGCCAAAAAATTGCCCTCTTTAATACCAGCGCCAAGCTGCACCTGGTAAATTTTAACCTGGCTATTCCCATCCGGGAACGCATCACGCTCGACCCCGACCTGTTCGGCAACGTCGATGCCAAAAAAGATGAGCCGGAATAGTTCTTGTTCTTTTATACCCCTCTAACCCAATTCTATAGACTAATCAGGACGGCTACTGTAAAATCCAATTAGGTTATTTAATGTCTTTTGGTTACCAAAAATATCAGCCGGAATTATAAGTGATTATTATGTCAAGTATCAAAAATAAAGGCGGCTTTCGGGCGGCCTGGTTGGTGGTATTGTTGTGGGGGATGCAGTTTGCCCTGGCGGCCTGCGGCAGCGAAGCGACCGCCACGCCCACCAGTAAAGATATTAACTTGCCGCAAGACCGGGCGCTGGTCTTGAGCAACAAGGATGGCTGGCCGGACCTATACACGGTGGACCTGACCGGGAAATTTGTGGGCCGGTTGACCCAGAGCGCCGCCGCCGAGTACAGTCCGTCCTGGTCGCCTGACGGTAAACGGGTGGTCTTTACCGAGCTTAACGGGGACGAAGCCGCCGGGGAGTATGCCAACAACCGCCGGATTGTGGTGATGGACGCGGACGGGAAGAACCGCAAAGTGGTAGCCCAGGACGGCATTAACCCGGTCTGGTCGCCGGACAGCCAGAAGATACTTTTTACCAAATTGAGCGGTCCGGTCAGTCAGGCCAGTAACGTTAAAGCGGCCAATATCGCGGCAGCCCCGGCAGGCCAGATTCGAAGTACGCCCGCGCCAACATCCACGCCCGGCAACGGCCCGGCCATAACGGCGTTAGAGTCTGTTACCGGCCCGAACCAGGGCAGCACCGCCACGGCTTCCCCGCTTACCGGGTTGGGCGGCTATCCGGTCCTGGAAGACACAACGCCAACCCCGGTCGTCCAGACTAAAACCAACCAGCAGCCCAGCCTTTACGCGGTGGCGGTGGATAACGGGCAACCGGCTTTGCTGGTGTCAGGCGCGGTAAGCGGAGCCTGGTCGCCCGACGGCAAGCGGCTGGTCTATATCGGCGGGGACAATGTTCTGGACCAGAAACGGACCCTGAATATGGCAAGCGCCGATGGGACAAGCCCGGTATCGCTTTCGGAACGGGCCAGGATAACCGACCTGGACGTTATTTTTGCAAGCTGGTCGCCGGATAGCGCGGCCCTGGCCTTTACGGCTACCGATACGCAGAAGGACAAAATCGGCCTTTACAAGATAAGCGCGGAAAGCGGCGGCAGCCGCCACCTGGCCGATTACGACGGCTCGGCCCACGAAATCATGAGTATGATATGGGCCTATGCGGACTTTTACAGCCCGGCCAGCCGCCTGCATTTAGCGCCGGCCTGGTCGCCCAACAGCCGTTCGATTGCTTTTAGCGACGGCAGCGCCCGGTTGCAGGTAATAGACGCTTCGAGCGGCAATATTCGCTTTTACCCGGTAGGGACGGCAACCCTGGGGCAGGATAAAGACTCGGTGCTGGGAGTTAGCTGGCTGCCCGATAACCGCCGCCTGCTGTACGACCGGGCTAATGTTGGCCGGAACACTTTGCAGTCGCAGGCTGGAAACTATATTTACGATTTTTTCGATGAAACCCTCGAAATCCTGGATACGGTCAACAAAAACACTTTAACTTTGATGAGCGGGCCGGGCGCGACTTTTATACCGACCTGTTGCGGTATGGATATGCTGGGAGCGGGCAGCCCCGCCGAAACGACGACGGCCGCAACTTTCCAGCCGACCGCCCCGCCTGATAATAATATTTCGGCGGCAAATAAAACCGGTAAGCTGGTATATGTTAGCGGCATCGGCCAGCGCCGGTTGATTGTCAATGATTTAGCTACCGGCAAGCAAACTGTTATAACTTCCGGCGCTTTCAAACAAATTGATTTCAACCTGGCCCCAAAAGGCGACAAAATGGTTTATGTCGAGGTGGGCGACCGCTTCAATAGCACACTTTATATAGCAGGGTTGGATGGAAAGGACAAACAAAAGCTCTCGGAAGGGAGCGGCAACCCGGACGATTTAAGCTATCTTACAAGCTGGTCAGCCGACGGTAAGGAGTTGGCTTTCCAGACCTTGAACGGCGACCCCAGGCTTAAACCGGGCCTTTATACAGTCGCGGTAAACGGGCCGGTCAAGGACACCAGCGCGCCCCGTTTGATTACGAACCTTAATGCTTCGGCCTTCGCCTGGTCGCCGGACGGCAGCCAGCTTGCCTACCGGGTAGAAAGGCTGACTTACGAGCTTTATATATCACCTGCCGACGGCAGCCAGCCCGGTAAACAAATAGCTTCGCTCGGTAATTTCGATACCCGGTACAGTTCATTAGGGAAAGGGCTGGCCTGGTCGCCGGACGGCCGTTACCTGGCGATGAGCGGGTCAGCCGGTTTTACCAGTTATAGTTCTATCTGGGACATCTGGCTGATTACGCCACAGGGGAAAGTTGACGACCAGCCGGGGTATTACATCAACCGGATTTTAGGTTTCACCCCGGATAGTAACCGCCTTATCGCGACGGTGGCGTCTTCGAACCAGTCCAGCACCATCCAGGCTTTCGTACTGTCATCCACTTCAAATGCGCTGCGAGGCTGGCGGTCTTACGACCGGGGGGCGGGGCCGCAAATCTCGCCGGACGGCCTTAACATGGCTTATTACTCGCAGGGTGAGAGCCGGCTTGACGGAAATAGTTCTACGACCGGTACAAGCCACCGTTTGCTGGTATTGAGTTTTTTGAACGGCAATACGCGGGCAATTAACCTCGATTATATGCCGTACTTCGCTTTCAAAGCGCGGTTCTATGCCTGGGAACCGGGTAACGGCCAGTCGCTAGTCTATTATCAAAATAACACGATTTTTGTGACAAGCGGGCAGGGAAACCCGGTTAAGAGCGAAGTGCTGGCGCGAGCTTTCGCGGTGGACCGGCTGGGCTGGGCAAAAAGTTAGAGCAGGTAAAATTGGGGATATGTTCCCTTAGAGGATTGAGGTCGGGTGGTTTCGGAAAAAGGACAGGGGAATAAACTGGCGGCAATCGTCCTGGCGGCGGGGGCGGCGCGGCGTTTTGGGCGGCCCAAACAGCTTGAACCGTGGCCAGGACCGGACGGGCCGACCCTGGTCGAGCGGGCGGTAGGTGTAACCCTGAGTGCCGGAGAAGGTCCGGTCCTGGTGGTGATGGGGAACCGGCGAGAAACAGTGGAGGAGGTTCTCGAAACAAAGATTGGTTCACCAAGAGTACGCCCGGTCTTTAACCCGCGCTGGGAGGAAGGCCAGGGGTTTTCGGTGGCGGCGGGGATACGGGCAGCGCAGGAAGCAGCGCCGCCGGTTGACGGGGTGTTGATAATGCTGACCGACCAACCCCGGCTGAAAGCTCAAACCCTGGCAAGCCTGGTGGAGCAGTTTGCAAAACTGGGAGAAGCGGGTAAGGAAAGCATTATTTTCCCGGTCTTTGAGGGCAAGCGAGGCAACCCGGTAATCTTTGGCCGGGCTTTCTTTGATGAACTGAGCAAGTTGGAAGGCGACGTGGGAGGCCGGGTGGTGGTCAAGAAATATCCGGCGGCTATTGTGGAAGTGGCGGTGCCGGACCCGGCTATTCACGAGGACGTAGATACGCCGGAAGAACTGGCGAAGCTGCCAGACCGGGCTGAATACTAGCACGTATTTAACCCTGATTTGAGGAGAAATTCGGGATAGCGCCTGCGCCACCGTAACGAGATTCCTCCACAAGGTCGGAATGACAAGGGGTAGAGGCGGATTTCCTTTGAAGGATTTAGCAGGGCAAGACCTGGTTTAGAGAGCGCTAGGGGGCCGGGATTACCAGGGGAGTTATCCGGGAGGGACAGTGGGGAGCCAGCAGGCATTTTTCACAGCGAGGCCGTTTAGCCTCGCAAATCAACCGGCCGTGCCAGATTAAACGGTGAGAAAGGTTGGTCCAATCTTCGCGAGGAGCCAGGGCCATCAGGTCGCGTTCGATTTTAACAGGGTCCGTATTGGTGGAAAGACCAAGCCGGGCTGATAACCGGGTCACGTGGGTATCGACGGCAATCCCCTCATTGATGCCAAAAGCATTCCCCAGAACTACACTGGCGGTCTTACGAGCGACGCCGGGCAGTTTGAGCAAAACCGCCATTGTATTCGGAACTTCCCCGCCGTACTGCTGGACAATCATTTTCGAAGCGCCGAGGATACTTTTAGCCTTGTTATGATAAAACCCGGCGGTATAGATTAACTTTTCGAGTTCAGGCGGGTCGGCTTCCGCCATGGCGGCCGGGTCGGGGAACCGGGCGAACAGGGCCGGGGTTATCATGTTCACGCGCACGTCGGTACACTGGGCCGAGAGAATGGTAGCAATCAGCAGTTGAAAAGGGTTTTCGAAATCCAGGCCGCAACGAGGCGCCGGGTAAAGCTTTTTGAGCAATGGGTCGATAACTTCGAACTGGTGACGGGCAGCAGCGTCCGGCAAGCCACCGGGTTCGAACGGGACAGGTTTTCGAGCAGGTTGTTTCGCAGCCATTATTTCCCCTGATTGCTATTTAACTTCAAACATACCGACTGCCCGGCGCCCCGACTCCATACCCACGATGGTAATTGACCAGTCCCCGGCCACCGGCTGGTCGGGCGTGTAATTTACCGTGACAACCCCGGCGGCATCAGCATCTTTATTCCCCAGGTTGATAACCTTTTTATCAGGGCGTGTGACCCAGATTGCGGTCGTCTCTTTGGGCTTATATTCGTCCGCGGTGGCCGTTATGGGCTGGCCGCTTTGAACCAAGCCTTTAAGCCCGACGAGGCCATCACCGGGAGTAATCGCGGCCCCCCGGAAGATAGGCGTGCTGCCAACGGTATAGTCGCCAAAAGTTTTTATCTCGCGATAGTTGTTCTGGAAAGGTTTGAGGTCGCCACCCGCCGAAGCCAGATGCACCCAGACGTGGGGAGCGCCGCCGGTTTCGGAGCGGAGCATGCCTGAGAAACTTTCGAAATTTATAGGAACGACAAAGCTGTCCGGGTGATTGGTAAGGACCGGCAAAGCATAGAAAGCCCGGGTAAAGTCGTTACCGGCGGGACCATCGTAGGCCGGTAAATCGAGAATTACTTTTTCATCCGGTTTAAGGTAGCCGGTCTTCCACAGATTATCCAGCCAGGCGGCCACCTGGCGCGTGGCCTCATCCGGGTAAGTGCGCGGCCTTTCCTGGGTGGCGTAAACCTCGGATAAAAGCAGCAAAGCTAGCAGCCCAACCCCGGTATAGCGCACGACCTGTCTGGGATTTGTGAAAGCCCGCGCGAACAGGAAAGCGATGACCGGCAAGAGCAGGAGCAAATTTGAAACGGGATAACGAGCGCTGCCAGGTGCAATATTATTGTAGGGCAGGGTCGTGAGGATAAAGGCAGCAAACTCACCCCAGACCAGGGCCAGATACCAGCGAGCCTGTCCGACCGGTTTGCAGGCCAACCACAAAGAACCGGCCAGGGCCGGTAAGGTTAAGGGCCACCACAGGGTTAAAAAGGTCTGCGGGTAATAAATCAACCGGGACAGGAAGGACATGCTGGCGTTTTCCGAGCCATAAATCCGCCCGTTGATTTCGCTGGTTATTTTTGCAAAGCCGAGAGGCGAACCAATGGTAGGGTCGGTCCAGCTTGCATACATCCAGCCCAGCATAAACAGGAAAGCCGGGACGAGGGCCAACACGACCTTGATTTTATCGGGCTTGCCCCACTCGTGACGGCGCAGGGCGATAACCAGGGCGATGAGGGCATACACAGCGCTATAGAACCAGGCTTCGTAACGGAGCATGGTCGCGCCCAGGAACCCCAGGCTGGCAAGGACCAGCCAGGAGAGGCGAGGGTCTTTGCGGGTAAGCCACCGGGAGAAAAAGACCACGCCGGTTGTGAGAAAAACGTGGGTCAGGCTTTCGGACATGCCGCTAAGGCCAAACCAGATTTCCCAGGGAAAAATAGCAGCAAGGGCGGCGCTCGCATACCCGGCAGTCCGGCCAAAAAGGGCGCGGCCAATGAAAAAGAGGTTGATGGTAGTTATAATGGAAGCTACCATATTTACCAGTCGGGGAACCCTTAACAAATCGGGCCAGAAATGCATGAGGCTGCCATTGAGCCAGAACTGCAAAGGGAGCCAGGCATCAATGCCAAGCTGTTTTTTCCCAACCTCCCACTGCCAGGCGATTACCGACCGGGTAAAGCCGTCGGCGTCATATTCCAGGAAGCCGTTACGCCACAAATACAGGGCCAACAAAAGCTTGACGCCTATGACAGCCGCTAAAAAGGAACAAATATAACTAATTTCTTTGCGCCTGCTTTTGGTTTCAGGGGGAACTGTGCCAGGCAGGGTTGAGGATAACGGAGCTTTCAGGACATTCAAGAAAAAACACCTCAGAGTAAAGGGAAATTTTTACCACCCAGGAAAATAACGAATAAATTCCCTTTAATGTTACAGCTTATCATAACATATCTATCAGGCCGCTTCAGATTTTCGTTATATAACACCACCTCCCCTTTGAATCCGGGAAACCCCTGGTTTGGGGAATATCTAACTTTTAATTATCGTTTCAAATGAAAGGTTTAAATCAGCATAATGGCTTAAACCATAATTTGTGATTTTCATGACAATATTGGTATAATGAAGTCCTTAAGCAATTATTTTAAGGAGAAATAGTTATGTCAACTACTACGGTTTTACAGAAAGCGGCCGGTTACAAAGCAGCCGGGCGGGTCTTTAACTTCGGGGCTGGACCGGCGGTAATGCCTTTACCGGTGCTGGAGCAAATCCAACAAGAAATGTTAAATTACAAAGGCACCGGAATGTCGGTGCTGGAAATGAGCCACCGGTCGGCCCCTTTCGAAGAAATTATTCACCAGACCGAGGCAAATATTCGCAAGCTTTATAACATCCCTTCCAATTATAAGGTTATATTTTTGCAGGGCGGCGCAAGCCTTCAGTTTGCGATGGTACCCATTAATCTTCTGGCGAAAGACGCCTCTGCCGACTATATAATCACCGGCTCGTGGTCGCAGACGGCTTTCAAAGAGGCTAAAAAGCTGGGGCAAGTCCGGGCAGCGGCTTCCAGCGAAAGCACCGGCTTTGACCGGATTCCGGCGCAAAGCGAATTACAACTCGACCCGAAAGCAGCTTACCTTCACTTTACCTCGAACAATACGATTTATGGAACCGAATGGTTTGAAGAACCGGTCGCGCCGGAAGGCGTGCCGCTGGTGTGTGACGCCTCCTCCGATATACTGAGCCGGCCCCTCGACATTAGCAATTACGGCTTAATCTATGGAGGCGCTCAGAAAAACATGGGTCCGGCCGGTTTAACAGTTGTAATCATACGCGAGGACTTGTTGGCCCGCACCCCGGCAAATCTACCGGCCATGCTGGACTACCGGTTGTTGAGTGACAAAGGGTCTTTGCATAACACTCCGCCAACTTTCGCTATTTACGCTACCGGGCTGGTTACAAACTGGCTGCTGGAAAACGGCGGTCTTGCAGAAACCGAAAAACGCAACCGGGCAAAAGCCACCCTGCTTTACCAGGCGATTGATAACTCGCAAGGTTTTTACAAAGGGCATTCGCAGCCTGACAGCCGTTCGCGGATGAACGTTACCTTCCGGCTGCCCAATGAAAACCTCGACAAGACTTTCATTAAAGAAGCAGCGGCCCTGGGTCTGGAAGGCATCAAAGGCTACCGGACGGTCGGCGGTATCCGGGCTTCCATATATAATGCCTTCCCTTACGAGGGTGTCGAAGCCCTGGCTAGCTTAATGAAGACCTTCCAGGAAAAAAATAGCTAATTCCCGGCCAGTTCTTTATGTAAAGATGTTTCACGTTAAACGTTTCGTATTGATTCAATACGGGACGTTTTTCTTTTGCCCGGGTTTAGCGAAATTTGAAGGGGGTCGTATTGATTCAATACGATTTACCGGCTTGCCATCAATATGCCTTACTGTTATACTTTTGTTCTAATCCAAACAGACCTACTTCAACTTTTCAATTGACCATGAAGGAGAAAGAACCTGTGCCAGCAAGCAAGGAAGTCAGCGGCTTCGAAGCTCTTTTCAAGGTTGCCAAAATTTATCAAAAGAAGGTAAAAGCAGCCGGTAACGGCGCGGTGGTGGTTGTAGCCAACGAAAAAGGCGGGATTGGCAAGTCGACCATTACGGCCCTTATGGCCGCGGCCCTGGCGGAAGTCGGCCTTAAAGTCCTGGTGATAGACCTCGATCCCCAGAGTTCCGTTACCCAGATGCTGCTGCCAAACCTGGAGAAACTACCTTCGCCCGCCATTGGCGACCTCCTGACTAGTGACTTTGACGGGGATAACGCCATCTTTCCAGCGGATGTTATCCAGGAAGTGCCCGCCGGTACGGTCTACAATTCCGATGCGCTTGGACACCTCTTTCTGTTACCTTCCAACCCGCAATTGGGCAAACTTAATAATTACCTGGCTACCAATATAAATGGGCGGCAGATTCTAAAATTTCTGGTCAAAGAACTGGTCATTGAAAATAAAGCCCTGTTGAACGATTATGACCTTATTTTGATTGATACTCCCAGCCAACTCGATAGCATCTTTGCCGAGTCGGCCTTGATTGCCGGTGATATGGTGGTAATGCCAACCACGCCCAGACCCGTAGACCAGTGGGCTATCGCTCAAACTATTCAGAAGATTAAAGAAGCTAAAAAGGTGGCTAACCGGAGCCTGGAAATTGTTGCTGCCGTCGTAAATATGTATGACCCTCGCAGTGGTATGGTTGAGAACGAAGGTTTAGAAGCGGTCAAGGCTGCTCTGGGCGACCGGGTGGTTGAGCCGCCTATTCGCAGCCTGAAAACCATTTCGAATAGCCCGGCTAAAAGTACAAGTTTGCTTACGGCTACTCAGGCCCAAAGACCGGCTGACGATTTCAGGCAGACGATAACTGAAGTTATGTCAAGAATACTTAACAGATTTGAGCAAAATGGTAGCAAAGGAGGTCGCTAATTGGCCGCTAAGAATAACGCTGCCGCCGCTTTCCGGCGTAACCTGGCCGCTTTGAATTTAGATGATGATGAGCAAAATGATACCCAGGATGCTGTAACTATAAAGGAAGAAGCTGCCCCTGCCGCCCCTCATTTACCGGCTTTAAGTAATTATGCCGTCAAACAAATACCTTTCGAACTGCTGGAGCCTAATCGTTTCCAGGAATATTTACGCCCGGGCGGTCCGGACCAGCAAGGCCTTGAAGAACTGGCCGAAAACATGGCCCAGAACGGCTTTACGTCGGTTATCCTGGTACGGCCTCATCCTGAAAAGCCCGGCCATTACGAGATTGGACACGGGCACCGCCGTTTAGCTGCCCTTAAACTGGCCGCCGGTTTGCCAATCGGCCCAAATAAGGTTAAAGATGTTAATAAAATACCGGCCCGGATTGCTGAAACCGCCAGTGACGCGGAGTGGTTGGATATTGCCGTAAGTGAAAACCTCTCTCGTGAAGACTTAACGCCGGTTGCAATTGCCAATTCTTTTGAGGCAATCCGCCGCTTTCACACCGGCGCCAGTCTGGCCGATATAGCCCGGCGGGTCGGACGCTCTAAAAGCTGGGTCCAGCGCTACGACGCTATAAACGGGGCGCCTGCGCATCTGGTTGAAATGATTCGCCAGAAACCGGACAGCCTGGAACACCTTTTTATTCTCAAACGCCTGCCCGACCTTAATCGCCAGAAGGATTTAGCCCGCCAGGTGATGGCCGGGCAGCTTACCCTGACCGCCCTTAAAGAACAGCTTGACCAGCCTGACCCACCCTCCAAAAAAGAGAAACCTAAATATTCACCCCCCGAGGCAGATACCGCCCTTGAAGCCAACACGCGGCTTTCCCGCCTGCTAAACCAGCTTGAAACCAACATCAGCTACCTCCACCTGCAACTGGAGCAGGAAGGCTATAGGATGACCTTTGACCAGCAGGGAAAGTTAGAACAGCTAATTGCAAACCTGACCGAACTTTATTCAAACGCCTCCCCGATGACGCGCCAATCCAAATACGGGCGATAATTTATTGAGCAAATGCTTCAAACAAATGTTTAGAACATATGTTCTTGACTTTGAAAGATTTATCATTTAGAATCAAAAGAGTAATTTAGAATTATCTTTTAGGACTTTAACCAAAAGTTCCGCGAACTTTTAATTCCCTATTGCAAATTAGAGATTAATTTGCTACTATTCTTCATGCAGTAGTAGGGGGTGTTCAATGATTAAGCAATTTTCTAAAACTTTAGAAATATGTTCAGGTGGTGAGTAGTTATAGGCTGAACATTTACAAAAAAACAATTTAGAACATCACTTAACATAAATAATTTTAACTTGTCATAAATAAAAAGGTGTGAAATGGCTCTTCCAAAAGTTGCGGCAGATACGACCATCACAAACCTCGGTATGCGCTCGGATGAGCACCTTTTACACTTTGGCCTCTACGAAGAGCCGTTTGTTATAACCGGCATCAACCACCGCTTTTGCTATCTTTCCGCCCAGCACCGCTCCGTTGTCGAGCGCTGCCTGGCGGTTATTGACCGCCGCCTGGGGTTTGGTATTGTTCAAGGCGCGGTCGGCACCGGCAAGTCTACCCTGGCCCACCTTATTTATAGCCGCTTGAGTAATCACCCCGAATACACTGTCGCTTTCAATAATGACCCGGCGGTGCCTCCAACCGGCTTCATTCGCAACGTCCTGGCCGAATATAAACAGCCCAATGTTGGCCGCCAGATGGATCAGCTTAAGAATAACTTCCGGGAATTTGTCTACGAACAGGTGCTTCAAAAGGATAAGAATGTTGTTTTGCTGGTGGACGAGGCGCAAACTATGGAGCCGCGCACCCTCGAACTTGTCCGCGTGTTGCTAAATTTTGAAGGCGACCGGGGGAAGTTCGTCCAGGTAATTTTCTTCGGCCAGGAAGAGTTGAGCGAAAAACTCAGGCGCTACAAAAATATTGAAAACCGCATTATGGGGGTCGCGCACCTCGAACCCCTGGACCGTCTGGAAACCCAGAATTTGCTCGAATATCGCCTGTTTGTGGCCGGGCGCAAAAAACCGCTTTTCACCCCGGAGGCAATTGACATAACTCACCGGTCGAGTAGCGGCATTCCGCGTTCCATCTGCGCTATTGCCGACGAAGCTATTCACCTGGGGTACGAAGCGCGTGTCGAGCTGATAGATGAAAAAATTACCTGGGAAGCGGTGAAACAGGTAGTCCTATGAGTATCAAATATACCGTTAACGCGGTTAGCGAAGCCCAGAATCAATCCCAGTCCCTTTTTCGCTATCTCGCGCCAGACCTTATTTTGCCAAATCCAAAACAGCCGCGCCGCTCTATTGAGACCGAGGCGCTTGCCACGCTTAAAGAGAGTATCCGGGAGCGAGGCATTCTCCAACCACTCCTGGTAATGCGCGGTGAAGATGGCAATTATATCCTGGTGGCCGGACAACGCCGCCTGGCCGCTGCCCGTGAATTAGGGTTGGTCCGGGTGCCGGTAATGATGTTGAACGAAATCCGGCCCGACTACCTTGTAGATAGCTTGCTTGAAAATATCCAGCGTGAGGAATTAAGCGGCATTGACGAAGGCCATTCTTTTATTACCTTGAAAGAAGAATTCGGCTGGTCCCAGCGCGAAATCGCCAACCGCATCCACAAGCACGAATCGTATGTTTCGGAGCGTATCAGGACCGCTGAAAAACTTACCGCTATTACTAAGGAAATTATTTCTGAGGCCTTTGCCGCCGATGAAAACTTGGCACGTGCCAAGTTTTCACATTCGATTAACCGCAAGTTAGCCTTGCTCAAAGCCGAAGAGCAGGAAGAACTGGCCCGGCTGGTTGCCTCCACGCCCGATATAACGGCCCGTAAAGTGGAAGGCCTGGTCCGGGAAAAACTTCTGCCTTATACCACCCGAAGGCATCTGACAACCATTAACCCGGCTTCACCTGTCGTGGTGGAAGAAATTAAACCCGTTCCGCCGGAAGAAACCGTTAAGGCAACCCGGCCTCGTAAAAAAGCCCGGCCCGCTGAAAATAATCCCCGGCAGTTATCCCTGGCCGGTGTTGAATTTGAAACACCGCCGGCCCTGCCTGCAGTTAAAAAACCTTCGGTCCCCTTAAAGAAAAACAAATCAAACCGGGATACCTTGCAGCTTCATTTTGACCGGGAAAAACTTGACCCGGCGATGGTTCGTACCCTGGGTCTTATCCAGAAACATTCGGCCGGTAACAAATGGCTGGAACTGGAAGACCTTATTCAGGCCATTAAGGAGGATTGGCAGAATTCAAATTCGGCCCGGTAGCAACAAAGTTTGAGGGTAAAGCTTAAAACCCTCCCCGGCTATAAATAAAAAGAGAGCAACCCTCCGCCGCCAAGCTATTAGGTTGCTCTCCCAGTTCACCACCCGGTAAAGGGTAGGAAAGTCTTTTTGTTGTCTAAAAGACACTCACATTATATGTGGGCTTTCCCTCCATGTCAACGGGTGCACGGAGGTATTTTTATGTCCGAAAATTGTCCGGCTGTCAGCGGGCGGGGTGCCCCACCCCGCCGCGCCCGGGTAACGCGCCATTCGACCACTATTCCAAACGCGGTTTTGCTCGGCTATGCTAACCTTACCGATGGCGCCCGCCTGACTTATTTGGTGCTGGAAAGTTACGACTGGCCTGATAAAGACGGTGTCTCCAAAGGGTGCTGCTGGCCCAGTATCGAGACCCTCGCTACCACGCGCGGTAAATCTTATGATACGATAGGCCGCCACTTAAAGGAACTGGAAACCGCGGGGCTTATCCGGATCGAGAGCGGCCAGGACCGCGGCGCGGCAAACTGCTACTGGCTGCTCGGTCCCTCCGAACAGGAGTTTGCCGATTATCTCGACCGCTTCACCGAAAGCGCGTCCTCTACTCAAACTTCTGAAGAACCTTCTTCAGAAGAGATTTCTGATACATCTTCTGAAGAGATTTCTAACGAAACATATTATGGAAGTTCCCGGCTGGAAGAAAAAGTCGCCCCTGCGGTAGACCTACCGCAAATATGCGGTACCTACTCCCGCAAATATGCAGGACCGGGTACCGCAAATATGCGGGAGGAAGAACATGAATTTAAAAAACTTGAAATAAAAAAAGATTCGAATCCAATTCCCTACCGCATCGATAAGGGAGGGTCAACTTTTCAAAACAAGACCAGGTCACTTTACATAACAAAGGTCATCGAGGATTTTAGCAAAATTCTTAACGACCTGCCCCACGCCCTTTCCAACCAGAGCCAGGCCCAGAATTTATTCCGCCAGAGCGGTATGGACGAACGCGCCTTTGTCGAGCTACTCTACGAGGCCAAGAAACGGACCCAGTGGGCGGCCATAGCCACCCCCAAAACGGTTGGAAACGGTCCCAACCGGGCAGCTTATTTTTTCAAGGTTGTGCGCAACCTGTTGGAAGAAAAAAGCTGTGCCCTGGCTTACCCTTAAATTTAATCTTAACTATCCTTGCATTTAAAAAAACCCTTAGCTGCTTAGCCGATTGGTAACCTTTGTGCTAAAATAGGCTGATATTCAAAATTATGCAGGAGTTTTTAATCTTCCTGTATCGTCGTTGCCTTATGGAATGTTACTGGCCGAAAACCTGATAAAAGGAGACCGAGGTGGAGAAACCAGAAATTCTCATAGTTGATGATGAGCAAAATATCCTGCTCTACCTTAGTGAAGCTCTGGAAGACGAAGGTTATAACATAACCACCAAAAATAACGGCAAAGATGCTATCACCACTCTTGAGAAAGCGGAATTTGACCTGCTGCTGGTAGACCTGAAGTTGAAAGATATGGACGGCCTGCAAATAATGCGAGAGGCGAAAGCGCACTGGCCCGATACGGTGGTTATTATGCTGACCGGGCATGGTTCGCTTGAATCGGCTATGGAGGCCATTAAATACGGCGCTTCGGATTACCTTTTAAAGCCGACCAGCGTGGTTGATTTGAAACAAAGTATCCGGCGAGGTCTGGAAAAACGCCAGGAAAGCCTGCAACAACACCGCCTGGCGAATCAGGCCCGCGAGTTTGCCCGGACAATTATTGAAGGCGGCGACGGCAGCGGGGCCACCGGGCAGGACCGCCTCAGGGCTGCCTCAACCGGCAACGGTTCCAAAAGCCCGGCGGCGGATGATGAAATCGTGGCGGTCAGCGACGTGGCGGTTGATGTCAAAAAGCATGAAGTGCGCCGCTCCGGCGATTTGCTCAGCCTTACCCCGACCGAGTTTAACCTGTTAGTTACCCTCATGAATAACGCCGGGCGCGTCCTGAGTTGTAAATACCTGGTCAAGCAGGTCCATAATTACGACCTGAGCGAGTACGACTCCCGCTCGATGATTCGGGTCCACATCAAGCACCTGCGCCACAAAATCGAACGCGACCCCAACAACCCCGAATATATTCTTAACGTGCGGGGTCTCGGTTACAAGTTCGGCTCCTGAAACCCTGATGGACTATGATGAAACCCTGGCCGACCTGGACCGGCGCAAAAGTAAAGCCTGGTCCGGCGGTGGTCCTGCCAGAATGGCCCGGTTTAAGGCCGGCGGCAAGCTATCCGCCCGGGAAAGGATAGACCTTTTAGTTGACCCCGGCAGCTTTTCGGAAACCGGCTTGCTGGCTCATTCCGATTTGCCGGGCGACGCCGTGGATACGCCCGCCGATAGTAAAGTGGCCGGGTTCGCGAAACTGGCCGGGCGCAGAATTGGTCTGGTCGCTTCGGACTTCACGGTTAAAGCGGGTACTTCCAGCCGGGTTGCCGGGCGCAAGGAACATACTATCGCCCACTTTTGCAGCCAGAACGGCTATCCCTACGTCTACCTGGGCGAGGGCGGTGGGGCCAGGATGCCCGACATTATGCGGTCAGTCGGCCTGGCGACCTTTGGCGGCAATTTCACCGGGGATGCTGCTTTCGGGCGGGCCCTGACGCGCTTCCGGGACAACCCGATGGTTGTCGCTATCCTGGGCGACGCTTTTGGCGAACCGACCTGGCAAGCCTGTCTGGCTGATTTCGTGGTAATGATCAAAGGGGCTTGCATGGCGGCGTCGGGGCCGCGCGTCCTTACGAGGAACCGGGTTTTTGATATTAATTCCGGCTCCCCTCTACCTGTAAGCCTGCCTGCACAAAGGTTAAAGAATTGGAATTTGAACTTACTCGCAGCAAAATCCGGCCCGTCACCGGGTCGGCAAAGCGGGCCGGGTTCTCAATAAGGTTCTTTTGCGGGTTCGGTGGATTGGTAAAGTTACTTCCTGAACTGACAGGTTGCGCGCTATTGGTGATATTGGGCAGGGTGGTCCACGCTTTAAGCTGGAAATCGTACAACTCGTACGAATCCGGGGCAGCCGGGCCACGCTGGTTACCGGTCGAACCAAAGGCGTTGATGTAAAGGGTCAGGCTTTTAACCTTGAAGGGACCGCTTTCCACCGGCAAGCGGTACTGCGCGGTCACGCTGTTCTTGCTCAAACAGAACTGGTCGGTCAAATCAGTCCGGCTGGTCAGGGCCGCCTGGCCGTTGCTGGCGGTAAGGGATTCGGGGAAGAAGGCCATTGGCGGCAGTAACAATCGCCCGTCGCCTTTGGTGGTTTCGTAACTTACCGGCAGGCGGGCCAGTAAGACCTGGTTGGCTTTAGACTGAGTGGTTACCCCGTCAATCGAAATCGGTATGGGGTTCTGGTCTATCCAGGCAATCAGGTCCAGGCCGCGTTGGGTATTTATGGGGCTGTAGCGGCCGCTATCGTAAATTTTGCGCAGGAAGTTAGCCCGGTTCAGGTTTAGCTTATCGTCCTTGCGGTCTCCTATGAGCATGTTGGCAATCCTCTCGGAAGGATTTGAACTATTGAAGGAGGCGCTGCTGCTAAAGCTGGTCGAGCAATAAGCCTGGGAAGCCTGGGTAGGGCCGGGCAGCGAGTAGTCCACCGGCACCACTTCACCCGCTTCAATGGCATCCTTGAATCTAACCGGGGCGTCCCCCAAATTCAGCATAGTGTTGGTCAGGTTAAAGGCGGTGTTGTTGTGGATGGTCCCGACAATCTTGCCGTCTTCGTAATGTAAATCAGCCGTGACCTGGTAGGGCTGGGCCTGGACGCTCGTTTCAAAGGCAAAGCCCTGGGCATTCCACTGGCCTATCTGGAAATTTTCAAGGTCCGGGTGGTCGCCCTGCACCACCAAACGGGAGGGGGAACCATCGCCCAAACCGTTGGAATTGCGGTTGAGCGGGCTAATCAAAATCCGGCTGGCGCTATTCTGGTTTGCCAGGGCCGGCGAAATATTATAGCTGCGGTCTTCCGGCGAGAAGACCGCAGCATAAGAACGCACCTGGGCCAGGTCCTGGTCAGGCCCGACCTGCACCGCGGTTAGCTGGTTTATAAGCACCTGACCCGACGGCTGCGAGTTGGTATAGTTGAGGACGGCCACGGTAAAAATGAGGGTCAGGGCGGGCAGGGTTAGCCAGGATAAGGTCAGCCGCCGAAATTTCTTCAACACAATAAAGTTCAGCGGACCAATCAGCAACAGGTAAGCGGCTACAATCAGGAAAAAGGTGAAAATATCGGGGAGTCTTAGCTCCGGTATATTTGTCACCAGCGACAGGTAATCGGCGCCATTTTTAACCTGTGGGTTGGCTTCCGAATAAAGGGAGTGCTGGGGAGTAATGTTGAAGCTGAAAAGCTCGACCCAGAACTGGCTGGCCCCGCTCCAATCCTGCAAAGGCGGCACGGCCAGGTCTATACTCATTGCGACGACCCGGCCTTCCCCGATTTCCCGCTCGGCGGCTACCGGCACCAGGTTACTGCCGTTGCTTATCTGGCTGAGCAACCGGGCATCTTTCATAACCTGGCCCTGGGCCAGGACAGCCGGGCGGCTGAGGGGGCCGGGCGACTTGATTTCTTCACCATTGGGCGGCACCAGACCGTCCAGGCTGACTATATTGGCATAGCCGGTAACATCGAGTGGCAAGAAAGATGCACTAAAACCGGACTCGACCTTGCTCCAGCCGCTGCCCCCCGCCAGGATAAGCTGGCCGCCCGTCTCCACAAATTCACGCAAAGCGTTGCGCTGTTCGGTCGAGAGCGCATCGGTGTTCTGGTCACTAATAATGAGCGAATTGAAAGAGCGCAGGCCGCTGCCCCGGTCGGGAATATCGTTCAGGCCAAGATTTAAGGTAGCCACCCGGGTGCGCTGCCCGCCTACTTTAAGATTGTTGAGGTAATTTAGCGAATTGGGGTCGGCGGTAAAAACGCCAACAAGGTAATCGGTCGGGTTATGCGGTTGCAGTTTCACCCGGCTTTCAGCCAGTTTCAGGCCGCCGGCTTTTAAAATAACCGGCGTTTCGTAGGAAACCTGCCCGGACGAGTTGAAAGTTTCGACATAAGGAATAATGTAAAGCAGCAGGCGCTTGTTAGCCCGCTCCCCCAGGTTTACATCGCGCTCGAAGGTAGTGCTGTAAGTGGCGGCATTGATTCTGGTCTGGACGGTAGCCTGTATCTGGACATCAACGGCTCCGCCAAAATTTTCCAGCGATACTTCAACCGGCAGCCAATCGCCAAACTTGAAGTTTCCCTCAAAGAGAGACTGGGCGGACATTTTTACATTAGGATTGACGTTAAGGGGACCAGACAGGGCAGGGGAAGGAGTTCCGGCGAAGATACCGATACTTAGAAGCAAGCCAAAAGCAAAGTAGACAAATAGCCGGGGAGACTTCAGCCAGCTACCCCGATGCGGCGGCGAGGAAGAGTATTGCATGGTATTACCTCAAAACATGACAACCTTTTGTCGTAGTATAACGAAGCCAGGACATATTGTGAAGAGGAAAGCGTTGTATATTAAACCATTTTTGGTGAATAATACCGGGCTTTTCGCGTTAAAGCCCGGTACTGTGATAAGTGTCAGGTAGATGCTGGACGGACTTATTCCAATTCCGAGAGTATACGGTCAATTTCTGCCCTACCCTGGGCAGTTAAAGGTAACAGGGGAGGCCGCACCGCCCCGCCATAAAGTTGTACTTTTTCCATAGCATATTTCAGTCCGGCAACCCCGAACCGGGTGGTAACGGCAGCGTTCAGGGGCAAAATACGGTGCTGCAAATCGCGGGCGGCGCCGGGGCGCTGGCCGCCTTCCTCGCCGGAGGTCAGGCGATAGACTTCGAGGCATTGCTGGGGCGCGACATTGGCAGTCGCCACCACTCCGCCACTGGCCCCGACCGCGACGGCAGCCTGGAGAAAGGAAGCCGACCCGGCCAGGACCGCGAAATCAAGCGAACGGGCCGTTATCTCGCGGGCGATTTCGGCGATTTTTACAATGTTGCCGCCGCTCTCTTTGAGGGCGATGATATTGGGATGTTCGGCCAGTTTGAGGACGGTTTCGACACTTAAATCAATCCCGGCGTAAGAGGGCATGTTATACAAAAGGATGGGGATTGGGGAGGCATCGGCCAGCGTGGTAAAGTGGCGGACCTGGGCTTCGTGGCCCATGGCCGGCTTGTAGTAGGCGGGAGTTATCACAATAGCGGCGTCGGCCCCGGCTTCGGCGGCGGCCAGGGTCAGGCGCAAAGCCTGGCGGGTCGCTTCGGCCCCGGTCCCGGCCACAAAGAGGCGGTCTTTGGGGATAGCCGCCCGGGCGGCCTCAAAAAGGGCGCGTTTCTCGGATTCGTCGAGGTAGGGATATTCGCCGTTGCTGCCCAGGATGATAAAGCCGCTCAAATCGGTGGCGGCAAGCTGGCGCAGGTTAGCGGCTAATTTATCGGGCGCAATCTCGCCCTGCGCATCAAAAGGGGTGGGAA
>CADDZM010000061.1 GCA_902812345.1 Chloroflexota bacterium | reverse complement strand
ATCCTGGGACGAGGAAGTTCCGGGCGGGTTGCCCGTTTCCAGTTCCAGGATTTCGTCCGGTGGGAAGGCCACCGGGTCGCCCGGTTGCGGCGGGAACGGGGCCAGGGCCACCGCCGCCAGCACTCGCTTCTGGTCGGGCAGTCGCTGGGCGCGGGCGGCCAGGGCCACGCCTTCCTGCAGTTCCAGGCCGCCGACCGGCACTTTATTCGATACCAGCAATTGGGCCTGCCCGCTAAAATCCTCGATATTCAGCACCAGAAGTTCCTCACCATCGGCGCCGTTCGAACCAATTTTAACCGGAATTCGCCGCAACGCCGCAATCATTCCGGTAATTAAAACGGGCTGGTCGCTGCCGGTCTGGCTTAGAGCCTCGGCAATCGTAAGCGGCAGGTCGCGGTTGGTGTCGGCGTTGAGGAAAGCCGGCTGCTTCCAGAGAGGGTGTTCGCTGGTGTAGAAACCGAGGGCCGCGTAAGAGCGGCGCAGGCGTTCCAGGGCTGAAAGCGGCGGCACTTCGACCAGTTTTACCGGCTCCGGTTCCTGCATCGCCGGGACTGCGGCGGCCGGTTCGACCTCGAAAACCATGTCAAACAGGCTCATCTGACCGCCAAAGAGATCGGCGGGCTGGCTTTTTTCCTCAACGGGCCGTTCTTCATTGGCGGCCTGGCTGGCCTGGTACTGCTGCCACTCCCGCCAGTTCTGCCCGCCCTTTTCAAGGCGTGGGGCGGCTTCGGCAAGCTGTTCGCGCCGTCCAAAAGCGTCCAGGGCGCCGGTCCAGGCCAGTTTCCGAACCTGCTCGGCGGTTAGCGGGGTCTTTTTAGCCAGGTCGTCCAGGCTGGCGAACCCGCCTGCGGGCCGGGTTTCCACGATTTGCCGGGCGGTCGCCGGGTCAAGGACGCGGCCCAGGCCCACCCGGACAGCCAGTTTATCTTCGCCTACCAGGGACGCCTCTACCTGGCCGGTCTGAAGGTCGGGCGGCAGCAGCGAAAGTCCGGCCAGCCGGATAGTCTGGGACAGGCTGTTCAGGCGGACTTTATCATCGGCCGCCAGGCTCAGGGCAGCAGCGAAATAGGCGGCAGGATTTTCCAGCCGGAACCACTCCAACTGCTTGAGGACGCGCTGTTTTTCCAGCGAGTCCAGGTTTTCTTTTGAAAAGGGCGGGACCGTTAAATCACGCACACCGGTCAGGGGCTTGCCGCTGTTTTCCTGCCACCGGTTCAGGATGGTCAGGGCGCATTGGAGGTGGCCCAGGCCGGGCGACTCACCTATTTCAAAACGGCTGGTGCCAATCGGGCCGAGCGGGCCGCTCTGGATACCTTCGGCCATCACCCGGGGCGTGCGGGCCGGTTGCAGCACGGCGAGGTCGGCCAGCGGTTTTTCAGGGCTGTAGACAATCAGCCGGGAATGCAAAATCGGCACTTCGCCCGGTTCGGTCGTGACGACCAGCGGCGCGGCGCGTAACTCCGGGCTGTTGAGGCGTTCTAAAAGCGTTTCCCGGCCGCGCGGCCCTACTTCAAGGCGCAAAGGCCGCCCGCTGGTATAGGCCTCGAACGGCGAGCGATTTTCCGGGTCTTCCGGCGGCAGGCCGCTCCCGGTCAGGCCGAGCATGGCCGCGACCACGCTGCTATTCAGGCGACGGGCTAGGATAATCTGGGTCGGGTTTTCGAGTTGGCCGGCGGCTAGGAGCGCGTCAGCGAGGTCCAGGCGCTCAATTTCGGCCAGTTCGTTTTCGATGCACTGGCGCAGTTTAGCTGTTTTAGCCTCGTCCAGCCCGGCCAGCTTGCCCAGGTTTTCCTCGGCGCGCTCCCGCAGGCGGGCAATCGCCTGACTTTCGGCGGGCTGCCAGGCCGCGCAACGGGCCGCGACAAGCTGGTTGCCGCTAAGCGCGCCCGGCCAATCGGCTTCGTTGTAGTGGGCCAGCAGTTCGGAAACAGGGCGCAAATAAAGGTCCGAAACCGGCCAGCCGGGGCGGGGTGAGTACAGCCAGTCGGCGCTGGCCTGGTTCTGTTGCAACTGCTGGGGCGAATACTGCCCGGTCAGGGCTTTTTGCAGGCGGTTGTGGGCCGTGTTGAAATGGGAGGCTTCGTCAGGCCGGGCGAAACGGGCCTCACCCGTACCGGCAAGGCTGATTTTCAGATCGCGGCAAAGCTTGACCAGGGCCGCGTTGATTTTCACCGGGTCGAAGCCGCGCTGCGGATTGACCCGGTCTATTGTCTGGGGCGGGGTCTGGGCGACCAGGGGCGGCGCTCCCACGTAAAAACTGCCCGGCCCGAACAGGTCTTTCAGGGCAGCGGCCCGGGTTTTAGCTTCGGTACTCTTATTGGAAAGCAGCGCGGCGGTGACAGGGCCGCCGGTATAAGGCGCAATCGCGACTAACCCTTTGTTGTGAGTTGCCAGCAAGTCCAGGTCCACCCGGGCGGTCAGGGGGGCCGCCCCGGCCCCGGTCAGCCCGGCAGTGAGCAGTTTGCACAGGTTGGCGTACCCCTCCTGGCTTTCGACCAGCAGCAAAAGGGAGAAGGGCAGGCCGCGTTCCCCGAAGGTTACGCCAACTTCGGCCCCAGCCAGCGGCGTGACCGCGCTGCCGGAAAGAAGCCGGTGCCACAGCGGGAACCCGGCCAGGGAAAAGGTGTCGGTCAGGGCCGCCGCGAGGGGCTGCTCCGCGTCCGGGTTTAACTTCTCCAGGGTTTCGGCCAGGCTTTCAATGGTGGAAACGCCGCCAAACGGCGAGAAATGGCTATGAACTTGTAGATAAGCTAGTTGAAATTGCACCCTACCGCCCGCTCTAATAATCATTAGACGTTAAACGTGGAACGTTGAACGTAAGAAAGCAAAACTTTGGTTTATTCTTGTTGGAACTGCTGGCTGCGGCCTTAACATTCCCGTGCCACGTTGTTTATTTAAACGCTTCGTACGGTCTATGCCTGCGAGGCCTGGTTTGCAAGAACATCGCAAGCCGAAATGTGCTAGAATTATAGCACAGACTGTCGTTTGGAACGAAAGAGATAGCGGCATCGGACATTATGTCGGCCATTAATGGAATTTTAAATCTTTATAAGCCTGCCGGAATCAGTTCGCACGATATGGTGGCCCGCGTCCGCCGGATTTTGCGCGAAAAACGGGTCGGTCACGCCGGGACGCTCGACCCCGCCGCCGAGGGGGTTCTGCCAATCTGCGTCGGCCAGGCGACCCGCGTGGTTGAGTATTTAAGCGACGCCCGCAAGGTTTACGCCGCTTTGCTCGGCCTGGGAATTTCAACCGATACCTACGACCGGGAAGGCCGGGTTACGGCCAGAAGCGACGTGCCGGATTTCTCCCCGGCTGACCTGGAAAAAGCGCTAAGCCACTTCCGGGGCAAAATCGAGCAATTGCCGCCCGTCTACTCGGCCGTCAAAATCGGCGGGCAGCCCGCTTACAAAGCCGCCCGGGCCGGGACGGGGACCGAACTTGACTTGCCGCCGCGTCCGGTCGAGATTTACCGCCTGGAAATCACCGGATGGCGCTTGCCCTGGCTGAAGCTGTGGGTCGAGTGCAGCAAAGGCACCTACATCCGTTCGCTGGCCTACGACATCGGCCAGGCTCTCGGCTGCGGCGCTTTCATGGCCGGCCTTGTGCGAGTCCAGAGCGGCCCGTTTCACCTGAAAGACGCCTATGCCCTGCCAGAGGTCGAAGCGGCCCAGCAGGCCGGCCAACTCGAAGCCGCGATTTTACAGCCGCTCGATGCCGTCCTGGAAGATTGGCCCGCCTGGGTCGTGGATGAAGCGGCCGCCGAGAAAATCCGGCAGGGCCGCAATCTCGTTCCCGGCGCGTTGAACGAAGGGCTTGACCCGACCGCCGCCGGACTGCCCATGCGCCGGGTTTACACTGCCCAGGGCCAGCTTTTAGCCCTGCTCGAACCGGAAGGCTCCGAATGGCACCCGGCTAAAGTTTTTACTTCTACTATTTAGGCAAATATTTTTTGGGAAAAGAAAGTAACCGTGGAATTTTTAGATAACCTGGAAAGCCTGGCCGGGCGCGACCTGCCGCCGCTCGTCCTCACTATCGGCGTTTTTGATGGCGTCCACCTGGGCCACCGCGCCCTTATCAGCGGGGCCGTAATGGCTGCCCGCGAACGAGGTTTTCAGGCGGCGGTCATGAGCTTCGACCCCCACCCCGACAGCGTTATTTTCCCCGGCAGACCCCTGCTCTACCTCACCGACCGGGCCGACAAAGCGGCTTATATCGAGGAAATCGGGGCCGACCTTCTCATTATCCAGCCGTTTACCCTGGAATTCTCCCACACTTCCGCCGAAGACTTTATTACCCGCCTGACCCGGATGGCTGACATCCGCGAAATCCACGTGGGCGAGGACTTTTCTTTCGGCCACAAAGCCAGGGGCAACGTGGCTTTCTTGCGTGAGATTGGCCCTGAACTTGGTTTTCAGGTTAAATCGCTGGCCCCGCTTGAAGTGGACGGCGAAGTGGTAAAAAGCAGCCGGATTCGCAACCTGATTCTGGAAGGCGAGGTAGACCGCGCGGCCCGCCTGCTCGGTCGCGCCCACAGCCTGAAAGGTGAGGTGCTGCACGGCGACAAACGCGGCCGCCTGCTCGGGTTTCCCACCGCTAACCTGGCCGTGCCAGACCGGTTCGCGGTCCCCGGTAACGGCGTCTACGCCACCATGACCACCTTCCTGGACGAGCAAGGCCGGGAAAGCGAAAATCCCCGGCCTTCCGTGACCAATATCGGCACCCGCCCCACGTTCGATAACGGCGTCCGCAGCGTCGAGACTTTCGTCCTCGATTGGTCCGGCGACCTCTACGGCCAGCCTATCCGGGTCGAGTTTATCCGGCGGTTGCGCGAGGAACGCAAGTTTGCCGGGATAGACGCTATCCGGGCCCAGTTAGCCCTGGACGTTGAGAACGGCCGCGACGCGCTCCGGGTGGCGGGGCGCAGTTAACCCTTAAAAGCTACCAGTTGAATTGCCCCAGCACTTTGAGGACTTCCTCGGCGTGTCCGGCGGGCTTCACCTTGCGCCAGATATGGCCGATGGTGCCGTCCGGGTTAATCAGGAAGGTGGTCCGCTCGATACCCATGTACTTGCGGCCGTACATGTTTTTTTCCTTCCAGACTCCGTATTCCTGGGCTACTTTCGCGCCTTCGTCGGCCAGCAAAGGGAAATTCAGGTCGTATTTATTCACGAACTTGTTATGGGCCGCTACGGTGTCCGGGCTAATGCCGTAGAGCAGCGTCCCGGCCTCGCTTATCACGTCCATGTTATCGCGGAAGTTACAGGCTTCCGTGGTGCAGCCGGGCGTGTCGTCTTTGGGATAGAAATAAAGCACCACGGGCGTACCCCTGGCTTCGCTCAGTTTAAAGGTGCCTCCTTCGTTCAAAGGCAGTTCAAAATCGGGGGCTAGCTCGTTTTCGTGCAAAACCTTAACCGGGGCTGTTTCTTCCTGGCTCATCTGTTTCTCCTGTTAATCAAAGGGCTAAAAAGGGTAAAACTTTAGTTCCAACACTACCAGAAGCCTTTACCCAATGCAAGGGGCTGGGCGCCCTCTTTTACCCTACCCTGGTGCTTTGTAACTCTGCCAGCCCTTAAGCCTGCTTTTGGGTTTATGCCAGCGCGGCAGCTTACCCACTGCCCACTGGCTACTTTTTTGTTAGACTAACCCGGTTGAGCGTGCTATACTGCTTTGTAGTATTGGAAAGTGTCGCTAGGTTCCACTTTACTTTAGTTTCCGGGGCGATGGTTGCCTGGCAAAGTGAGCCTGGCTGCTAGAATAATAGGAGATTTACGACTTTATGGCCGAACCATTGCACGATTTTGGTCCGATAGACGAACTAAAGCCGGAAGCTATCGGCGTTCCAGGCAGCCGGCGGTTCAGGTTGCTGGTAAGTCAGGGTCGGCGGACGGCTTGCTTTTGGATGGAAAAGGAACAGATGGGCGCTCTCGCCGATGCGGTAAGTGAATTGCTCACCCAGGTCGAAGGCGGTCAGGGTATCCCCGACCCCGTAGCTACGGGTTCTTTTCCTGAACCCTACGAGATTGAGGTGCAGACCGGGCGGTTGGCCCTCGGTTTCAACGAAGCCAGCGACCTTTTCCTGCTCTTGCTTTACGATATTGACGCGGAAAGCGAGGCCCAGGAAAACGCTACCGAAGAAGAGGAAGCCGAAACGACCGCCGCGAATATGCGCCCGACCCTGCGTTGCGAAGTCACCCGCAGCCAGCTCGAAAAGTTCTACAGCGACGCGGCCCAGGTCATCCAGTCCGGTAGGCCGCCCAAACCGAGCAAGAACGGGCATTTCCACGCTAACTAGGGCTTGAAAAGCAGCCGGGAGTCGGATAACAACCGGCTCCTATTTTTATTCCCTTTCGATTTTTTGTAGAAATTGGCCCTGTGGGAACTTGCTATTGGCCGGAACTTATGATATATTACTCCCCACGCGGAACAGGAAATAGTTACCCGGTTTCGCTCTTAACATAGCAGTAAAAGCGCCATAACCACATGCCGAGATAGCTCAGTTGGTAGAGCATGCGACTGAAAATCGCAGTGTCGACAGTTCAATTCTGTCTCTCGGCACCTTTTTATTTTATAGCTTCTTTTTAAGCTTTTATAGCTTAGAAAACGTGGGGCGGTTGAGGGCCGAGGTAGTTGGCGGTAAACCAGAAGTAAAAACTAACCCCGCCCAGACCCAGCAGCAGTATCCCCACCAGGACCACCCGCCATTTGCCTAATCCCGACCCGGCTTTTAAAAATGCCCCTTGGCTTTCGATAAAAGTGGCCAGCGCCAGTCCGTCCAGGATGGCTACCACCGGCCACACAAAAAGCATTGGCCGTAACGACAAATTGGTTACAAAGGTTATCAGGAGGCCGCCCAGGCCAATAACCAGCCAGCTTAGCAGCGCCCAGCGCATTCTCGCGGTCCCGCCGGAAAAAGCTGGTTTATCCGGTTGCGGCTCAACCTCTTTCCTCCTGAAAAGGACAACCAGGCCAGACGGCACCATAAGCAGCGGCAGCAGGGCATAATCTCCCAGGAAACCGATATCAAAGGTCAGCCGGATTAGATTGAGCATGCCGCCCAGGTTATTGAGCGCGCTCAGGCTGCTGGCCAGTTCGTTGCTCCCGGCGTCAGTCGTAGACCGGCCCAGGGTCGGCAGGTAGTGCAGATAATAGAGAAAGAAAGCCAGCAGCCCGGCCGCTACAAAGGCGGTGCCCAGGGCCGCGATTGGCTTCAGGCTGCCCGTGCGGCGAACTCGCTGCAAGACCAGGAAAACCAGGATTAAAAATGGGAAGTAAACCCCGCTAAAGACCAGTATGGCCGGGTGCGACATCAGCGCCAGGAAAAGCAGGATTACCAGGCCCAGCCAGACCGGCCACCAAGCCAATTGCTCGTAAAGCTCTAAGAGATAGACCAGGGCCGCCAGCATAATAACCAGGCCAAAGACATTCGTATCGTGCGCCCACCACACCACCAGCAGGTTTACCGGGATAACCGTGAAAAAGGCGGCGGCCAGCAGGGCGGCGTATTTTAACGAGCCGAAATAGCGTTTGACCAGAAAATAGACCGGGAAAATCGCCAGGAAGTTAAAGAGGGCCGGGGCCAGTTTGATAAGAAAAAACGCGTCCGAAAAGAAGACGCTAAACGGCAGCAAGAGGACGTACATTGCCGGTGGGTAAAAGCTGTGGCCGACCCCTGAAATGATATAGTCGAAGTATAAGTCGCCCTGCTGGACCATCCTGAAACGGTTGAGGTGAAAGCCGAAATCGTTCGGCTCGCTATAGGGATAGAGCAGCCCGGCCCAGGCTATCGCCAGCCCGACCCCGAACAAAATGAACAGCCAGCGTCCCTCGCCGCTCCCGGCTTTAAATTCGGTCAGGCCCGCCCGCCCGAACCACCGGCTAACCACCGGTTGGGCTACCAGCGTCGCTACCCCGGCCAGGAGCAGGGCTATCAGGAGCGAGCCGGTATAAAGCGCGAAACCCTGCCGCAGCGCCGCGTAGCAGACTCCCGCCAGCGCCACAAAGCCCAGGCTCACACCCAGCCGCCACCGCCGGTCCAACCGCAATATCAAACCCAGTAAGAAGACCGCCAGACCCATCCCGGCCAGGTAGAGATACTGCTGCAACGGCGGCAGAATAATACCGGCGGACCCAACCGGCTCTACCGTAACATTTGTTATGACCACCCCCAGCTCGCGCCGTTCGCCTTTTGGCTGGAAAGTATCGGTGCTGATGATAAAGGTCAGGTCGCCCGAAAAGCGGCTGATGAGTTCCGGCGGAATGTTAATATCGTAAGTGTTAAGCCGGGGAGAGACCTGGAACAGGGCCAGCAGAGCGCCCCGCAACTCGACTTTTACATTCTTGCCCGGATTGGGGTCAAGGCCGCTCTGCTCCATCTCGATTTTTAGTTTGAGCGGTTGTCTGCCGGTGCCTTTGATTTCCAGCCTGGAAAAACCGCTGGTCCAGCGATAGGCTAGGTGCTCGGGATTGGTTTCGATGGCGTAAAAACCGTCCAGCAGGTAAAGCCGGTCGAAATCCTGGCCCATGTTGACGGTGTAGGTGGGCCGGGCCTGGTAACTGAGAAAAAGGGCCAGGGCCGCGAACAAAACTATCGCCAGCCCGGCCAGAGCAGGCAAGCCAGGGCCGGGTAAATGCCTGTTGAAACGAGTTAAATTCATTCTATGGAAAAGGTTTCTAACTTAAAGTCGGCTGGCAGACCGGCGTCGGACTCGGTGTCGGCGTGGGCGACGCTGAAGGGTTCGGCGTGGGGGTAGCCGTCGCGGTAGGCGTAGGCGACCCGTTGACCGGTGTAGGAGTCGGGGTCGGCTTTGGGCAGGCCGGTAATACGGTTGGCCCTGCCGAGACCGGCGGCGTTATGGCCGGGGCCGTGTTTGGCGCTTTGGTCAGCGTAACGGTTGGTAATGGCGTGGGTACGGGTGTGTTCGTCGCGGTTGGCACCGCTTTGGCGGTCGCGGTCGCGTTAGCACTGGCGGTCTGAGTGGCGAGAGCGGTTAAAAAGGCATTATTAACCTGGGCAGTCCCGGCAACCGCGGTCGCGGCGGCGTTCGTGGCCGGAACGTTTATAGTAGGGGTCGCGGTCGGCTCGGGCAGAGGTGTCGCCGTTGCCGTCGCGCTCGGTAAAGGCACCGGCGTAACGGTCGGCAAGTCGGGGTTCGGCGTGATAGTCGGTAAAGAGGTCGGCAGCGGGGCGGGCGGCGAAGGCGTCACCACAATCGTCACCGCCGGGAGGGTATTGGTCGGCAGCGGGGTCTGGTTAACCGCCACCACCGTAGCGGTAGGCCGTAAGTTATTCGAACTGTTGGCGGAAAGGGCTAAAAAGGCCAGGAAAGCCACCAGCAAGATTATCACGGCAGGCATCAAAACCAGCGCAATCCGGGTCGGGTTGCTCTGCCTGGACCACCAACTCGGCGGGGGGGACGGCGGCCCGTCGTAGACTTCCTCCAACTCGTTTTCATACTCGTCGTCCGGAGGCGGCGGATTATAGCCCCGGTAGTAAGCGTTCGCGGGCTGGTTTGGCAAATACTGGCTGTTGCCCTGGGGCGGACCCTGCCGGCGCGGCGGCGGGACCGGGCTGCCGCCCGGACGGTTATTACCGGGATTAGCGGGGTTGCCGGGACGCCGGGATGGCGGCGGCACGTAGGGCGAAACATCGGTTTCCTGGTCGAACTGCTGGTTGTAAGGCTGGCTGCCGCCCCGGCGTGGCTGCGACGGCGGCAGGTTGTCATAATAATCCTCTGGCGGTTCCGGCCCGTAGTCTTCCTGATTATAACCCTCCTGACCGTAATCGTCCGGCCCGTAACCTGGCTGACCGTCGTCGGGGTCGGGCTGGTTGCGGTCGTTGGGCGGGTAATTGTTGGGATTATTATAACGGTCCATGCCTTACTTACCGCTGTCCTTTTTGGTGGCATTTACCATCGTCAGGAAGCGGTCGAACAGGTACTGGTTATCCTGCGGGCCGGGCGAACCTTCGGGATGGTACTGCACCGAGAAAGCCGGCAGGCTGCTGTGGGCCAGACCCTCGACCGAGCCATCGTTCAAGTTGACCTGGCTGACCACCCAGCCCTGGTCGGTCGGCACCGAGTCGGCCATAACCTGGAAGCCGTGGTTTTGCGAGGTAACATGAACTTCCCCGGTCAAAAGGTCTTTGACAGGGTGATTGCCGCCCCGGTGGCCGAATTTCAGCCGGGAAGTTTCCGCGCCAATGGCCAGGCCGAGCAGTTGGTGGCCCAGGCAGATGCCAAAGAACGGCACGCGCTGCTGGATAATGCCCTGCAAGGTCTCGATAGTGTGGTGGTTGCGTTCGGGGTCGCCGGGTCCGGGCGAACTAAAGACCGCGTCCGGTTGTAAGGCCATAATGTCGCCCAGGCTGGCGTCGTAAGGCACTACCGTTGCGTCCACGCCGCGCCGGGCCAAAGAACGCAAGATATTCTCTTTGAGGCCGCAGTCCATGACTGCCAGCCGTAAATTAGCGCCTTCCAGTGAACGGGCCGGGTAGCGATAGATGGCCGGGGCCGACACATCGCCCACCACGTTTTTCTCACCGGGCATCAGGCTGCGCTTGGCCCGGTTGACGAGGTCTTGCTCGGTCATGCCGGGGGCCATCCGCACGATAATACCGCGCATCAGGCCTTTGTTGCGCAGGTGCCGGGTGAGGGCGCGCGTATCCAGGCCGTAAATGCCGGGGATAGCGTGTTTTTGCAAATAGCGGTGCAGGCTTTCCTGGCCGCGCCAGTTGCTCCAGTGCGGGGCGTATTCGCGGACAATCAGCCCGCTTATCCAGGGTTCCCGCGACTCGTCGTCCAGGTCGGTTGTGCCATAGCTGCCGATAATAGGGTAAGTCAGACAGACAATCTCGCCTCGATACGAAGGGTCGGTGGTAATTTCCTGGTAGCCGGTCATGCTGGTGTTAAAAACGACCTCACCTTCACAGGGTCGTTCGGCTCCAAAAGCGTATCCTCGAAATATTCGGCCATCCTCCAGCGCAAGGATAGCCGGACCGCCGATTTCGTTTAATTCATCTGGCTCCGCTGCTGCTCCTTGGGGTCTGGCCGGGTGGCCGGTTTCGGAATGGTTTGCAGTATCCTGTTCTTCTATCCCAAGCTCCGTAGCGTCTATTGTCATTCTTTAGTTTGCACCTCTATAAATTGGCAACCTTTACGGCTCCACTGTGTTAAATACTACCCTTAATTATACGCTATTGGGCCTCTTAGCACAATTAAAATCCCCAATCCTTATACTCCCGCGCTCTTATAAACAAAATTACAAACCAAATTCAACCCTATCCCCGCCTCAGGGCAGCGCCAGGGGCGGGAGATTGCTTTCTACCAGGCAATTCCTGCGAATGATTATTGTTTTTTCCCAAAAACTGTGTTACTTTCTAATAGTACATACGTTCTAATCAGGTAAGACAAAAAGGCCTCTTTTCGAGAGGCCTGTAACTCTATCTGAACGAAACGTATAAAGTGCCGCGCCTAGACAAATAGAAAGAGGGACTCCAGTGGAAATTTCCCCGGCTGAATTGTATCGTTTGCGTTATCAGGAAGGGATGCCGCGCCTGCGGATCCCCCTTTTTGCCGGACCGATTGCGGCGGGCTTCCCCAGCCCGGCGGACGACTATATCGAAATGCAACTCGACCTCAATGAACTATGTATCCAGCATCCCCACGCGACCTTTTTCGCCAGGACGACCGGCATGTCCATGATAAATGCCGGTATCCTGCCGGGCGATGTCCTGGTGATAGACCGGGCCGTCGACCCCCAGGACGGCTCGATTGTGGTGGCCTTGCTGGAAGGCGGCTTTACGGTCAAGCGCTATTTTAAAAAGCCTGGCAACCGGATAATTTTGCAGGCCGAGAATGAAGATTACCTGCCTATCACTATTACTGACGGAATGGATTTTGAAATCTGGGGCGTGGTGGTGTCGACGGTGCGGGTAATGAGCAAAAAGTCGGCCCTGACGCCTCGGATTGCCCGGCATTTAACATAAGAGGTGAAGCATGGCTCAAAAACCGGTTGCCCTGGTTGATGCAAATAATTTTTACGCTTCCTGCGAGCGGGTTTTCAACCCGTCTTTGCGCGGTAAGCCGGTTATCGTGCTGTCGAACAATGACGGCTGCGTGGTGGCCCGCTCTGACGAAGCCAAAGCTCTCGGCATCGGTATGGGCGTGCCGGTTTTCCAGATACGCGACATCATAAAAAAACATCACGTCGAAGCCTGGTCGTCCAACTATACTCTTTACGGTTCGATGAGCCGCCGCATGATGGCGACCCTCGAAACCCTGGCCCCGGAGGTGGAACCTTATTCGATAGACGAGGCCTTTGTCTGGCTGCCGGGGTTCAGCCCGGCTGAACTGGACCGCCATGCCGTAAAAATCCGCCAGACCGTCGCTATGCATACGGGCATCCCGGTTTCGGTCGGGCTGAGCCAGACCAAGACCCTGGCGAAACTCGCCAACCATGAAGCCAAGAAGAATCCCGTTTTCAAGGGCGCGGGTGTCTGCAACCTCACCGATTTTTCACAATCCGAGCTTGACGAATTGCTCTCTAACGTACAGGTGGGCGATGTCTGGGGTATCGGGCCGCGCCGGACCCGCTTTTTGCAGCAGCACGGCGTCCTTACGGCTTACGACCTCAAGGAAATGCCGGACGGCTGGCTGCTCAAAAACCTGACCGTAACGGGGTTACGTACGGCCTGGGAGTTGCGGGGTATTCCCTGCCTCCCCCAGGAGATGACTCCCCCGGCCAAGAAAACTATTGTCACCTCGCGTGGTTTTGGCCGCCTTATCGAAAGCCTGGAAGAGTTGACCGAGGCAGTTACCGTTTATGTCTCTCGCCTGGGCGAAAAACTAAGGGCGCAGCACTCGGTGGCCTCGCGAATGGAAGTCTTTATTAACACCAGCCATTTTGCTTCACACGGCGAACGCTACGCCAACGCGATTACCCTGCGCCTGCCCCAACCCACCGCCTACACGCCCGAACTGGTCGCGCACGCCCGGCGCGGCCTTGCGAAAATCTACCGGCCCGGCTTGAAGTACCAGAAAGCCGGGGTTATGGTGCTGGACCTTGTCCCGGAGACGGGCCGCCAGCTAAACCTTTTTGGCGAAGGGGAAGGCGGGCCGGAGATTATCGAACGAAACCGCCAGCTTATGGCCGCGGTGGATGGTATTAACAAAGAAATGGGCCAGGGGACGCTCCGGCTGGGACCGGCGGGCACCAGACAGACCTGGAACATGCGCCGTGAGAAGCTGTCCCGCCGCTATACCACCCGCTGGGACGAAATTCTGGAAATTACCGGGTAAAAAATTATTAATTAAGGTGTAATTAAGCGGAATATTAATTACAATAGAGTATAATGAAAACCAGGCTTACCACTTTTTAGCATTGTATTCCAGGGATAAGCCTGTCGGCGCAACCAGTCACTTTCTGATGTCTTCGTAATATTTGTACTTTATAAGGTCATTATACTATGCCTCAGAAAACACACTCCCGCCGCGAAGCGGCAGTTTACCGGTCCCACCTTACCGGCCTGGGTCAGCACCTTGACGAGGCTGACGAAAGTCCCGGTTCAAGTTTTGATTTTGCAAAAACTCAGAGCGGTTCCCTGAACCCGACCGATGTATTGCACTTGCAGAAAACGGTGGGCAACCAGGCCGTCCAGCGCCTTTTAGCCAGCCGGAATACCGCCAAACCTTCGCTGGTCCAGCGTGAAGTTATGTCGGTTTCGGACTTCCAGAAACTGACCTATATACGGGCGGCCAGCCGTAAAAAATCAAGCTGGTAGATAACGCCCTTTTAGACTTCCATAAAAAGGGCGCCCTGTTTGGCAAATCCGACCAGTATTTGACGGCTCTGCTATTAAGCATCGAAACCTGGCTGGAGGCAAAAAATCCGATAAGAAAAACGGGCGCCGGGCCGGGGTGTTGCAACTGAAGAAACAGGTCGAAGCGGAACAGGGCCAGATAGGCAACCAGGTCGCGGTAGGCCCCACCAATGCCAAAGCGTCCAGTGATGAAGGCGATGTAACTCCCCCCGCCCGAAACGCTACTTTTGACGACTTTGACGGCAAGCAATACCGGGTTTACGGACGCAAACCAAACCGGATTATCGAGGAAGTCAAGAAACGAATTGTAAACGATAAACCGGTTTACTTTGCCATGGGCCAGGTGGTTGATTTCCAGGGAGCCCTGCCGGTAGTCCGCTACTACCCGCAGGGAGTCAGCCTGGGCGATTGGTATCCGCAGGTAACGCACCTTAACGGCATGAATGTCAGGCCGCAGTCAGGCCTCGAAAGCGCTCTGGCTCTCCAGGAATCTATCAATCAAAACCTGGACGAGAAAATGAAAGAGGAAGGCGTAGCCCTGGGCCAGGACGCGGTAGAGGTGTTATATACTTACAGCGCCCAGCGAGGCGAGGGGCTTTCCGGTTTTGCCGGGGACGTTTTCGACTGTCTCAAAGGTAAAGTCGGGGTGGTCGATACCGTTACAGGTTCTCAAATTGACTTGATGCTAACTGCCGTTAACGGGAAAAAACGTATCACTGTTTCAGCCCACAGCCGGGGCACTATCAAGACCGATAACGCCGTCCGCGATGCCTACAAAATACTGGTCGAACAGTATATGGCGGCCGGTCGGAAAAACCCGGAGGCCATCAAAAAAGCCAAAGATTACGCCCGCACCCTGGTTGATAGCGGCATGGGTTTCGATGATGAGACCGCCTATGCCCTGGCTATCGAAGGGGCCGCCCGCGATTTTGCCAGTAAAGCGGCCCGTGAGAATATGGACACCTATATTCAATTGGTTTACGCCGGGAATGCCGTGAGCTACCCTTCCTCGGTCCTGCCCGTTGAAATGTTTGTCGGCAGTACCGATATGGTCAGCATGGGAGTGGGCACTTATACCGGAGTAGGGGCCAAACTGGCTTCCGGCAATTCCAAAACCAAACTCCATAAACAGTCAGGCGGTCACGGCTTTACCGAGAATTATGCCAGCCCGGTTGGCGCAACTATCGCCAAGGACATCGAGGAACGGCGTAAAAAAGAGGAAGATGACTAGCCGATATGACCTTAAAAGATGACCTGAACCAGGCTCTGGCAGTAATGACCCGCTCAAGAGAAACTCCTTTGAGCCTGGACGAGAACGGCTGGAGCCAGCTTATCTTACCAATGCCGGGTAGGGATAATCTAAGCAACCAGCAGCTAATAGTTGAAGTAGTCCTTTCTAAAACTGCCAAATACTTTACTCTGCTCACGCCCCTGGCCGTTTTAAACAACCAACCGGGCGCCGAATTCCTGCAAGCCCTGCTGTACCGGCAGTTTTCGGCTGACCAGGTAGATGGTGCCGCCTTTGGACTGGGCGCGGGAGGAGAGCGGGACAGGTTGGTAGCCCTATGCCATTGGGCTTTGCCGGCCATCACGCCCGACCAGTTTTCCGCCCTTTTCCAGAACTTCGTCAAAGCGGCCCTGGCCCTTATCGATGAGGTAAAAGACATGGCCCGCCGAGAACCGGCCCTGGTCCTGGTCCATTCCAGTTAAAACCGGCTGAAGCATTACCGGCTGAAGCAGTAAAAAGATTGCCTCACCCGGTTCTAAGTGCGCCGGTGACTTTGTAACAGGCTGCGCCCCCAACGCAAGCGCCTGTATTTTATACATTTTACCCCACTCCCACTCTTTTGCTACTCGCACGGACAAATAAACCTGCCGGCCCTTTTGTACAAAAAAGTTGTCTTTTATAATCCAAACTGCTTTGCCGCAAAGTAAAGGTTTGCCGCTCCCCGCCGATGCGTCTATAATCGGCGGGCAGAAATACGTAAAGGAGTAGCGAGTAAAAATTTAAGGGGCTGCGGTCCTTTAAAGTCAGGGGGATTTATGACGCAAGTAGCGAGTAAAAACAGTCTACCGGATTTAATTGAAGAATATATGCAGGCTTATTTTGAGGCTAATCCCGTAATGGCTTCAAGCTGGCTTGGCCTGCACCACTACGATGGCCGCCTGCCTGACCTCAGCCGGGATAGCTTTGAGAAGCGGGTCGCGGCCCTCAAAGATTTGCAAAGCCGGGTCGAACAACTGCCGGACCCCGGCGACAAAGATAGCCACTTCGACCGGGAGTTGCTGCTGCGCTCTATCCGGGACGAATTGTTTGCCACTGAAGACATTCGCGGCCACGAAAATAACCCGATGTTTTACGCTAATTTGCTGGATGTCAGCGCCTATATCAAACGCGATTATGCACCCCTGACCGAGCGGTTGGACAAACTGGTCCAGCACCTGGCGCAAATCCCGGCCGTCCTTGAGGCGGCCAAACAGCACCTTGAAACAGCCCTGGCGAAGCCGGTCCTTGAAACTTCCATCGGTATGTACGAGGGTTTGATTTCCTACTACGAGCATGACGTGACCGCCAGCGTGGCCCGGGCTAATTCGCCCGACCTGACCGCCCGGTTCGAGGCCGCTCGCGAGAAAGCGGTCGCGGCCATCCGCGATTTTATCCAGCTTTTAACCGGAAGGCTGCCCCAGGCGCATTTTAACTTTGCCATCGGCGCGGAAAAGTACCGCAAAATGCTGGCCTCCAGCGAATTGGTGGATTTACCTGTCGAAAAAGTCCTCGAAGTCGGCGAGCGCAACCTGGCTGACAATTTGCGCGAACTGCGCGAGGTCTGCGAGAGAATCCGCCCCGGCGCGACGGTCCACGAGATTATGCTGGAAGTCAGCAAGCACCACCCCACGCCCGAAAGCCTGGTGCCGGACACCCGCAACAAGCTTGAAGAAGTGCGCCAGTTCCTGATTGACCATAAAATCGTAACCGTGCCGAGCGAGGTGCGCTGCCAGGTCCAGGAAACGCCGCCTTTCATGCGCTGGGCCTTTGCCTTTATGGACCCGCCCGGTCCCTTCGAGACGGTTGCGACCGAGGCTTTCTACTACCTGACGCCGGTTGAGCCGGAGTGGCCCGACCAGCAAAAAGAGGAATGGCTGACCAAGTTCGACTATTACACGCTGCAAGACGTGAGTGTTCACGAAGCCTACCCCGGCCACTACCTCCATTTCCTCCATACTCAGCTTGTGCCGCAACCGCTGCGAAAAATGGTCGGGGCTTATTCTTTCGTGGAAGGTTACGCCCACTATACCGAGCAAATGATGCTGGAGGAGGGCTATGCTTCGGAGGATTTGCGCTATAAAGTAGGCCAGTTGCTCGAGGCGCTCCTGCGTAACTGCCGCTATATTGCCAGTGTTAAAATGCATACCCAGGGCATGACGGTGGACGAGGCGGCCCGCTTTTTGATGGAAAATGCTTTTATGGAGGAAACCCCGGCCCGCAGCGAGGCGGTGCGCGGCACTTTCGACCCCGGCTACCTTAACTATACCCTCGGCAAGCTGCTGCTGCTCAAGCTGCGCGAGGATTACAAGGCCGAAAAAGGCGCCAGCTTTAACTTGCAGGAGTTCCACGACCGGGTGCTAGCTTACGGCGCGCCGCCTATCCCGCTCTTGCGGGCGGTCCTCCTCGAGCACGATAACGGCGAGATTTTGTAGGATAGTTATCAGTTTAGTTTTTAGTAAATTCAGGAATCAAAACCGGGCGAATTTTAGTTTTCGCCCGGTTTTGGTTTTTATAAGCAAATCCAGGGCTAAAATAAGCTCATGAATAGCAATTTCTTACTGAGAATTGAGAACTGGCTTACCGGTTCAGCAGCCACAAAACCTGGTACGGCCCAACGGTCAGGTTTAGCTGGCCGTTTTCATCCGGGCTGTAAACCTGCCCGGAAAGGACATCGGTCAGACCGCGCTGCGGGCTGAGGCCGAATTCCTCGAACTTGCCGCGCAGAGTTTGCGGTTTGCTCGAAACATTATTGACCGCTAAAAGCTGCTCCTGGCCGTTAACTGCCGTCCGCAAAATCACTAAGAGAGCGTCGCCGGTGCGCTGGATAATCTCCTGACCCGCGTTCGGGTGAAAGGCCGGGCGCGCGATGCGCTGCCGGATAAGCTCGGTGTAACTGCTAAAGACCTGGGCCGTGTGGCTGGTTGGGTCGGAGAGCGCATTTTCAAGCCGCTCGTAGTCGAGTTTTTCGCGGTTAAGGGTGCGGTTGCGCCTGGTCTGCTCGAACCCGGCCTGCCAGTTGTGCGAACCGAGCAGGCTGTGGAAGTATATCCCAGGCACTCCTTGCAGGCACAGCATAATCGCCTGCGATACCAGAAAGCGTTTTATCTTTGTTTCGCCCGGTTCCGCGGTATCCGCCGGGTCCGAGAGCGCGTCAAAGTAGGTAATATTTAACTCATAGGGACTCTGGCTGCCGTCCGGGTTATTTTTATACGAAACCTTCCCGCCGCGCTGCTCGACCGTTTCCAGCAAAAAGTTTACCTCGGCGTCGTTCAAAATGCTTCTGGCCGGGACCACCCCGATGCCGTCGTGCGACGAGAGAAAGTTAAAGAAAGTGCTGCTGTCGGAGACCTTTTCCAACCCGCCCGCCCACTCCTTTAAATAATGAGCGTTACCGGTAAGAAGGGCATGCAATGTCAGCGGAGGCAGGGTAAACTGGTAGACCATCTGGGCCTCGTTGCGACCGTTG
The DNA here is from genome assembly GCA_902812345.1 of Chloroflexota bacterium. Taxonomy (GTDB): domain Bacteria; phylum Chloroflexota; class Chloroflexia; order Chloroheliales; family Chloroheliaceae; genus 54-19. The sequence continues at coordinate 4,483 of CADDZM010000061.1, read as the reverse complement.
CCAAAATAGCTGATGTTGTCGCGGTGCGGCACGTTCGTCTCGGTAATCAGGAGGGTGTTGGGCGCGCATCTATCAAGCATTTCCCGCCAGAGCTGAATAATGGCGTGGGTCTGGGGCAGGTGGATACAACTGGTGCCAATTTCCTTCCACATGTAGCCAATAGCGTCCAGGCGGATAAGGTCCGCGCCCTGGCTGACGTAGAAAAGCAGCAGTTCCGAGATTCTCAAAAGCACTTCCGGGTTGCCGAAGTTGATGTCTAGCTGGTCTTCCGAAAAAGTTGTCCAGAGAAATTTCTCGCCCTGGGCGGTCTGAAAGCGGGTCAGGAGCGGCAAAGCCCGGGGCCGGGTAACGCCGGAAAGGTCCAGGTTCCGGTCGGTCGGCAGGAAATAGCCGGTGTAGGGCGCTTCGCCGCGCAGAAAGCCCTGGAACCACGCGCTGCTGGCCGAGATGTGGTCCACCACCGCATCGAACATCAGGCGGAAATCGGTGTGCAGGGCGTTGATATCGTCCCAGGTGCCGAGTGCAGGGTCAACCTGCCAGTAATCCACCACGGAAAAGCCGTCGTCCGAGGTGTAGGGATAAAAAGGCAGTAGGTGAACGGTATTGACTATCCCTTTGAGGCGGTTATTCAGCCAGCGGTGCAGGGTTTGCAGGTGCGACTCGCTGCCGCTTTGGACCTGGTCGCCATAGGTTATCAGGATAACGTCTTTCTCAGAAAGGCGCTGGCCGGGCGGTAGGGCCGGTTGACCCCGGGCTAACGAGCCGTATTTTTCAATTAACTGCTCTAACCGCGTGTTGATGGCTCCGGCGGTTTCCGGCCCGTAGATAAGCTCCAGTTTTTCTAGCATTTCTTACCCCTTTGTTAAGTTTTGGGCCGGGCAAACGCGTAGATAAACGGTTTACCGGCTGTATCGGTCGCCGCCAGGTAAATCTGGTTTTCACCCGGCAGCGGCTCGCCAGAAATAGCTTCGGTTTTCGCGGAAAAGAGTAAGCTGCCCTGGGACGGGTTGACCAGGTAGAGCAGACCAGGCATCCGGGCATCCGTGGCGGTCAGATAAAGGCCTTCCGGCTCGGCAATTTCGGCGCCGAACTCGATAGGGCCGAGCGCCCAGGCCGCCGGGATAGGTTTATCGCGAGGCAGCAGCGCAACTCCGGCCCGGTTGCCGTAGTTACGCAGCATGACCCCTTCGTTGGTGGCGGTCAGGGTGTATTCGTTAAAGCTCGTAGTGTTAAAGTGCCAGAGGCCCACGTTATTTTGCAGGTCTATCCCGTAAAGATAAGACTCGGTCGCGGAAAGCACCACCGCTACATAGACGGTCTTTTCGTCGGGGGAAACCGCCATTAGCGGGTCGTCTATAACCGTGACCGGCAGCTCTTTTTCCCAGAGGACTTTGCCGGTTTGGGGGTCAGTCTTTCGCAGGATGGGGTAGTGTTCGCTCCCGGCTTCCGGTACGACCGTATAAAGCAGGTCCGGGTTATCGTTACGCAGCACCAGGGTATTGAGAATCAGCCAGAGCCGCGCCCCGGTTGCGCCTTCAATCGCGCCTATCGAGAGGTCGGGGCTTTCGACATAGAGATTTTTGCTGCCAAAAATAACTCCGCCCAGCCGCACCCCGAACCCGTTATTGGACGGCGGGTCGGTCAGGGCCGACCAGACCGCCTTGCCTGTTTTGAGGTCAATCCCGGTCAGTGAAAGATATTCCGGGTTATTGGTCTGGCGCTGCTCGTCAAAAGGGTCTTGCTTGCTGCTGACGGCCACGACGAGCGTATTGTCGTAGATTTTCCCGCCGATAAAGCGGCTGCCGGGGTCGCGTCCGGGCGCATTAAATTTAAGGTCAAAGTCCCATTTCTTCTGGCCGGTTTTAGTGTCGTAGCCGCTGATTTTCTCGGCAAAGAGGTCGCCCAGGGCCACAAGGCCCGGTCCGGCCACAACCAGCGGCGGGAAGTCCGGCAAGGCTCCGGCCAGCGGCGGCGCAGGAACTTTCCAGGCAGCCGCGCCGGTCCGGGCATTCAGGGCGAAAAGCGCCCCGTCCCGGCTATTTACAAAGACCATTCCGCCGCTTTCAGCCGCCACTTTCACCTGGCTGGTGGTATCAAGGCCGGTGCGCCAGTCCTGGGTGAACGGTTTCGCGCTGGCCTGGTTTGGCGAGATTATTGGCACGCCGTTGTTATCCAGCGGCAACTGGTTAGGCGGTTGCGGCGCCGGTGAAGGGATAGCGGTCCCGGCGGCCGGGGTCTGGCTGGTTCCCGGTGTGGCGGCGCTGCCGGGTGTTGCCGGGGCAGCCCCGGGCGTGACGGCGGCGGCTGTATGGGCGGCGGTTGGAGAACTGCTTAAAGTATTTGCGGCAGTCGAAGGCGCGGCTGGCGCAGCCTGGGTAGCGGTTGAGGTGTCGGCGCAGGCGGTCAAGAGCAGGCCGAGCGTCAGGCTTACCAGGCACCAAGTCCGGGCAAAGTTTTTTAGTTTGTTGCGGGGTTTGTGCATCTGGAAAAATCCGGGTTTTTAAAACTTCAAAATCGGCGGTCCCGGTTTGATTTTAGCAGAAACAGGGTTTAAAACCTAGCTTAATTGTGGCCCTATATTCCTATTCTTGCCCCGGAGGGCATAATTAATGTGTCAAATTAAAGGTGCAGGTTTATAATAGGAAAGCTTTGAAAGAGGCCGCAATAAATTAACCGGGAAGATTCGGAAGAAAAGCAAGAAAACAAATGAGACAGGAAAGTTATAAAAAGCAAGTTCCGCAGGGCACGCGGGTCTACTCGACCGACCCGGACCCCGTGCTATCTCCCTCAAATAACGACCCCGGCCCGCCGCCAAAGCAGCAGACCGCCCGTATCTGGCGCGACAGCAAGCGGCGCAAAGGTAAGACGGTTACGGTTATCGGCGGGCTGCAACACGACCCGGCCACCTTTGAAGAACTGCTAAAAACGCTCAAGAAAAGCCTGGGCGCGGGCGGGACCTTTAAGGACGGTGAAATCGAAATCCAGGGCGACCACCGCGAGGCCGTTTCAGCTTTCTTCCTCAAACGGGGCTATAAAGTTAAAGCTGTCGGTGGGTAAAAGTCCTCAACAATCAGTTTCAACTTCATTTTTCTTTTTAATTCGGCTTTACCCTGTCTGCGGTTTAAGATGACAGACGCGACCGGGCAGGGTATGCTTCTATTCTACGGGACAAGCTCAGCGGGGAGTAGTTCACCGTTAAATTTTATCAGACATAAACTAAAAAGGTTACGAAAATAATGCGTATTGCGATAACCGGTGGGAGTGGCCGGATTGGGCAGGCCACGATTAAATTAGCCCTGGCGGAGGGCCATAGCGTGGTCAATCTCGACCAGACCTCCCCACCCGACTCCGGCGAACAACCGGGTGTGGCTTTCATCCAGACCGATTTAACCGACTACGGCGCGGTTGAACAGGCTCTCCAGGGCTGCGACGCTGTTATACACCTGGGCGCTATCCCCAGCCCCAACCGCCACCCGGCTCACGTCGTCCATAATAATAACGTGGTCTGCAGCTATAATATCCTCATAGCCGCCGCCGAACTCGGCATTAATAAAGTCTGCCAGGCTTCGAGCGTAAATGCGACCGGTCTGAGCTACAGCCGCCAGCCTCATTTCGATTACCTGCCGCTCGACGAAAAGCACCCGACTTATAACGAAGACCCCTACAGCCTCTCGAAATGGATTTGCGAACTCCAGGCCGACTCGGTTGCCCGCCGCTATGAAACAATGACCATTTCCAGCCTGCGCTTTAGCTGGGTAATTGATGCCACCGCGGCCAATATCTTCGAAGACATTCAAAACCAGATTAAGAATCTCTGGGCTTATACCAATCTTCAGGCCGCCGCCCGGTCTTGCCTGCTCGGCGTCAAGGCCGGCTACAAAGGCCACGAAGTCTTTTACATCGTCGCGCCTCACGTTATCGTGGAAACCCCTTCGCTCGAACTTGCCCGGGAGTATTATCCAGAGGTGCCGTTAAAGCCGGGCTTCGGCGACCGCCAGAGTTTTTTTGATAGCAGCAAAGCTGAGCGGCTTCTCGGCTGGCGGCACGACTCCTAAGAGTGAGATAGCCCCGGCTAAACCTGGGTGCTGGCGTCTTTTTGCAATTGAGCCGGGTCAAAGTCGCGCCGGACTTTGCGGAAGATATAAGATTGGGCTGTTTTCGTCCCGCAACTTTATGCCCGGTTTCATTTCAGCCAGCCTCAATTCCTGCTTCAAAAGCCGAGGCGGGTTGACATAAATAATTTTCCGCCAGGTTTAGCAACCTGCCCTATCAAAGGTTATCAGGTAGAAGTCAGGGTTGCTTACGACCTGTTGGGGCGGTTCAAGATTAACCGGGTTTTCTATTGCGCCTGCCCGGTGCTTGTAGATAATCATAGCCAGGGTTAAAGACAAACGCGGTAGGTAGCACCCCATTAAACGGTGAAAAACAGGTAAAGTTGAAATAAAAGCGTTCATCTGGCAAAATTTGGTTATGATTACAAAAG
>CADDZM010000060.1 GCA_902812345.1 Chloroflexota bacterium | reverse complement strand
ACGGGGGGCCGCGGGCGGGATTTGCGGCTTAAACGGCAGCTTTATCATAAAGCAACTGCCCTCGTTCAGGGCGCTTTCGACTTCGATAGTTCCTTCGTGCCGGGCGATAATGCTTTTCGAGACACTTAACCCCAGGCCCTGGCCGTTCTGGGTTTTGGTGGTATAAAATGGCTCGAACAGGCGCTGTTTGGTAGCCTCGGTCATACCGCTGCCGTTGTCGCGCACGCTAATCCAGATTTCGCCTCGTTCCCGGCGGTCCTTGATTTGAATATCAATCCGCCCGCCCTGCGGCATAGCGTCCACCGCGTTAAGGACCAGGTTAGTAAAGACCTCGCGCAGTTCGGTCGCGTTACCCCGGCACGGCGGAATATGGTTCGCGTCAAGGTGGATTTGAATCGGGGGGCGGCCTGGTTCACCAAACCAGCGAGGTCGGGTAAGTTCAATTACATCCTGCAAAACCCGGTCAAGCGCCACCGGGCCGAAAGCGTCTTCCCTTTTGCCCGAGCCGAGCGACTGCAACCGCCGGACCATTTGCGCCCCATCCTGGATGGACTGGCGCAATATCTCCAACAGGTGCCGGTCGTCCGGGTCGCCGGTTTTATCCAGAAGAAGGTCGCTGACTCCCAGGCTGCCGCCCAGCACATTGTTAAAGTCGTGGGCGATACCGCTGGCCAGTTGGCCGAGCGTGCCGAGTTGTTCGCTGCGGACAAGCTGCTGCTCCAGCCGTTTGAGGTGGGAAAGGTTTCGCAGATTTAAAAACGCCGCCGCCGCCTGGTCGGCCAGGACCGTTGCTAAATTAACTTCCGTCTTGGAGAATTTATGCTGTTCCTTATAACTCACGACCAGCGCCCCCAGCGTCTGACCCTGGGCGTAAAGCGGCAGGCAGCAAAAAGCCTCGATGCCGCTGCTCCGCAGCGGTACCATCGTGTCGAGTTCTTCCTGGTACTTTTCCAGGGCTGTAATAAAGACCGGCATACCGTTGTTTAGAATGTTGAAGAAAACGGGGCTAAACTGGAGGTTATCTTCGCTGAACCGGTCCGGCAGATTAAGGGTGGTTAAAAGTTGCAGGGGCTGCCCCTGGCCCTGTTCCGGCGGCAGGTCTGGCCCATTTTCGTTCGCCAGCCAGACGCTGCCGGACTGGGCGTTAAGGGCGCGTACCGCGTTTGTGAGAACCAGTTCGCCAATTTCGGAAAACGTTCGGGCGCCGTTTGCCTTGCTGCCCGCCGCCGCCAGCAGGCTTAAATTCCGCAGGCTTTCGGCCATCAACCGGCTGAGATTAGCTGCTTGCACCATGGCTGCAGCCTGCCGGGCAAAGAAGTTTACAATTTCCAGGTCCAGGTTGTCGAAAGCGTGAGTTTCCTCGCTTTGAATATCAATTACACCTATCAGTTCGTTCTGGGCCAGCATCGGCACGGTTAGCTCTGAACGGACGGCTACATCCTGAAAGGGTCTGGCGAAACCTACCGCGGCTTCAACATCGGGTAAATTTACCGGCTTCAGGGTGCTTCCGACCCAGCCGACCAGCCCTTCTTTACCCTGCAAGCCGTCATCGCCCAGGCGCGGCCGCCAGCCTCGGTTGGGGCCGTCTCTTTTAGCCTGCTCGACCAGGCGGCCCCGGCCATATTTAAATTCCAGTTCGGTGCCGGACTGGTTGGCCAGGAAAATCTGGCAGTTAGGGTAATTAAGCTCACTATAAAAAGTGTCAACAACGCCTTGAAGTAGCTGGCCTATTTCATGGGCCGAAGGTACGCCCGCCAGCGGAGTTACATTTTGAAGAGCCAGCGCAGCCGGTCCTAACCGGGAAAGTCTAAGTTCCGAATAAACAGGCTTTTCTTCCTTGCCCGTTGAGGCTGACGATGAAGATATCATTTTACACTAACCTGGTTTAAAAGCTTCTTTGCTTTATGAAATTAAATTATAATCACCGCTGATAACCAGCGAACCCGAGAATTACCCTTTGCTCAATTAAAAATCAGGAAGAAATAAAATTTCTTTTATTGAAATAATTATACGTGATAATTTTTATTTTGTCATGCGTTTTTAAGAGATTTACAAAATGAATTTATTTACGCTCAATTTTATTTTTTTAATGAAAAAGAGAGCCTGGACTGATTCCGGCTCCCTTTTCGTTTTAGCTTATGCTTTTGCCCTGAAACGTTTGAAAGTGTAAGAAGCGTTTATCCTGCAAAAAGAAAGATACCAGACCCTGTAATTAATTATTTTTTATATCAGTATAATCAATTCCAACGAAACCGGCCTCTTACTTTAACGCGGCGGGCCGGGTTACTTTTCTTCTTTTTCAGGCGTGGCCGGGTTGACCTTGGTGTTGAATTTCAGGCGAACGGTCCGGGCGTTAGAGCTTTCCCCGCTGATATCGAGGCTAAGGGTCGGGCTGCCGTCTTTATTAAGAATTTCCACGTTAGCGGTTAGTTCAAGTTCAACATCGGCTTCCTTTTCGATGCTGCTGCGCACCTCCTCAAAAAGAGCGCTTACAATTTCGGCCACCGATACCGAAGCCTTTTCCGTTGGTTCTTCTCCCGCGGCGCGTTTAATCAGACCGGCAGTGCTGCGCGTGGCTTCCGGTTTTCCGGTATTGACAGTTACTTTAAGGGCCATTGTTTCTTATGCTCCTTCTAAGCTAAAAATTGAGTCCTTTGTTTACTACTGCGCCGCATTATAGCATACCCTCCCCCCACATTCCCCTAAATCGCGTTAGAAGTATGTTTGACTCTTTTTAGTAGGCAGTAGGCAGTAAGAAATAATCGCGACCCAGGCGGTCCTGCCGGGTGTCCTCGATTACCTGACCACGGCCCGGCGGTTGGGCCTGCGGATTGGCCTCGCTTCCAGTTCGCGCTCGCCCTATCTCCTGGACCACCTGGAACGGTTGGGGCTGCTCTCCTTATTATTTAGACCTTCTCGGCAAACCCGTTTAATGTTCAACGTTCAACCTTTAACGGTCTTATCTGTAGCCTTCGGCTTGCAGGTTAAAGAGGTGCGCGTAAGTGCCGTCCAGTTGCAAAAGCTCCTGGTGCGGCCCCAGTTCGATAATTTTGCCGTCTTCCAACACCGCAATCCGGTCGGCCATTCGCACCGTGCTAAAACGGTGGCTAATCAGGAGCGCCATCTTCCCTTTCGTGAGGTCGCGGAAACGCTGGAAGATTTCATACTCGCGTTCCGCATCCAGGGCTGAGGTCGGTTCATCCAGGATAATCATCTCGCTTTCGCGCATAAAGGCCCGGGAGAGGGCGATTTTCTGCCACTGCCCGCCTGAGAGTTCGTGACCCTGGTCGAACATCTTGCCGAGGGTGGTATCGTAACCTTCGGGCAACTCCGCCACGACGGTATCGCCGCCGCCCCGCCGGGCCGCTGACTCTACTTTGGCCGGGTCGTCCAGGTGTTCGACCTGCCCGAAGCCGATATTTTCGCGGGCGGTCGCCTGGTAGCGCACGAAGTCCTGGAAAATCACCCCGATACGCTGGCGCAGTTCGGCCAGGTCGTACTCGCGCAAATCCACGCCGTCCAGCAAAATCCGGCCTTCGGTCGGTTCGTAAAGCCGGGTTATCAGCTTCACCAGGGTCGTTTTGCCCGCCCCGTTCGAGCCGACCAGGGCCAGCTTTTCTTCCGGGCCGATTTTCAAATTCAGGTGGCGCAAGGCGTAGGCGTCCCGGTCAGGATACTTGAAAGAAACGTCCTGGAACTCGATGCCCTGCCGGAAGGGTCGCGGCACCGGGCGGGTTTCCCCGGATGGCTGCACTTTCGGTTTAAGGTTGAGAAACGCGAACAGGTTGCTCATGTAGAGGCTGCTTTCGTAAATCTCGCCCAGGCTGAAGAACAAGCCCTGAAAACTGCCCTGGCTCTGCCGCAACACGGTCAGGTAGAGCGTCAGGTCGCCCAGGGTCAGCTCGCCGTTAAGGGTGCGGTAGACCACCCAGCCAAAAGCCACGTAATAGCTGACCGTGGCGACCAGACCCCACAGCAAGCCTTTGAGGGTGGTGCGCACGCCCAGGGCCGCGTCTTTTTTATAATAAAGCCAGAACAGGTCGCTGTAACGTTTTAAAAGAGGCAACCCCAGCCCGAAAAGCTTTATCTCCTTGACCGCTTCGTTGGTTATCAGCAGGTTTTGCCAGTAACTCTGGCGGCGCGATTCCGGCGAATACCAGGTTAAGAGGCTAAAGCGCAGGTTGCTATACTTTAGCTGGGCCAGGAAAGAAGGTATCACCCCGCCAAAAAGCAGCAGGGCTATTATTGGCCCAAACGCCAGCAGCAGGGCAATCAGCGACAGCATTGTAATTAGATTCTGGACCAGTAAGAAGCTGTTGTTGACCACGAACAAAGGCCGGAAAGTCACTTCTTCCTGGGCGCGGGTCATTTTGTTGTAAAATTCCGAGTCCTCGAAATAAGCTAAATCCAGGTCAATCGCTTTGCGCATAATGGCCGCGCTTATCGAGTAGCCCAACCGGGCGTTAAGAATGTGTTCGAGCAGGGTGCGAACCTGGTTGTTGGCGATGCTCAGGGTAAAGACCACAAATTCCATCAAGACATAGGGTAGGATCTGAAAGATGCTCGTTTCCACCGGCACTTTGTTGTTAAGGGCGTGGACAATCGTGTCAATAATAAGCTTGCTCAACCAGGCCTGGGCCAGCGGCGTGAAGGCGGTCAGGCCGGTTACGACCGCCATGCCGACGGTCGCCCCGGCATGGGCCTGCCAGACCAGGCGGAAAGCCCTGGGTACAATAATTAAGGTTGTCTTAAAGTTCGACCACGCTTTCGCCAGGAATTTTGGTTCAGGTGGGGTGGGGTTTTCCGTGACGGGTGGTTCTTCGGTTGCCTGTAGGGTCATAAAACCTCTTTAATTTTGCCGGTACTAAAGTCAAGGGTTAGCTGTGCCGTAAGCTATCTGGAAAAGGTGAAAAAGGCACCGTTTTTGTCAGTGAATCTAAAAACCGGTAGTGCCTGAAAGTTTGCGCCCTTGCTCTCCGGTATGGTAGCATCACCGGGTGTAACGTTCAACCGGCTAGCCGCCTTTTTGGACAGGCTATTTCGATTTTGACCTCAAAACTCCTTCTACTCAACAAACCTGTCTTATTTTAGAACTGCCGGTAGCAAATGTTAACCGGGGATGACAAACGGAGTAAAGCGATGAGCTTTCAGATTGACATAAATTGTGATATGGGCGAAAGTTTTGGCAATTACATGCTGGGACAGGACGCCGAAATTTTAAATTACGTCAGTTCGGCCAATATCGCCTGCGGCTTTCACGCCGGAGACCCCCTCGTGATGGCGAAAACCGTCCAAATGGCCGTGGAAAAAGGTGTGGCCGTGGGGGCGCACCCCTCTTACCCTGATTTACAGGGCTTCGGACGGCGCAGGATGGACATGACCCCGGACGAAATCGAGGCCATGATAATCTACCAGATTGGCGCATTGGACGGTTTTGTGCGGGCGAACGGCGCCCGCATGACCCACGTCAAGGCTCACGGGATGCTCTATAATGTGGCCGCGGTCGAACCGCCGGTCGCTCAGGCTTACGCCAGGGCGGTTGCCCGCTACAACCCCGAACTTGCTTTCGTCTGCCTGGCGACCTCGCCCATGTTCATCGAGGAAGGCCAAAAAGCCGGTCTGCGGGTGGTCCGGGAAGCCTTTGCCGACCGCGCCTACAACCCGGACGGCTCGCTGGTGAGCCGCCGCCTGCCCGGCAGCATGATAACCGACCCGGGGAAGTCGGTCGAGCAGGTTATCCGGCTGGTCACGCAGGGCGAGATAGTCGCGCACGACGGCACCCTTCTAAAATTGCAGGCTGATACGGTTTGCGTCCACGGCGACGGCCCGAACGCCCTTGCCATTGCCCGCACCCTTAAAGAGCGGCTGCAGCAGGCGGGTATAAAGGTAGCGGTGCCGGTCCAGGGCCAGCCGGTCTGACATGGCTTTTTCTTCCGTGCCTGTTCCTGAAAAAATCCTGGCCGGGGCAAGTTTTGAATTGCGGCCCCTGGGCGACCGGGCTATTTTGCTGCGCCTGTCGCTGCCGCCCGGCAAAAGTTCCCCGGCTCAACTCAGCGCGTCCGAGCGTTACGACCGGATGCTGGCGGCCCGGCTGGTGGCGGTTTTCTTGCAGGAGTATGTTCCGACTGGAGCGGGCTGGCCGCAGGAGTTCGTCCCCGGCTATGATAACGTCCTGGCCCCGTTCGACCCCGCTTATATTTCACAGAAAAGTTTTAGCGATTGGCTGGTTGAGCAGCTTGCGGCAGTTATCGCGGGTTGGGAGAATAGCGGTTTGCAGGACGTGGCAAACCCGCGCCGCCACCGCTTGCCGGTTATCTATGGCGGGCAGGGCGGCCCTGACCTTGAAAAAGTCGCCGCCCGCCACCGTCTTTCCCCCGAAGAAGTGATAAAAATTCACAGCGAGGCGGAATACAGCGTTTACCTGGCCGGGTTCGCGCCCGGTTTCGCCTACCTGGGAGCTTTGCCGCCGGGCATAGACGCGCCCCGCCTGGACCGGCCTCGCCCGGCGGTCCCCGGCGGAACCGTGGCCCTGGCGGCAGGGCTGACCGGGGTCTACCCGCTGCCCTCGCAACCGGGCGGTTGGAACCTTATCGGCTACACGCCCTTCGCTCTTTTCGACCCGGCCCAGAACCCGCCGGTCCGCTTCCTGCCGGGCGACCGCGTGACCTTTTATCCTATCACAGTAGCCGAATTGCCCCGCTTTCAAGCGGAGAAATCATCCCTGGCTCCGCTGGAGGAACCGTCTTGAACCGGATTGAAATTGAGGTTATTGAACCCGGCCTGCAAACCACTCTCCAGGATTTAGGCCGCTCGTCGGGACGCCGCTATGGTCTGCCGCCTGGCGGCGCCCTGGACCGCTTCGCTCACCAGGCCGCTAACGAACTGGCCGGGAACTATCCTACCGAGGCCACCCTGGAAATCACCCTGCAAGGGCCGCGCCTGCTTTTCAACACCCCGGCCCTTATCAGCCTGACCGGGGCCGACCTGGGGCCGCACCTTAACGACCGGCCTGTGCCAATGTGGATGTCGGTTTTTGTCCGTTCGGGCCAGGTTCTTTCATTTACGCCGCGCCGTCTTACGCCCGGCGCAGGAGTGGGAGCAAAATGGGGCGGCCGGTCTTACCTGGCGGTCCACGGCGGCTTCGAGGCTCCCTTAAATTTAGACAGCCGTTCGACCTACCTGCGGGCGAAAGTCGGCGGCATTCGGGGCGAGGGGCGGGTGCTGCAACCGGGCGACGTTTTATTTTCCAACCCGCCCCGCCTGTCTACTTTCACCGAAGCCGCCGGGCGGCTTTTCCCGGAGCAAAAACGCCCCGCCTACAGCCGTTCGGTAACGGCGCGCCTGGTGCCCGGCCCCTACCAGGAGAATTTCCAGCCTTCCGCCTACACCAACCTTTTCGGCCAGCCCTACCGGGTGACAAAGGACGCCGACCGCATGGGGTTTCGCCTGGAAGGTCCGCAATTGGCCCATATATCGCCGGAGATGGCTGAAATCCCGGCCTGCGGAGCAGTTTTCGGGGCTATCCAGGTGCCCGCCAACGGCCAGCCGATAATCCTCATGGCCGACCACCAGGTAACGGGCGGCTACCCGATAATTGGGACCGTCCTCAGCGCCGACCTGCCGCTGGTCGCGCAACTTCTCCCCGGCGACGAAATTCGCTTTTCAGAAGCCGCATATTAACTTTAAGAAGTGGGAAATTAAGCAAATAATTGTTGGAGCCAGTTTGTTAAATCCTGCCCAGCTTGGGCATTACCATTGACGGCCTAGCTCATTATGCATCCTCAAAATTTTTATCACGGTTTGTAAGGAACCGTGATTGGCGTATAACCAGAGCGCTTCCAATAAAGCCGTTTTCCCGACGCTATTCTTACCAACGATAAGATTTACCCGGCCTATTTTTCGATTTTCAGGCGCTTAAAAGCTCTAAAATTTTCTATTTCAAGACTATCCAGAAGAAGTTCTGCCATGATAATTTCACTTCCCGGCTAAATAAATTTCTTAGAAACCAATTTTGTTATTCTTTATTATAGCATCTATAAAAGCAAAAAGGCCCGGTGTTGATCCTCAACCTATTTAAAGTTAAAGGTAACACCGGGCGAAAAGGTTTGATTTATTGGGTTTAAGCCGCCATGTAACCGGCCAGCCGTTTAAGATACTTCCCTTTCCAGGAGAGTTTATAGATAAGTTTCAAAAACAGGGGTACGGTCTTGATAAATTTCTTTTCGATGGCCGGGTCTGCTCCGTGAAAGATAAAGGGCGCTTCCACCGCCATAACCTTCATGGGCGTGCTTTTCATTATTTTCATCGAGAGAGCCTCGACTTCTTCGGGCGTAAAGAGCGTTTCTTCCGCTTTCAGGACAATGCCTTCTTCCCGGCTCAGGTGCGCGAACATAAGTGTATTGAATTTGTCCAGGGTTTCGATATATTGGCGGTAAGCCGCTTCACGGTGCGCGCCGGGCTGTTGGGCCAGTTCCAGGAAACCTTCGATTTGGACTACAAGGTCATCCAGGACGTGATGGTCAGCCGTAAGTGAATCCATCTGGGCGCGCAGGCCGGGGTCGCGCTCGAAATACGCCGGGAAAGCCATTTTGTCTTCAACCAGGTGGTGTTGCTCAACCACCTCCCACACCATCTTCCACCAATCTAAAATCTTATGAACTTTACCGGTGGAGGGGTTATTTTGGTCCCGGCTGTGCTGCTCCAACAACCGCAAATTGCGCTCAATGGCCCGGTGCAACAAAATATAACCGTTCATCTCAAGGTCTTTTTCAACTGTTTGGGTCATTACGTTACTCCTATTGTTTTATTTTTAATTTTATTTATCTGCCGGTTGGTCTATAAGTCACTTTACCTGAGTGTATTTACCGGAAATCGCCGATTTGTTTGATGGCTTTAATTTACCAGTTCTCTAGAAGCCGGGCATCGTTAAAACTACTTGCCGGACAGTGACTGATGTCACTTATCGCCGTATTATTTATTATTACCCTTTATTGCTTCAAAAGCCCGGCGCCGCCTCGCTTCGAGTTTTAGTGACTTTTTTCACTTCCAGTAGCCCTCATTTGGTTTAGAATGGCCCTGGTATATAATATAGAAAGCTAACCAAACAGAATATTACAGTTATAAATCGGAGTTTTTAAAAGTTGGGTGATTTAATAAAAGAAGGCGAACAGGTAATAACTGCCCCGGATCAGCTTTCGGCAGCCTGGTTCGAGGCGGTTTTGCGGGAAAGCGGCGCTTTGAGCGGCGGCAGCGTGGCGGCGTTTCGCCTTGACCCGCTGAAAAGTGATAATTCCCACGTTCTGCGTATCTGGCTTGACTACGCGCCCGGTTCGAGCGGCGAGCGACCGGCCCGGCTGTTTCTAAAGCTGTGCGGCGGCGATAACAGCCCCGCTTTCGGCCCCTCCGAGGTGGAATATTACCGGCGCGACTATGCCGGGCTGCCCGATGTGCCGCTTATAAAGTGTTACTCGGCGGTTTACTCGCCCGAAAAGGCCAGTTACCATCTTTTGCTGGAAGACCTTACCGCCACGCACGGCCCCAACTGGGAAAAGACCGGCCATGGCGGCTATATTTACCCGGTGGCGGATGGGCTGGGGAAATTGCATTCTTACTGGTGGAGCAGTCCAACCACCCGTGCCGCCACCCCGGGCGGGCCGGTAGACGAGCAACTGGCTAAATTCCTGGCTCATATGGAGGGCGGCCCGGCTCTTTTGTTTGAAGAACTTAAAGACGAACTGGACGCTTCTTCCCGCGAAACCGCCCAACGCCTCGCCGACCGCTTACCGGCAGCCCTGGCCGCCCGCGCCAGAGACCCGAACGGCTTTACCCTGGTCCACGGCGACCTTAATCCCGGCAACATTCTTTCGCCGCTGCCCGGTTTTGAGGGTAAAACTTACCTGATTGACCGCCAGCCGTTCGACTGGTCCCTTACAACCTGGCTGGCGGTCAGTGATTTAGCCTATGCGATGGTCCTGTGGTGGGAACCGGCTTTGCGGCGGGAACACGAAGTTGAAGTTTTAAAAACTTATTACGCCAGCCTGTTAGCTAAAGGCCTTACCGGCTATAGCTGGGAGCAACTCTGGCGGGATTACCGGCTGTGCGCCATGCAGTGTATTTATATTCCGTTTGAGTGGTGTTTGCTGGAGTCTGACCGCAAAAATATGGATTGGGTCTGGAAACCGGAATTTCGGCGCGTGCTGGCCGCGGTCCAGGACTTGAACGGCCTGGACCTGCTGGCCTAGCCTGGCGATTTTTATTCCAGGTTGCGGGCTTTTTCGAGGATAGCCTGCAAATCTTTGGGTAAAGCGGCCTCAAACTCGCGGTACTCACCGGTTGAGGGCAGCTTGAAGCCCAGTTTATAAGCGTGCAGGAACTGGCGTTTGAGCGGCAGGCTCGGCTTGCGGAACCCGTAGACGGGGTCGCCCACTACCGGGTGCTTCATATAGGCCATGTGGACCCGGATTTGATGGGTCCGGCCCGTTTCAAGCCGGGCCGTGATATAGGCGTGCTGGTTTAGTTGTTCCGCTACCTGGAAGTGAGTCCGGGCCGGTTTGCCGTTGCGCGTGACCGCCATCTGCTTGCGTTTGGCCGGGTCGCGCCCGATAGGAGCATCCACGATACCCGCCGGGGGTTGGACCGTGCCTTCGACCAGGGTGCGGTACTCTTTAAGGGTCTCGCGGTTCTTCATCTGCTCAATCAGGTTGCCCAGGGCCGCGTCGGTCTTGGCCGCCACCAGCAGGCCGCTGGTATCTTTATCCAGGCGGTGTACGATGCCGGGCCGCTGGTTGCCGTTGATGCTCAGGTTCGGCACGTGGTAGAGCAGGGCGTTGACCAGGGTGCCGCTGGTGTGCCCGGGCGCGGGATGCACCACCAGGCCCGCCGGTTTGTTGATAACCACCACCGAGTCATCCTCATAAACGATGTCCAGCGGAATATTTTCGGGTTCGAGGTGGGCCAGGGGTTGCGGCGCGGGAATGTAGAGCGTCAGATGTTCACCGCCGCGCAGTTTCAGCCCCGATTTGCCCGGCTTGCCGTTTATCAGCAGCCTTTTTTCTTCCACCAGGCGCTGGATATGCGCCCGCGAGAGGTCGGGCCGCTGGCCTGCGACCACTTTATCCAACCGCTCGCCCGCTTCGGACGAGGGCACGTCATAATCGAACTGTTCCGGCTCGCCTTTAACTTGCTCGGTTGCGATGGTTTCGCCGATCTGGAAAAAATCATCCTCGTCATCCAGGCTCGCCGGTTCGCCGCTTTCACCAGCGCCCTCGTCGAGTTCGTCCAGCCATAAATCCAAATCGTCGTATTCTTCGGTCAATATTCTTTCCTTAAACTTCTAGAAAAACCTTCTAGAAACTTCCAGCTATTTTAAAACCTCCGGCTCTTTAAGAGCCTTTCAAGCGTCTTTTTGAGACCCTTCTTCCGAGCCTTCTTCAGCCGTTTTTTCCACTTCCGCTTTCACAGGGGTCTTTCCGGCCCGCCAGCCCTGCAACAGGATGGTGAGAATCACGATGACCACCCCCACGGTGATGCCGCTGTCGGCCACGTTAAAAACCTTGAAGATGCCGACATTCGGCATGTTAAACATATCGGTCACGCCGCCGCCCTGGAAAAGGCGGTCGAGCAGGTTGCCGACAATCCCGCCCAGCACCAGGCCCAACCCCAGTTGCAGCCAGGGGTTGCGGGTGCCTCGGGCCGCATACCAGACGACCAGCCCGATTGAAACAGTCAGGGCCAGGGCGGCGAAAATCCACCAGACATCGGCATTGTTTAGAAAACCAAACGAAGCGCCCTTGTTTACAATATAAATAATGCGGAACTGGCCGCCCAACAGTTCAACCGCTTTGCCGCTGCCAGGCGGTCCCAGGTTAGCCTCCACCGCCCGCTTGACCAGTTGGTCAATGATAATGACCACGATTGCTACCGCCAGCGGCCAGTAATAGCTCAGGCGGCGTCTTTCCCGGGGTTGGGGTTGCTTGATGATAAGGGCAGTTAAATCCTGTTCGCTGGTTTCCATCATTAGCTTAATTAGCCTACCTTAGAATTATTCGTCTACCAGCCGGGTCGCCCAGGGCAACACTTCCAGGCGTTCCGCCGGGATGGGCTTGCCGGAAACTTCGCTGATGCCGTAAGTGCCGTTTTCCATCCGTTCCAGGGCCGCGTTGACCTGCTTGAGGGTTGCCTGGAAATTCTCCCGGATAGTGGTGGTGCGGTCAATGTCCTGCAAAAAGCCGCCATCGTCGGCCATATGGTTGCTGTAGGTGTTCTCGTTGGCCTGGTCGTTGCTCATTTCAACAATATCCTGGTTTTCGCGCTCGATTTGTTTCTCGATGCGGTCTTTTTCTTCCAGCAGACGCCGTTTTAGTTCCTGCTTTTTCTTTTCGTCTAGCATAATGTTCGCTCCTTTGCTGGCGTATCGCTATAAATTCAAGGTTCGGGCCGGTGGGGGTGCTTCCAGGGAAAATACCGGTCCAGCCATCGCACCCTGAACGTGGCAAGAGTCGGGCCAAAGCGATTATCTTACTACTGTCTCTAAACAACCTTAAAACAGTATTATACCAAACCTGCCCGGCTTTTAGGGGTTTTGGGAAAAATATTATTTCCTAATCAAAACAAACCGCAAAATGCCATCCGCGCCAGGCCGGTTCCCCATTATACACTGCCAACCAATTCTTTTTGATATTGCCCGTAGATTTCAGGCTGTATGCTATAATTTAGTGAGTATACTGGCCCGGTAAAACGCAAAGCTTATAAATTATGCGGTTATCAAATGGTTTTTTTCCAGCAAGCAGGTTGGGGTAGTCAGTAAGGTTAATTTCTACCAGGCTGATAGTCCTTTAGAGCCTTCGATAAGTCCTGATATAGCTGTTGTAGATGGCCTGGTCGTGAAATTGCCCCAAATTAAGACCACTACCAGCTATTAGGTTGGGGCCGACGGTCCACCACCCCGCCTAGTTTTCGAAATAGCCAGCAAGGAAACCTGGAAACAAGACCTCGAAGAGAAACCGGCCAAATATTATGCGCTCGGCGTCACCGAATATTTCGTCTACGACCCGACCGACCAGCCCATCTGGCCCCGGCAATGGCGCAACTACAACCGCTTGATTGGCTGGCGCAGGAATGCGGCCCTGGGGCAGTTCGAACTGCTGCCTAAAGATGAGGCGGGCCGACTCTGGAGCGAAGAACTGGAAAGCTGGCTGATGGTGGAACCCGAGGGATTACGCCTTTATACGGCTGACAATGTCTTGCGCCTTACCGAAGCGCAAGCGCATCAGCGTCAGGCCGAAGCGGAACGGCAAATAGCCGAAGCGGAGCGCCGGAGGGCCGAAGAAGCGCAAAGAATAGCTTTAGCGGAACGCCAGCGGGCTGAGATGTTGGAGCAGCGGGCCGACGCCCGGACAGAACGCGCTAATAAGCTGGCCGAAATGCTCAGAAAATTAGGCCATAACCCGGACGATTTAATCTAACTTTTAACTTCATTACAGGGCTGTTACAGTCCAACTACCTGTAATAGCCTTCACCGTAACTTTGCCGCGCCGCCATCCGTATATACCAGGTGAGATTAGAAACATATTTCGTAACCTCTTTTTGTTATAATACAGTCCTGATTAAATTTTGTTACCGGCTAGCGCGAGAAAGGTTTGGGGCTTGAAAAGAATTGCCTTGCTGGGTTCTACCGGCTCAATTGGCACGCAGACGCTGGACGTGGTGGGCCGCCACCCTGAAAAGTTTAAAATTGTCGGCCTGGCCGCCGGTGGACGCGGCGCTCTCTTGCCCGCGCAAATCCGGCAGTTCCACCCGGCCAAAGTCAGCCTGGCGACCGCTGAGGCCGTCCAGGCGTTGAAAGCGCAGGGCGATTTCGGCTACCGGCCCGCCTTTTTGAAAGGCCCGGAAGGTCTGCTTGAACTCGCCACCGACCCCGAGGTAGACCTTGTAATCGTCGCCACCAGCGGGCAGCACGGCTTTGCCCCGACCCTGGCCGCTCTCGCCGCCGGGAAAGAAGTGGCCCTGGCGAATAAAGAAGTCCTTATTATGGCCGGGGAACTGGTCACGGAGGCGGCCCGCCGCAGCGGCACTCAACTGCGCCCGATTGATAGCGAACACAGCGCCATCTGGCAATCGCTGCGCGGCGAGACTTTTAGCGGCGACCGCCCGCCGCTGCCAAACGGCGAAGAAAACTGGTCCGAGGCCAACCCTAAAGTCCAGCGCTTGATTCTCACGGCCAGCGGCGGCCCCTTCCGCACCTTCACCCGCGAACAAATGGCCGGTGTTACGGTCGAGCAGGCCATGAAGCATCCCAACTGGAACATGGGCCCGAAAATCACGATTGACTCGGCTACCTTGTTTAACAAAGGGTTAGAGGTTATAGAGGCCCACTGGCTTTTTGGCCTTGACTACGCTAAAATTGATGTGGTTGTTCACGCCGAAAGTATCGTCCACAGCATGGTCGAGTTCGTTGACGGCTCGATTAAAGCCCAGCTTGGCACCCCCGACATGCGTCTGCCTATCCAGTACGCCATTGGTTATCCCGAACGCCTCGCCAGCGATTATCCCCGGTTGGATTGGACCAAACTACGCGAACTCCATTTTGAATTGCCCGATACGGAACGGTTCCCGGCCCTGCGGCTGGCTTACGAAGCCGGGCAAAAAGGCGCGACTTATCCGACCGTCCTGGCCGCCGCCGACGAAGAAGCCGTCACTTTCTTCCACGAGCGGCGCATCAGCTACCTGGGTATCCCCGCATTGGTCGAGCATGTCCTGGAGCGGCACAACGCCATCACCCACCCTTCCCTTGAAGATATTGCGGAGGTAGATAAGTGGGCCAGGGCCGCCGCCGCCGAAGAAGCCGGGCGGATGTCCCTTAGTTTAAAATAGGTCCAGCTTGTAAGGTTTGCCGGTAGGTATAAATCCGGCCGGGCGGCCCGGACGGTACTAATAGGTAGTGGTATTCTAAAGGGAAAACCTTTATCTTAAAATAAAAAATTCTTATTTAGCGCCATGCAATTATTTAAGTAGTAACGAGGTAATATTAAACATGAATTGGCTCTGGTTTATACCGATACTTCTCATTATGGTGGTCATTCACGAAATGGGCCACTTCCTGACCGCCCGTTTTTTCGGCATGACGGTCCACGAGTTCGGTATCGGTTTTCCGCCTAAAGTCTGGTCGAAAAAGACCAAAGATGGCATGGAATGGTCCATCAATTTGCTGCCTATCGGCGGGTTTGTCCGCATCGAAGGTGAGAACGGCGACAGCGATGACCCGAACGCTTTCGGGGCGAAACCGACCTGGCAGCGGGCGATAGTCCTCGCCGCCGGTCCGGCCATGAACATTATCCTGGCCCTGCTGCTTTACTTCGCGGTAACTTTCTTTGGCGGCAAAGATGTCGAGAACGGCCGCCCGGCGGTCGTGGATGTCGCGCCGAACTCCCCGGCGGCGGCAGCGGGTATCCAGCCCGGCGACGTTTTCGTTACCATTAATAATAAACCGGTTGAAAGCATCAACGACATCAGCATCGAAACGGCCCTTGATAAAAATAATCCGGTCAAGTTAGTTCTCGAACGCAACGGCAAGCAGTATAGCGCCAGCGTAATGCCCCGCAAGAACCCGCCCGATGGCGAAGGCGCGATGGGTGTTTCGCTCGGCAACTCGGTTCCCGCCAGCGAAATAATGCTGGGCGCGGCGGCTTCGCTCAACCGGCAACTCGGCCTGACCGGCCCGGACGCTTTCCAGGATAACGACAAAATTGTCTCGGTGGACGGCCAGACCTTTGACTCTAACCTGGCCTTACTGAATTACCTGCGTACTACCACCAAAGACAGCGTTAGCGTCACGGTGCAGCGCGGCGGCCAGACCATCACTCACGCAGTGCCGGTCCAGGTCCGGGTGGACGTTGTCTACAAGAACAGCAGCGCGGCCAGCCAGAACTTGCCGCTCGGGGCAATTATCACTCGCGTGAATGATACGCCGGTCCATAACGTAAGCGAATACAACGCGGCGATTGCGGCCAACGCCGGTAAAGAAATGACCCTTTACTATAAGAAGTCGGCTGACGCGGCGGAAACTCCCCTGGTCCTGCTGAACAATACCAGCCTGGACCCGGCGGCGGCCAACCGCGCCCCCAGGGTCACCAACGGGACCTTCGCGATTATGCGGCCCTTCCACCACGTCAGCTACAGCCCGGTGGAAGCCGCCGGGGAAGCCTGGGACCAGACGACTTTCGCCATTACCCTGATACCGCGCACCTTCAAGGGTCTATTTGACGGTTCGGTCGGCCTCAACAACCTGGCCGGGCCTATCGGAATGGCTCAAATCACCGACCAGGTCGTCACCCAGAGCAGCGAAAGCGGCGGCATCTTCGGGATGCTTTCGACCCTGGCCGTGCTGATGGCCTTGCTCTCGGTCAACCTGGGCGTGGTCAACATCCTGCCGCTTCCGGCCCTGGACGGTGGCCGCCTGGTCTTCGTCATCATCGAAATGGTGACGCGAGGCCGCCGGGTGCCGCCTGAAAAGGAAAGCCTGGTCCATTTCGTCGGGATGGTGGCCCTGCTCTCGCTGATGGTGCTGATTGCCTGGCAGGATATTGTCCGGTTGGTCGGGGGAGCCGGGTTCCAGTAAGCCGCAAACCTTGCTAAATTAAGCCTGTTTTGTAAGTATTATGAAAAGACTGTCATGGTTGTGGCAGTCTTTTTACTTGATTGTAAAGCGATTTGATTATATGATTAAGGTCATAGCGTACCAGCCAAAAAACCGCAAAGCCCGGTGACGCAACTATGAGCGATGAGCAATCCCACTATATTTTGCAGTTGGCCCACCAGATTGAATGGCCTTCCAACCGCGAGATTCTGCCCGGCAGCCAGGCCGTTTATGAGCAAGGGCTTGACCTGTTAAATACCTATCGCGGCTATCCCCAGGTCCTGGTCGAAGCTCTGCAGGTCTTTCGCTCCACCAATGCGCTGCCTTACGCTCTGAGCGGTCTGGCCGCTACCCTCAGCCTTTCCTCTTATATCCCCAATAATAATTATGAACCGGCGGGCTTGCAGGAAGTCCTGCGCTGGCTAAAGCTGGCCCAATCAATGGCTCCCGACCGCCTGGAAATCGACTGCCAGGAAGCTTTAATTTATATCCAGGGTAGGCAGTTCGACAAAGCCCGCCAGGCTCTTGATACTCTTGGCCAAGACCCTCAAAGCGCGAAATACTTCTTTTTCTGCACCGCCGAATTGTCCTACTGGAGCCGCCTGGGCAATTTGCTAAAGGTGCAATCCTGGCGCGACAAAGCCCAGGCGGCGGCTCGAAACACCATGCAGGAGTATTACGTGCGGCACATTTTCGCGGCCTTTTTCCTGGACAATAAACTTTACCTGGACTATATCAAAGCGGGCCAGGAATTAACCCGCCTTTCGCCCGGCGACCCCTGGCTCTGGCACAACCTGTCCGAAGCCCACTACCAACTGCGGCAGATTCCCGAAGCCGGGTTTTGCAATCAAAGGGCTTTAAGCCTGCTGGATTTCGGGGCGGCCCGCCAGATGCGCGAACTGCTCCGCCGCCATTAACTTCTTTTTCAACCGGCCTACCGGTTAATAGCAGCTACGCAGCTACGGCTGAAAACCTGCCATACCTCGACTGCGCCCACCCGGAGGTCGCACCGGCGGGCGTGACTAATGTCTATCTTTATCCGGACCTGTTATTAATTCAAAAAGACTTTTCTAACCGCTTTTTTGCTGGTATCATACTATCAGACAGCATGTAGTTTTTTTCATACCGCTAAAGAATCGAATAATTCCGGGGGAATTTTTCTATGCAGCAGGAATGGCCGGGAAAGCTGGACGATCGTTTGCCACTGACAAGCCTGGGCCGTGAGGTTGTCAGCGACCGCCAGAAGGCTCTTGAAGGAGAATGGCTTATCACCAACGGTATCGGCGGGTTCGGTGGGGCCAGCCTTTCGGGGGCGCTCACCCGGCGCTACCACGGCTTGCTCATAGCCGCCCTGCAACCGCCGCTGGGCCGGACGGTGCTTTTGAGCAAACTGGACGAACGAATCGAGGTAGCCGGGCAGGTCATTCAGCTTGACGTGAACGAATGGCGCGACGGCTCGGCCAGCCTTTCCGGCCTCTTTTACCTCGAACGGGCTGATTTCAGGGGAACGCTTCCCACTTTCGTTTACCGGCTGCCGGGCGGCGTCCTGCAAAAAACTTGCTGGATGGAGTACGGCGCGAACACCGTTTATATCCGTTATGAGTATGTCGCCGCGCCGCCGGCCCCGCCGCTTGAAATAAGGGTCCGCGCCCTGGCAAACTGCCGCGACTACCACGAGGACACCAAAGGCTCGCCCGACCACGCTTTCAAGACAACCGAGGAAACTCCAAACCGCCAGGCCTGGACCGTCGAAGCCTGGCCCGGCGCTCCCCGCTGGCAACTGCTCGTCAGGGACCGGCCCGCGCAGTGGCGGCCCCAGGCGAGCGGTTGGTACTGGGGCTTTCACTACCGCCAGGAGCAAGCCCGGGGTCTGACCGCCGACGAAGATTTGTACTGCCTGGGCACCTGGGTCGCCAGCCTTTCTCCCCGCCAATCTCTCACTTTTGTGGCGACGGTCGAGGCCCTCGAAGCGGTTGAGGAGCTTTATCCTGACGCTCTCGAGCGCGAACTGGCCCGCCAGCAATCCTTGCTCGTCACGTCCGGAATGGCTCAGACCGGCGATGTTTACGACCGCCTGGCTACCCGCCTGGCCCTGGCCGCCGACCAGTTCGTGGTAGGCCGCCCCGACCCGGCCCGGCCCGGCTCCTTGCAAGCGGATTACCGGACGGTTATCGCGGGCTATCCCTGGTTCAGCGATTGGGGACGCGACACTATGATTGCCCTGCCGGGCCTGGCTGTCGTGACCGGGCGCTATGCCGAAGCCGCCCTGATTTTACGCAGTTTTGCCCGTTACGTCAGCCAGGGCATGCTGCCTAACCGCTTTCCGGACCCCGACCCTTCCGCCGGGGAGGGCGGCCTCCGGCCCCTCGGAGAATCCGATTACAACACGGTTGACGCAAGCCTGTGGTACTTTGACGCGGTCCAGAAATACCTCGAAGCGACCGGTGACGACAGCCTGGGCCAGGAGCTTTACCCGGTCCTGGCTGATATAGTGCGCTGGCACGTCAAAGGCACCCGCTTTGGCATCAAGGTTGACCCGCAAGACGGCTTGCTGGCTTCAGGCGGGCCGGGCCTGCAGTTGACCTGGCTGGATGTAAAAATTGACGATTGGGTGGTGACTCCTCGCAGCGGCAAGCCGGTTGAAATCAGCGCCCTGTGGTACCGGGCCTGCCGGGTGATGGAAAACCTCTCCGAGCGTTACGGCAAACCGGAAGGGGCTTACTACCAGGGCCTGGCGGTGCGGGTGGCCGCTAATTTCGAAAAAACTTACTGGAACCCGGCAGGCGGTTATTTTTACGACTGCATCAACCCGGACGGCCAGCCTGATGCTTCGCTCCGGCCCAACCAGGCGATTGCCCTGGCGGTTGCCCCCGAACTGGTCCGGCCTGAATTGCGGGAAGCAGCCCTGGCCGTCGTGCGCGACCAACTGCTTACCCCTTACGGCTTGCGGACCCTCAACCGGGGAAATCCCGCCTACAAACCCGAATACAAAGGCGACCGCTTCGAGCGGGATAGCGCCTACCACCAGGGAACCGTCTGGCCCTGGCTGCTGGGGCCGTACGCCCTGGCCCTGCTTAATGGCGGGACCGAGCAGGCCGCCGCCGCCTACCGGGCCGACCTTGAAAGCCTGTTGCAACCGTTCCTGGACCATATTGACCGGGCTTGCGTGGGCCAGGTAAGCGAAGTCTTTGGGGCTGAGCCGCCGTTTTGGCCGGGCGGGTGTGTGGCCCAGGCCTGGAGCGTGGCGCAGTTACTTGAAATCTGGCGTTTACGGCGCGGCTAAGGCTGAAGTTAACGAGCGATGTTTACCGGCATGTCAGGTTAAATACCCTTTAATAGGCCAGGTAAAATCTAGAAGGATTCCTCTCTGAATGGTAAAAAAAATACTGATGCTTGCCCAGCTTTTGCTGGCGGCTTTTCTGGTGAAATTTCTGGACGCTGATTCGGGCGGTTCCGACTCGGATTCGGATTCGGGCGGGTCTGACTCCGGTTCGGCGGATTCCGACTCCGGCTCATTAGAAGGCAGCAGCGCTGTGTCAGGTTCCTCGAGCGAAACGGCTGACTGGAGCGATAGCGGGGACAGCAATTCCCAATCCAGCCCGCGCAAGAAACCCCTTCCCCGGCCCGAAGACTTATCGAACCTGCCTTTTGGGGACTTATCCCAAATACCCCGCCGTGATGATAATTTCCCTGATTTAAGGTAGCCGGTCTTTACTTAAAGGGTGGGACCGGACTGGCCCTTTCTTGCGGGCTTTTTCAGGCTACTTTCCCTCCAGACTTGGCAGGACAGGGCGATTTATAGCGGGTTGTTGCGGAATTCTTTAGGTGATTGCCCTGTATGCGCCTTGAAAATCCGGCTAAAGTGAGAGGGGTCGTCAAACCCGCTCTGGGCCGCAATCTCGGTAATGCTGCCGTTGGTGGTTTTTAGCATCTGCTTGGCCTGGTTAATCCGGTAGCGGGTTAAATATTCCCAGGGCGAAATCCCTAGCTCCTGGTGGAAAATCTCGCTCAAATAATTTTTGCTGATGCCGATTTCCTGGGCAATATCGTTGAGGGTAATTGGCCGGGTAAAATTGTTGTGCAAATAGACGACGGTGTGCTTGACCCGGTTGCTGTTAAACTGGGGCAGCAGGTTCGCGCCCGCCGAAACCTGTAAAAGAGTGTTCGAGACTTCGTCCGGATGCAAAATAGCCTTGCTCTGAAAGACCACCCGCGGGTAGTCGAGCCGTTTGAGCAACTCCCCGCTCAACGTTTTGCCGCTGATGACCAGCGCCGGGACATTCTGGGTGGCCGGGTTGCTTCGCAGCCATTCTACTACCTGGTACCCGTCCATTTCCGGCAGCACCAGGTCAATAATGACCAGGCTGGGGGCAAGCTGCTTCAAAAGCTCGATAGCGGTTTTGCCGTTTTCGGCCCGGTGGACCGTCACGCCGGGCTGAGCCAGTTCGATAAGCTGCTGGTAATAATCGAGCGTTTCCACGTCATCGTCCACGATTAATACTTCACCGCGGGTCTTTTTCGGGCTTAAAGCTTCCAGCATCGCCGATAGGGTTTGCCCGCTGAACGGTTTTTGCAAAAGGCTGGTCAGGCCGGGCGGGCTGTCCTCTCCGCCGGGGAGGCCGTACACCAGCAGCGGAAGCTGGGCTAACTGCTGGTTTTCCCGCAAATAGTCCAGGGCTTGCCAGTCGTTCTCAGCGGCCCCGGTAGCGTCCCAGGCCAGGACGGACGGCTGCAACTGCAACAGTTTCGAGCGTATTTCATCCGGGCGGAGTTGGAGAAGTTGCATATTTTCTTGCTGCCGGAATTTTTCGTATTCCGGCGGCAAATCATTCCGGCTTGAGATATAGACCAGGGTCTGCTGGTTCGAGGGCGGCACGGCTAAAAGCTGGCCGCTCAGGTTCGGCAGCGGTAAATAGACGTGAAAGGCGCTGCCTTCGCCGGGCATACTTTCGACGCTGATATTACCCCGGTGTAAAGTGACCAGGTGGCGCGTAATGCTAAGGCCCAGACCAATGCCGCCCGATGGCTGGTTCGCGTCCTCGCCGAGCGTGAACGGGTCGAAAATAAAGGGTTGTTGTTCGGGCGAAATGCCCCGCCCGGTATCCCGCACCCATAAATGCACATACGGCGGCTCGACCTCGGCTCCCAGGGTAACCCGGCCCTGGCGGGTGAACTTGTGGGCGTTCGAGAGTAAATTTAGCAGAATCTGGCGCAACCGCACCGGGTCAACCTGTAGCAAAGGCAGGCTGTCCGGTCCTTCAAACCGCCATTCCGGCCCCTTTCCCCGGCCCGCCTGGTCGGGGTCCGAGAGGTCGGCCACGCTATTAAAAACTTCTTCCAGGATAGGCCGGACATCCAGGATTTCCGGGAAAATCTCCAGCTCGTCAATTTCCGCCCGCGACAAATCGAGCAAATCGTTAATGAGCCGCAGCAAATGCTCGCCGCTGCGGTAAATACGGCCCAGGTCGGCTATGAGTTGGGGCGGTAAATCGGCGTTGTAAGGGTTCGGCTGGTTGGTCGCGCCCTTGCTGTAGCCCAGGATAATATTTAACGGCGTTCTAAATTCGTGGCTGACGTTTGCCAGGAGCAGCGTTTTAAGCTTATCGGCTTTCTCGGCGGCCTGGCGGGCCGCCAGCGCTTCCGTGTAAAGCTGGGCGTTGCGGATAGCGATTGCCACCTGGTCGGCCAGCACCTGCAAGCCGAGCAGTTGTTCGCGGCTGTGTGATGTAACCCGGTTGCAATGTAAATCCAACACTCCCATGATAGTTTCGCCAAAACGCACCGGCAAAACCACCCGCGTGCAGATTTCCGGCCAGCAGACATCCGGCGCGAACCGGCGGCTGTTGTGCAAATCCGGCACGAAGACCGGTTCCCCGCCTTTAAAGACCTGCGCCAGTATCCCGCCATCCTCAAGCCGGACTTTTTGAATTACCTGGCCGTTTTCGCCCGGCGTATCCGGCAGCAAGGCTTTTTCAGTCTCGGACCAGAGATAAAGCTGGACCCGGTCGTAGTTGTAGCTGCTGCGAATCAGGTTTACCAGCGTTTCGGAAAGCTCGCGCCGGTCCAAAATAGCTTCAATCTGGCGGTTGATAGCCAGGCTGGTTTCAAGCTGAGTCAGCCGTAACTGTTCGCTGTGGCGGTTTACGCCTACCAGCAAATTCGGCAGTTCCGCGATAGCAATCAGCTTCTCGACAGCCCCCTCGAAGACGTTTTCGGCGGTAATCAGGCGCGGCTGGTAGCTGAAATGAGGCGGCAGCGGCTGACCGGCGGCGGCCTGCAAGGCTAATTCCAGAGCCTGCCGGGCAAACTCGACGGCAGGGATACTGATGGTCGCGGTCATGGCGCCGCTGGCAATCGCCGCCAGAGCCTGGGGGTCGCCATTTATCCCGGTAATTAGTGTTTGCGGTGTCAGGAGACCGAGTTGCCCGGCGATGTCCCGCGCTGCCAGGGCCAGGGTATCGGACATGCAGAAAATATCGTCCAGGGGCGTGTCAAGCCGGCTCATCCCCTTTAAAATTTCAGGATAGGCCCATTCATAGCTCCACGAGGTCGGCAGGTGGTTCAACCGGATTGCTTCGTAAGGCGCGAAGGTGTCGAAAATGC
>CADDZM010000059.1 GCA_902812345.1 Chloroflexota bacterium | reverse complement strand
CCTCGCGGTCGGCAAAGACACAGATGTTGGCGCTATGGTGGGCGGGGTCGCGGGGGGGTCCTACCAGGATCGTTCCGTAGAGAAAGCCGAGGTCCGGCTCGAAAGGATGCTCAATCGGGTGCGAGGTGTTGACCGCCGATTTAATAGAAGCGCCAAGCTTGACCAGTTGAGTCAAAGGCATCTCTTCCAACCGGTTAAAGCCCAAC
This sequence comes from Chloroflexota bacterium, assembly GCA_902812345.1. Taxonomy (GTDB): domain Bacteria; phylum Chloroflexota; class Chloroflexia; order Chloroheliales; family Chloroheliaceae; genus 54-19. Next base: position 23,035 of record CADDZM010000059.1, on the reverse strand, counting down.
CGCTCGATAGGCACGACCGCGTAAAAAGCCCCGCCGAAGGCAATGTCCACCTTTATCTTATTAAACTGGGAAAAGCGGCGGCCGGTAATGGTTACGTCGCGGGCGTACAGGAACGAAGGCACGTTAATAAAAGAAACCCGCTTAACCCGCCCGGTTGCCTCGTCGAGATGAGCAGTGGCCCGGACCAGCCCCGCCGGGGAGTCGATATTCACGGGTGTTTGCGGACCTTTTGGCGCAATTGCCCCGGTTTCCAGCAGGACTGTTACAAGGGCGATAATGCCGTGACCGCACATGGTGCTGTAGCCTTCATTATGCATGAAAAGCACCCCCAGGTCGGCTTCCGGCGTTACGGGTGGCGTCACGATGGCCCCGTACATATCGTAATGGCCGCGCGGCTCCCACATAAGAGCTTTACGCAGGTGGTCGTAATGCTCCTGCATATAGCGGCGGCGTTCCAGGATGGTCGCGCCCGGCAGTTCGGGAAAACCGCCCGTCACAACCCGCAGCGGTTCCCCGGCCGCGTGCGCGTCAATGGCCCGGATAACCGTCACGCCCTCACGCCGGGCCAGGTCGTTTTTGTACCAGTTCAACTCAAAAGGTCTCGCTTCGGCCAACGCTTACTCCTGTCGCTCAAATCAGGCCAGCAAATTACGCAGGAAAAGTCCTTCGTCGGCAAAGCGCCGGAAAAGCTCGGCCTGCTGGTCCCAGTCTTTGGTTTCAATCTGTAAAATAATTTCGGTCTTGCCGACCGGGATATGCAACTCGCCCCGGCGGTGCTCGACCTGGCGCACGTTCATGCCAAGCTCGGCGACGGTCGTCAGGAGATGGACCAGGGTACCCGGCGTGTCGGGGACCGTTACGGCCACAGAGACATAACGCCCGCTCGAGACCAGGCCAAAATCTATAATCCGGCCAACCAGGGTCGAGTCTATATTGCCGCCGCTGATTACCACGGCTACTTTTTCATTCGGGCCGAGCGGTACTTTTTTGTGTATCATCGCGGCCAGGGCTACCGTGCCCGCTCCTTCACCAATCGTCCGGGTCCGCTCCAACAAGGCCACAATCGCCTCGCTTATCTGGTTGTCGTCTACCGTTACCACGTCGTCCACGTACTGCCGGATAATGGCCGAGTTAGCCGTCCCTGGCAGTTTGACCTTGATGCCGTCGGCAAAAGTGGTGGCGTTTGGCTGGATTTTGGTGTAATTTCCGGTCTGAATATAGCCAAGATACGGCGAGACCGCCTCAGTCTGAATCCCGATAACCCGCACCTTTGGGTTTTGCAGTTTAAGGGCCATAGCGGTGCCGCCCAGCAGACCGCCGCCGCCCAGCGGAATGACTGCCGTGGTCAGGCCGGGCAAATCTTCGAGCAGCTCAAGGCCGAGCGTGGCCTGCCCGGTAATAACATCCCAATCGTCGTAAGGGTGTAAAAAGACAAAGCCGCTTTCCGCCGCTAAGTGCCGGGCGTAAGTGGCGGCTTCTTCCAGGCCGGTGCCGTGCTGGATGACCGTTGCGCCCATCTCCTGGCAGGACTTGATTTTAGTTAAAGAGGCTCCCTGCGGCATCACGACGGTCGCGGCCAGGTGATTATAGGCGGCGGCGTAAGCGACGCCCTGGGCGTGGTTCCCGGCGGAAGCGGCAATAACACCCCGGGGTGGTTCCTGTCCGGCCTGGCGGGCGGCTTCGAGCAGACGAGCAATCTTGTTGCTGGCTCCCCGGATTTTGAAAGAACCGGTCTGTTGCAGATTTTCAAGTTTGAGGTAAACCTCCGCGCCACACTCCCCGCTAAAAAACGGGCTGTGGACCAGGCTCGTCCGGGTGATAACCCCGTGTATCCGGCGCTCGGCCTCCCGGATACTTTTCAGGCTTATCGGCAACTGCTCGTTACTATTTTTCTCAAGCTGGGTCGTCATAACTAACCCCACTCCTTGTTCTTCGTTGAACGGTAAATATTTAAAATTAAGCGGTCTTTAGCTTAATAGCTTTATCATCTCAAAACTGACCAGGTCTACCGGTTTGGGACGGCTGATGACTTCTTCCAGGGGCGTAGCGACCACGCTATTCCCCGAAAGACCCATCATTACGCCGGACTTACCTTCCAGCACCGTCTGGACGGCGGCATAGCCGAGCCGGGTTGCCAGTATCCGGTCGAAGGCGCTGGGCGCGCCGCCCCGCTGGATATGCCCCAGGATTGTCACCCGCGCCTCGACAGAGCTATTTTTACAAAGGTACTGGTAAATGACCGGGGTCTTGAGTTGGGCTCCTTCGGCTACCACGATGATAAAATGACTCTTGCCCCGCTCAAACGCAGCCAGGAGTTTCCGGTTCACTTCCTCCATATCGGTCGGAATTTCCGGGATAATCGCGACTTCCGCTCCGCCGGAGAGCGCACTCATCAGGGCTAAATAACCACTGTTGCGCCCCATGACTTCCAGGATGAAAGCCCGGCGGTGCGACGAAGCGGTATCCTTGATGTTATCAATCGCATGCAGGATTGTGTTGAGGCAGGTATCTACGCCGATAGCCACATCGGTGCCGTAAAGGTCGTTATCAATCGAGCCGGGTAGGCCGACCACCGGCATACCCAGGCGTTGCAGTTCAAGACCGCCGGTTAAGGAGCCGTTACCCCCGATAATAACAAGGGCTTCGATACCTGCGGCCCGCAGGTTTTCCAGGGCTTCCGCCCGGCCAACCGGATTCAAGAAACGGGCGCAGCGGGCGGTATAAAGAAAAGTGCCGCCTCGCTGCATGACCCCTCCAACGTCGCGGGGTCCAAGCTCTAAAAACCTTTTATCAAAAATTCCCTGGTAACCCTGTTCAATTCCGGTTACTTCAAGGCCATTTTGAAGCGCTGTTCTGGTTACAGCCCGGATAGCGGTGTTCATTCCGGGGGAATCTCCACCGCTTGTCAAAATTCCAATTTTTCTTAGGTCCACAAAATTCTCCCAAAAATATTTCTCAGACTGATTTTAGCACATTTAAAGAAGATTTATGAATGAGATAGGTGGTTTTTGACTTATTAAAGCCAGGTTTAGCCGCAATCACCGGTGAAAACCGGGTTAAACTTTTTAACGTCAAAATGTTTTAGTGCTGTATGTAAGGCGGGAGGTGGGTGCTAAGACCGGGCTTGAAGTCAGCCGGGTTAGATTGCAGGGGTAGGGTAACAACCGTGCGGGTGCCGGGCCTTTCCGAAAGCGGATTGGCCGCCGAAATCTTGACCTGACCGCCCAGCAAAGTAGCCCGTTCCTCGATGTCGAACAGGCCCAGGTGTCCGCCCTGGTAGGCTTTGGCGCGGGCCGCCGCCAGGTCAATACCGCGGCCATCATCGCACACTGTCAGCCGCACGCCGGGCCAGGGGTGAAGGTCGTCCGCCGGGAATTTTTCCAGCTTTACCTCAACTGTCGAAGCGTTGGCGTGTTTGAGAATATTGGTGAGGCACTCCTGGGTGATGCGGAAAAGGCCCGTTTCCAGTTCCGGGGCCAACCGTTCCTGTTCGTCAAAGCCGGTCAGCGAGAAATTAACCGTAAGATTGCCCCGCTCGCGGGCGGTCCGGTTGAGCCAGCGCACCGCCGGGATAAGCCCCAGGTCGTCAAGCATCGTCGGGCGCAAATCGAGGGCTAACTTGCGCAACTCTTCCAGGGTGGTAGCCGCCAGTTCTTTAAGACCCGCTAAATTTTGCTGCAATTTTACATCGTCGGCAGGAGCAGCCCGCCGGGCTGCTTCCAGGCCCATAATCATCGCTGTCAGGGATTGGCTGGCCTCGTCGTGCAACTCGCGGGCAATCCGCTTGCGCTCGTTCTCCTGGGCGTTGATAACCCGCGCCGTCATCACCTGTAGCTGGCGCTGGTCCTCCTGGATAACGTGAGCATTATCTTCCAGGCGGCTGAGCATGTGGTTCAGGGCCGTTGTAAACTGCCGCACGTCCGGGTCGGTAATCTTGCTGAGGACCACCCGCGCCCGTGGGTTGCCGGTGTGGACCTTTGAAATTACCTTTTGCAGCTCTTCAAAAGGCCGGAAAGCTATCTTCAGGATAGCGAAATTCACCGCCCCGCTAAAAAGCACCGCCACCGAGATAATCACGCTAAAGGTGACAATATTAAACTTCCCGGCCTCGGCGATTTGCGCGGTCAGCCAGGAGCCGATAACGGCGCCACCCAGGATAACTACAAGGTGAAAAGTGTAGATTTTTTTGAGTAAGGAAAGTTTTGCCCAGAAAGAAATTCCCCTGGAGCGCCATCCTCGTTTAATTTTACTTTCAACTGTTCCGCGTGTTGCCATTTTCGTACCGGCCAGGTGGCATCTGTGCTTAAAAATTCTCGAACCTGAAAGATTAGCCTGAAGCAAGTAGTTACACTTAATTATACTATAAATTGTAAGTAGCGCACACGAAACCGGGGCAGGATAATCCAATCTTTACCAGTTGTTAATCACATCCGGCGGCAAGCGGAAGACCGGGCCGTTTTCGTCATCAGGCAACTGGTCAGGCATAGCCGCGACGACGGGCTTGCGGCGGGCGGCTTGCAGGGCCGCTTCGAGGGAAGGCTGAACCGCCAGCCATTCCAGGTGCAGCAGAGTCGGATAGGCAATATTGAAATCCCCGGCGGCATAACGTTCCAGGGCCGTTTGGGGCGTCAGCCAGAGGCCGTCGCTGGTCTCGAAGTGGTCGCTTTCGGCAGCCTGGTTGAGCGGCACCCCGGCCAGAAAAAAGCGGGCGTCAAAGCGGTAAGGCTCGGAAAGGGGCGTAATCCAATGAGAAAAGTAAATCAGGCCGGTATAGTCCAGCAGCAACTCTTCCCGCTCCAGCATCTCGACGAAATTCAAGCGGTCCACTTGCATCTCCCACCGGTACTGCGCGAAACGGTCGGCCAGACCCTGGTCGGATTGCAAATCGAGCGGCTGGCCGGTGTTTTTTTCAATTACCAGCAAGACCCCGCTTTCTTCGAAAAGCTCCCGGAAAGCCGCGATATATAACCCGGCCTGTTGAGCGCGTGTCAGGGGCAGTTCGGCCGCCCAGGCTCCCTTGTCAGGCGCGTCCCGGAAGATGGGACTCTCTCCGGCCAGGTCGAACCCGTGAAGGAGCGCCAGGGCTTGCGGGCTCGCATCGTATTCTTCCAGGCGACCGCCCGGAAAGACATAGCGATCCGGCATAAAACGGCTTTTGGAATGACGCCGGACCATAAATATTTCAAAACTGCCGCTTGTAGTGGCGGCAGCGGCAAGACCCCCGCCAGCGGCGTCTTCCTCGATGGGGCGGACCACCATAACTGTCGAACTAGGTTTAGCGACCGGCGGCGCTTTTTGTGGTTCCATTTTTACTGTCCTGTTGCAAAATAAAGCCTTCCGGCTCTCATTAAAGCGCCTTCAATCTAATCCAGCCGCCTGCAAAAGTCAAGGAACATTCAGACCGGAAATATGCCGCTAAATATGATAAGATACCTTCATCCCAGACTCTTTCCGGTAGCGTGGAGTGCGAATGAACCAGCCAGATAAGCAAAAACTGAAACAGGCCCAATCCCTGCTCCAACAGGGCCGCAAAGCCCAGGCCCACGCCGTTTTGCTGGAATTATCGAAAAGCAACCCGGACGAAAGCGTGGTCTGGCTTTGGCTGGCTTTTACCGCCGACGACCTGATTTACGCCGGGTCGTACCTTCAACGGGTCAAGCGGATTGACCCCCATAATGAGGCTCTGCCGGACGCCGAGGAATGGCTGGCTCACGAAGAAGCCCGGCGCTCTCTGGCGGAAACTGTCGCCCATAAACCGGCCATGCCCTTGCAGGAAGCCCTCAACCAGATTCAAGCCCGGCCCCGGCCTCGGGAAACCAGGCTCCAACACGCCCGGCGGACCGGCAAAATCCCTGCTGAATCAAACGAACTCGCCACCCGCAAAAAGTCAAAACGCCGCCGAAACAGAGGTGGAATTATCGCCAGCCTGGTTTTGCTGCTAATCTTCCTGGGGCTGGGCGCGGCGGTCGCTTACCTTATCCTTAACAACAAGCCGGACCCCGATACTTTGCGCCAGGCCGGGTTGCCGGTCTACCCCGGCGCTACTCGCCTGACCCTGACTGCCCAGGACCGCGACACGCTGGTAAAAAGCTACGGAGCCAGCCAGCCTGAGAACGCCAGGGATTTAGAGTTCGAGTTTTACAAACTTAAAAAGAGCGAGCAGTATACAGCCCTCACTTACTACGATACCGAAATGCGCAAGCTTAGCTGGCAACCCCCGCCCCAGGACGCTGTTACCGCCGACCCTTTCAACCTGAAAAGCTACCGCAAAGACAGGCAATACTTCTTTGTCTTTACCTCAGAAGTACCGGATAACGCCTCGCCTTTGCAAAGCATTCGCAGCCAGCTAACCCCGGCTGATTTGCTCCTGATTGTCTTTCATACCGAAGAAATTTAGCCGCCTGGCAGTCTTAAAGCTCGTGATAAGGAATAGTCCACCACCGACCGCACAACCTTACTTTTACTTTAGAGAGAACCGGTCGGGAAACTGGCCGGCTTTTGGGGGGTGAAAAAATCTCAGGCCAGGGGCAAACTAATAATGAAAGTTTTACCATCTTCAATTTCAAAGGAGCCGCCGTGCTCGATAATAATCTCACGGCTGATAGAAAGGCCGAGGGCCAGCCTGGGTTCCCGGTTTGAGTAGGCCAGCGGGTCAAAAGGCTCGGAGTAACCGGAAACCGGTTGCGCTTCCGGGTAGGGCGGCACGTTGGCGATGGTAATCGTGACGCTGTCGAGCTTGCCGCGGCGAGTCTGAATTTCCAGCGAACTACCGGGCAAGGCCGTTTCGAGGAGGCCTTGCAGCAGGCTAAGGAAAATGTTTTGAAGCTGGTGGGCAATTAGCCGGACTGGCGGCAAGCCGTCCGCCAGGTTAAGCGTGAACCGGATATTATTTTTCGTGAGGTCTTTGACCACAGAGTCCAGCGTGACCTGGATGGAAAAATTAACATCGGCGGAAAGAATTTCATTATCGTTGGACGGGTAAAACCGCCGCAGCACCATGATAATCTGACTGATCCGGCTGATCTCAGTGTTGGCAACCTCAAGATAGCCTTTGCGGCGCTGGTAAGTTTTGCGCGAATCGAGGCCAAGTTCCAGGGAAGTACGCAGGGTCTGGAGCGGATTGTTAATTTCATGGGCCAGGGCTGAGACTATTTTGCCGATGGAAACCCTGCGGACCATCGTCCGGCGTTCCCGCTCGGCGGCCTGGACTTCCGCCCCACTACCCAGGCTGGCGAAAGCCCCTAATAGTTCGCCATCCGTCCCATAAAGGCCGCACACCCGCGCCTTAAAGGTTTCCGACCGGCGGTCATAAGGGACTATATCCACGTCTTCCTCGGGGAAACCGTTACCCTGTTCCAGCCCTTTGCGAAAATCACGGTTAGCCGGAGATTTGCACAAGTCCCACAGGTACAGGCAGCCAACTACTTCTCCGGGCTTATATCCTAAAAAGAAAGAGGCAGCCTCGTTAAAAATCACCACGCGGCCATCCCGGCCAGTCAGGATAACGCCCTGGGGCAGTCTGGCAAAAAAAGCCGCCAGCCATTCCCAGAAGGCCGGACCCTGGCTCTGGGCCATATCAAAGAAAGGTTTCAGAGCGACATTTAATTTGGCCGGTGAAACCGCGTTAGCGGGGGTAGGAGCGGAAGGTTTTTTAACCATTTTAGAAGGAATTTCCGGCACAATCTTTAATTGCCCCGCCTGATAGGTAATCCGCTGCGCGCCCAACCGGACATCCCGGCAGGCACTTCATTTATCCGGTCGAAGCCGTGTTGCTTGAGAAAACTTATAACGGTAAGGCTATGGTAGCGTTTGGCGGCCACTATGGTCAGTTCAATCGCTCTATCAAGTTCCTGCCAGCGCCGGGGAATTTCCAGATAAGGTATGTGAGTGGACCCTTCGATGTGATACTCTTTCCACTCAGCCGGGCTTCTCAGGTCAAGCAGGCACATGTTGTGCTGCAATCTTCCCTGCGAAATTTCTTGCCAGAGTTGTTTAATTGTAAGTTGTGGTAAGGATTCCAGTATCGCCGCCGGCGTAAGCTTAGTATAACCTATCAAATTAAACCCTGCCTGTAGAAGGCTAAAAGCTGCCGCCAGCCTTTCTAGCTCCGACTCGCAGACCAGCGCTAAAGGCCGCCCGGGCGGGACAAAAAAAGCCACCTGCTGGGCGTAACCCGCGGGGTAAAAAGCTATATGAAGCGATCCGGCCAGGTGGCCGCTCGCAAACTGATGGGGTTGCCGGATATCCAGCAAAATGGCTCCCTGCCGCACTTCTTCGGCCAGAGAAAGGCCGCTTAAAAACCGTTCGGAATTTTGGGTCAACTTTTGACTTGTGATTAATTGCATGAAAAGGCCAGCCCTGGTTAAACCGGATAAATTTATGCCAATACAAAAAGTAACGTAGCAAAGACGCTGAATAATACTGGCATTATGATAACCTTTTCTGGAAGAACTTAGCGTTGAAATTGGTGATTGTTATAGTAAACATTAAAGAGAGAAAGTTAAGAGGCAGCCGTTTAAGCATTGGCAAGAGGAAAGAGAAGTTGGCGGGGTAAGCTACCAAAATTGATAAATCCAAAATGTAAATAAAATTTCAGGGCCGGGTCGTCCCTGGCATCCACAACAAGGGCATAAGCCATCAATTCGGATTTAGCTGCACGCCCTAGCCCATCCCAGAGAAGCGAAGCGCCCAGTTTCAGCCCTTGATAAGCTGGTCAACCGCAAAACGGCCTGAACGAGCTATGGGGACCGAAGGATAACGCGGTAGACGCTTCGCAAGGTCTTCAGGTAAATCAGAAAGAAGAACGCTACCGGCAGAAAGGGTATAAAACCCGGCTACTTGATTATTACTTTCATCTTTCAATGTACGGTAAAATTACGTACAAAACAAGCCTTTAATAAACTTATAGATTTTTATCGGTATCGTTTTGACTTTGTTCGAGGACCAGGCGGGCGACTTCTAGGCGGGCCTGTTCCTGGCGCTGGTGACTTATAAGGTAGCTAGCGGCGCGTTCTTGCAGGCGGCGGCGCAGCAAATAGGCGATGTAAAGCAGGAGGGAAATCAGGACTGGAATACTTAAAAAAGAAGCCCACGCAAAACTTTCGCCACCCAGCCAGCTCAGCAGAAAGGCCAAAAAGGTCAGAGCGGCGGCAAAGTAGCCCAGGTACGGCCCTACGCGGTCCAGGGCGCGCCAGAAAAAATTGTTCGAAACAGGCGCAGGGGGAGGCGCGTCTTCTTCACGGTCGGTAGCCGCCTGGGCCAACCGGGCCAGGTCTTCATCCGAACCGGGAGAGAGCGGATTATCGTTTTGCATCAGGAGTATTTCCGCGCCGCTTGACGCCCGGCGGCAAATTGGCCTGGGCTTGCTTGCGGGCCTGGTTCTGGATTTGTTCGACTGTGGCGGTAAAACCGTCCGGACTGGCCGAGTCCGGCGGCATATTGCGTTCCTGGCGAGCCTGGTCGAAAACCTCGCGTAGTTGGGCCTTTTGCTCGTCCTCTAGCTGGGCGAAAATCTCGTCACGGCGCTGCTTGTTAAGCTGGTAGCGCTTATAGGCAATCCAGCAGGCCGCCCCGAAGCAGGCCAGGACGGGCAGCATGGTAAGTTGGGCCAGCAAACCCTGGCGGGCATAAGCCAAACCGATTGCGATAGCCGAGAAAACCCCGGTCGCCACATTAATTTGCCATTGTAGCCGCCACAGCCGTTTGAGCTTTTCCGCCATAAACCACCTGAAATAATAATTGCCGCTATTCTGCGACCGGTCCTGCCTCCAGTTAGGACCGGAGACCGGTCTTCAAATTTTAACTTACGCTGAAAGCTTGCCCCACATGCCCTCGGCGTCGCCCTGCCCGGCTAACCGCACCAACCGCGTCGGGATAACCCGGTTGTGTAGCGGGTTCGGGGAGGCGGCATAGACCCGGATATAATTGTCGGTCAGGCCGCTCCAGACTGTCTCATCGGCGCTATTCTCGCTGCTTTCCCACAGGACCGGGCGTTCCTCACCCACGAAACGCTGCCGCCAGTTCCGGCTTAATTCGTCCGAAAGCAGCCGCAACTTCTCGCCGCGCTCCTTCTTGACCTGTTCCGGCACCTGCCCCGGCATAGTTGCCGCGATAGTTCCGGCCCTCGGCGAATAAGGAAAGACGTGCATCTTGGCGTAACCCATCTGGCGGGCGAAAACCAGCGTTTCGGCGGCTTCCTGGTCCGTTTCACCGGGAAAGCCAACAATTACATCGGTCGTAATCGAAGCGTCGGGCAGTTCTCGGCGGATTTGTTCGACAATCCGGGCGTAGCGTTCCAGGTTATAGCCCCGGCGCATTCGAAGCAGGGTCGCATCGCTCCCGGCCTGCAAAGCCAGGTGGAAATGGCGGCTCAGGCGGCGGTCGCGCTGCCAGAGTTCAAGCAAGGTCGGGTCGTAATCCTGCGGTTCAAGGGAAGTTATCCGCAACCGCGGCAAATCCACCTCACGCAATACCGCTTCCAGCAAAGCTTTCAGGCGCAACGGACGAGCGTCTGGCTGGCCGTCCAGGGCCGGGGCGCGGTACTTACCCAGGTGAACTCCTGTTAGCACTACTTCCTGGAACCCGGCCTCGGCCTTCTGACGCACCCCTTCGACCACTTCGCGAATACCGACGCTCTGTGGGCCGCCACGGGCAGTCGGCACGATACAAAAAGCGCACCCGGCGTTACAGCCGTCCTGGATTTTCACCATCGCCCGCGTGCGGTAACTATCCAGGGTATGGGGGTGAGCTTCCGGGGCAGCCAGGCCACCGGCGAAAAGCAGCCGCGAAGGTTCGGGACGGTAGGGCAATTCGTAGTTCAGCCGCTCTGAAACAAGCTCAACCAGCCGTTCTTCATCGGTCTTTTTCACCACAAGGTCCACTTCCGGCAGGCTGCTCACCTCGCCAGGACTGGTATAGACGTAGCATCCGGTAGCGACCACGACAGCCTGGGGATTAGCCCGTTTGACCCGGCGCAACATCTGGCGCGATTTGCGGTCGGCCACGTGGGTTACAGTGCAGGTATTGACAATAAAAACGTCCGGGACGGCATTACCGTGCGGCTCTACCAGGGCGAACCCGGCCCGCTGGAAATTCCCGGCCAGGGCTTCGGTTTCGCTAAAATTGACCTTGCAACCGAGCGTTACCAGGGCTACTTTTGGCCGCAAATCCCCGGCGGGCAACTCCTTTTCAAAAGATAGCGCAGCGGTTTCCGGCGTTTGCATAGGAATCTCGGCCCGGACCTCGTGATTTATTAAAGTGATGGTTCTGCTGCTCAAAACAAATCCTTTTTATTACTCCAAACGGCGCAAAAAAGGCAGCCGGTCTGGCTGCCCCTCGAAATTCCGGTTTACTTATTATATTCTCCCAGACCGCCCACGTAAAGTGCCGGGCCTGGATTTACCCTTGCAGCTTGGAGCTGGAAGCCATCGCAGACCCGGACCCTGCCGCTACAGCAGGCGTAACCTCAGGCGCGGCTTTGCGCTCTTTCAGAGTGATGTTGGTGAAAGGCACCCGAAACTCGTTAAAGACCTCGATGCTTAAGAGGAAGCCCGTGAAAATCAGGCACACCCCTAGCAGGGTAGCCAGGGAGAAAGCGTCCGCCCCGTTCGCCAGGTGGAACCGCTCGATGGTCCCGGCGGCGCTGGCAGCCATGGCCCCGGCGAAAATAAAGCAGTTGCTGACTACCCGGTACAGTTTAATCCGCTTGCGCCAGAAGACCCAGGCGCTCTGAGCGGCCCCGAAAGCCAGGAACCCGGCCCCGAAAATGTTGAAGAACGGCGTCAAAAGCCGCACGTAAGACGGAAAGCCCGCGCCCGTCACTTCCTCGGTCGAGACTGAAGGCAGGGCTGTTACTTCGACCGGGGCGGTAAAGACCAGCCCGCCCGCCGCCACAAAAGCGATAACCAACGCCACCAGGGTTGCGACCGCCAGTTTTCGCCGGGCAATCAAAAAGACCGTACCCATTCCCAGGAACGAACTGGTGCCCATCGCGCCGCAGATGTACCACAACCGGTAATAATTCGTGTCGGACTGCCAGCCGTTAGCCGTACCCAAAAACTGGGCGAACGCTGCCGCCGAGAACATGAAAAGCCCGATGGTCCAGACAATCTGGTAAGTCTTGTGCTTATGCAGAAACTGGTCGAGGACCATGATGGTAAACAAAAAGCTTACCATGGAGGCGAGTAAAGGTAAAACAACAGTGAAATTCATAGTTTTTCTCTAAAAGCTACTTTGATTTTAGGCGAGTTGCGGAAATTCCCATGTAATGTATAGACGGAATTAACCTCATTATAAGCCAAAAACCCGCAGACGGTATAGGGTCCAGACCCTAATTAGCCGCCAAATAGCTAATCTTAACCAAACTTAACCCTGGCAATTCCCAGGAAAATAGGACTTAGGGGGAAACGGTCTTTTGCTGAGCGGTCTCGCCCGGTAGAGAAAAACCTTCCATTGGCGGCAAATCCTTCAGACTGGACAGGCCAAACTGGTGCAAAAATTCAAAAGTTGTCCCGAAAAGGACCGGGTGCCCGACCGTCTCGGCCCGCCCGACTTCCTCAATAAGGCCGCGCGCCTGCAAAGTATTGATAACCCCGCTGCTATCCACGCCGCGCACGGTTTCGACCACGGCCCGTGTCACGGGTTGGCGGTAGGCAATAATAATCAGGGTTTCCAGGGCCGCCGCCGAAAGTTTGTTGGCCGATTGCAACCCCAAAAATCTTTCAACGTAAGAGGCCACCTGAGGCGCGGTAACGAGTTGGACCTGCCCATTGTGCCGGAAGACCCGCAGACCGCGCTCCTGGGCTTCGTAGTCGGCGTTAAGGGCCGCGATAAGTTCTTCCAGCCAGCCCGGTTCGGCTTCCAGGGCGCGGCCCAGGTCGGTCGCGCTTACAGCGTCCCCGGCCACGAAAAGCAGCGCTTCCAGGGCGGCAATCTGCTGGTTTATATTGGGGCCGGGTTTGGTTTCCGGCGGTTGCGGTTTCTTGAGGGATTTTTCCAGGCTCAACGCGGCAGCTTTCTTTTTAAGCTTATTTTACTTTCAGGTTGCTAAAGACTGCCGCTATTATAAAAGAACCGGGCCAGAAATAAAAGCTCTAATAAAAAGCATAAATATAAATATTGTGTTCGGGGTCGGCGTAAATGGTCTTCATGAACTGCGCGAACTTGCTTAACCCTTCCGGCGGGAACTTTTTGTAATCGCGAAAATCGGAAAAAAGGCTGCGGCTCCCATTCTCGGCCTGTCCCACGAAGACATAACGAACGTTATGCTTTTTGAGCAGTTCGAGCGCTTTAGCCGGGTCGGTCGCCTGGTAAATCCGGTCCATGTCCAGCCAGTTCTCCCAGATTTCCAGTTCAGGTAAGTTGCCGCGCCACTGTAACTCGTGGAAAGGCCAGCCCACGATGGTTGGCAGGCCGGTGTAGGTGCTGACCCGGTTGGCCCAGCTATAGTTCATACCATTCGCTTCCAACACAATGCCGCGCCGGTCAGGTTGGTTTATCGTATAATTACGCAAGAATTGCACGGCCGGGTATTCCGCCGGGAAAGCGTCGGCGTACCAGCTTTCACCGTTCAGGCCAACCCGGTTAGTATAATGGTTGGTGGTCTGGTAGTAAGCGAGGGTGGGAAAGAGCGCCCCCGCCAGCATAAGGGCAACCATTGCAGCGGTAAAGACCCCGCGCAACATCCAGCGGTTGCCTTCCGGCTCGGCGGTGGCGGGTTCATCACGCGCTAATTCGGTGGGGGATTGCTCCGGTTCCGGCTCGGCCTGAAGACCGGGGGCCGGGTTCACCAACGAAGTCGCGTTATAATTCCAGGCACGGCCAAGGTCCGGCCCTTCGCTCACCTTTACCCGCGCCGCCTTCAGATTGAAAAGGTTGCCGGGCGCGGCTAATCCCGCCCAGAAAGCGCGGCCCGGTAAAGCCAGGCGCGGCCAGGAGAAACTAAAGACCCGGCGTTCCCCGGCAAGACCCAGGACCGGCCAGCGCCACCGGATGACGCGTACCGTAAAGTAAGTGGCCGAAATACCGTACAGCACCCACATTTGATACCAGAACTTCATCATGGTATTAAAGCGGTTGGTATAAATATCCTTGATAAAGAAAAGTTCGCAGAAAAGGGTCAAGGCCGCCGCAAAAGCCAGGCACAGCAGCGCGAAAACGTCCATGAGAGTTGTCAGGCTGGTGCGGTAGCCGGGCTGGCGCAGCTTGCGGACCAGCAGGCGCAGCGACACATACAGCAGGAAACCGCTTATTCCCAGCAGTTCAAAGTTAATGCGCGGGCTGACTATCAGGACGAGGCCGAAGACCAGTCCTTCTAGGGCCAACCGCGGCCGCCGCCACAACTGAGCGAACGCGCCCGGCCAGAGCAGCCAGACCGCTACCGAAAAAACGACCACCGGCACAATGCAGGAGCCAAACGACAAATTTTTAGCCTCAAAATCCGCGAAAGCTCTCGGCAGTTGGAAAGCGCCATAAATAACCAGGGCCACGCCAGCGGGCCATTTAAGCAGCCAGGCCCAGCCCGGTAGAACACTCTCGTTCTTTTGCCCGGTCTGCCGCCAGATTTGAGCCAGTTCCAGTCCCAGAAAAGTTAGAATTGGCAGCAGGAAAATCCCGTACATCACCACGTACTCGGCCAGCAGCGAACGCGGCCAGGAGATCCAGCCCAGGTATTTGCTAAAAAAGCCGATTATGGGCGTGTTGCCGTAAGTGTTGTCGGGGATAGCCCGGACCATGCCGCTAAAAAGCGAGAAAAAGTAATAGTAACCTAGCAAAATGAAACAGGCCAGCCCGACCACCTGCACCAGCCAGCGGCCTAAAATCGGCAGCAGCGCATTGGCGTGGCGAAATTCGGCCAGCAGCAGAACTGCCCCGGCCAAAATGAGATAGGTCAGGAAGTCGCCGCCATTGATAAAGGCCAACGCCCCGACGATAAGCCCGCTCACCAGGTAGCGCGGCAGCGAGGTCCAGTGAGGCCGCCCCAGCGCCCATTTGGCCGGGCTGACCAGGCAATTCACCATAAAACCGAGGGCCAGCAGGACGAACGGCGCGTCAATAAGGTGGGCATGCAAATCGCCGTTGAGGTAGCTGTAGATAGGGTACTCGGTCAGAATATCCATCAGCTTGCCGTCGGGCGGCATCGGGTCGTAAATCATGCGGGCGGTGTTCCACCAGTTCAGTTTAAACGGAAAATTGGGATTGGACAAAGGAAGTAAGCCGCCCTGGATAAGCTGCCGCAAAGGGGCTAAATTGCCAAGAATCATTATCAGGGCGGCCCCCAGGAAACTCCCCTTGATGGAGACGCCAATATTTTTGCGGGTTAGCCCGATTATATTTCCCGCCAGGCCGTAGGCAGATTGAGTCGCCAGGCCGTAGACCAACCCCATACCGATGTTATAGGCGATGGGAGCCGGAACGCCGCTTAACTTGACCAGGAAAGCCAGCAAATACTGGCCGCCATAATAATAATTCATGGGTTCGCCGCTGTACCAGGGATCGGGCGCGGGCAGGGTGGGCGAGGCGGCTATCGCCTGGATAAAGGCTAAATCGAAGAATTTCTCGGACTGGTTGAGGGCCGGGAAGAACGAGCGGGCGTTAATCATGAAAGCAAACCCGGCCAGGAAGACCAGTTCGCTAGCGAAGACCAGCCGCAGGTTACGCCCCTGCTTGTACCAGGCCCACATACTTTCACGCAGGCCCGGCTTTCGCCAGAGTACCAAAAAACTCAGCAGTTCGAGCAGGCCGACCGCAAGCCAGCAGGTGTACCACTGAAAACCGATAATTTGCAGATTGCCAATCCACCAGGCTAACAACCCGGCCAATAACAAACCGAGCGGTTTGCTAAAAGAATAGCCCCGGTCCGGCAGGCGGCTAAAGACAACAAAACTAATAGGCAGGACCAACAGCCCTAGCACCACTATCAGGATATACCAGCAAACTACTTCAATCATCAGTCATCAGTCATCAGTTACCGGCTAATCGAAAGCGTAAACATACACGTTGTGTAAAGGGTCGGCATAAATCGTCTTCATAAATTTCGAGAACTTCGCCAGGGCTTCCGGCGAATAATGGGCGTAGTCGCCTAAATTAGAGTAATAAGGTTTGCTCCCGTTCTCAATCTGCCCTACGAAAACGTATTTGACATTATACTTCCTCAACAAAGTTTCCGCTTCCTTTGAGTCGGTGGTCTCGTAAATTTTACCCATGTCCACCCAGGGCTTCCAGATATCGAGTTCGTCCAGGTAGCCGCGCCATTGTAACTCGTGGTTAGCCCAACCGACCACGGTAGGCAGCCCGGTATAGACGCTCACTCGCCCATTATAGCTGTAAAACAGCCCGTTGTTTTCCAGGACAATGCCGCGCCGGGCCGGGTCTTGCCGGGCGTAATCTCGCAAAAAGGTCATGGCCGAGTAATCCGCCGGGAAGATTTTTTGATACCACGTTTCACTGTTAAGGCCGTACTGGGTTGAGAAATTAAGGGTAATCTGGCGCGAATACAGCACCGGCACCATCAGGGCAATTACCAGCAAGACAGCCAACCCGCCCAGCCAGAGCCGCCGCAACCAGCTAACAACCCAGGGTCTTGATTTTACCGCAGCCGGCTCTATTAACGCCGGGAAAATTCGGCCTTTGGACACACCGGCGGAGCCAGGCCCGCCCTGAGGCCGCACCTCACCCGAAACAGAGTAAGCGACCCAGTCGGTGGAACCATCCGCCGCTTCTTCCACCAACCGCTGCCGCAGGCTGACCGGTCGGAAAAAGTTCAGGCCTGAACCGCTCAAGTGGGGCCGGAAGCGAAACCGCAACGAGGCCGCCGGTTCGCCCGCAGCCCTGGCCGGTTCGATGACCGACCGGCGCCAGGAAAGGACTCGCCAGGCCGCAAACGCCGCAGTCAGGCTGTAGAGTAACCAGGCCTCCTGCCAGAATTTTAGCACCATGTTGAAGCGATTATCCAGAATATCGCGGACGTAGACGATTTCGCTGCTTAAAGTAAGCGCGGCGGCCATCCCAACGACTAAAACCGCAAAAAATTCGGCAGAAAACCGCCAGCCGGGATTTTTAAGATAACGCCAGCCGAAGCGAGCCGTAAGATAAATCAGCCCGACCAGCGGCCCCAGCAGTTCAAAGTGCAACACTACCCCGATTGTAAAAAGGAGCAGCCCGGCCATTGCTTCCAGGCTCAGGCGGGGACGCAGGCGCAATTTCTCCCACAGGCCCGGCCACAGGGTCGCCACCGCGCCTGCCAGACCCAGCAAGGGAAAGACAACGCTTCGCAAGCTGAAAGCATGTTCCCGAATATCGCCAAGCGCCAGGACCAGACCAGACCCGCCAATGCAGGCGAATTCAAGGCCAACAATTTGCAGCCAGACCCGGATGCCGCGTGGCAGCGGTGTTATCTCGGGCTTGCGTTCCTCCTGCCACAGACGCCCCACTAACAGACCGTAGAAAGTGACAATAGGCAGCATGAAAAGGCCGAACTGCCATAGATACTCGCTTAAATTGGTGTGATTCGTCAGGCTCAGTGCAATGTACTGGCTTAACCAGCCAATTACCGGCACCTGTTCCAGATTTTCAACCGGCTTGGCCTTAACCATAGTAGCGTAATTGGTCGAGTAAAAAGCATAGATAAACTTACTCGCTAGCACCAGCGCCGCCGATTGGGCCAGCCAGCGCCCGGCTTTACCGGGCAGACGGCCCGCGCCCCGCAGTTCGCCCAGCCCTAACAAAAGTACGGTAAACCCTAAAAATGGGACAAAATCAACCCCGTTGATAAAGTTTAACACGCCAAGTAACGTCCCACCCAGCAGCACAGCGGGCAAAGCCTGCCACGAAAGCGGTTTACCAACCAGCGCCCAGCGCCGGGGCCGGGCGAGAAATTGCAGCCCAAAACCAAGCGTCAGCAGGATAAAAATCACGTCCATCTGGTTAGCCTGGAGGTCGCCTTTCAGATAGCTGTTAACCGGAAACTCCGTCAGCAGCATCATCGGTTTGCCTGCCGCGTCTTTGTCGAAAATCATTCCGGTCAGACCGAAAATATCAAGCGCGTGCGGCCAGAACTTGTCGCCCCAGGGCAGAAAGCCGTTTTGCATAACGCTGCGCACAAAAGTAAGGTTTCCGGCCACCAGCATAAAGACCGCGCCAAGCAAGCCGGCCCGGATAACCGGCCCGCCCTGGCGGCGGGTCAGCGTCACCAGGTTTCCAACCAGGCCAAAGCAGGCCTGGGCGCCCAGCGCAAAGACCAGGCCCATACCGAGGGTATAGCCAAAATCCGCCCCCAACCCGCTTAATTTGCACATTATACCCAACAGCAAATGCGAGCCGTAGTAGTAATTTATGGGCTGGCCGCTAAACCAGGGGTCGGGCGGCGGCAGCGTGGTCGTGGTCGCGATGGAATTGAGGAAGGCAAAGTTAAAGAACCGCTCGGTCCACGAATTCGTGTCGAGAATATACGAACGCAATTCCAGAATAGCGGCGTAACCACCCAGAAAAAGCAACTCGGAAGCCAGGACCATTTTAAGGTTGTGACGCTGGCTGAACCACTCTTTAAAAGTCTTACGCAAGCCGGGGACAAACAGCAAAAGGCCCCCGCTAAAGAGGGCCAGCAAGGCCACTGAAAGCCAACCGGTCAGGGCCGTGAAATCCAGCAGTTTCAGGTTTGCCAGCCACCAGGCCAGCAGGCTCACAAGGAGCAAGCCGAGCGGTTTGCTGAAAGAATAGCCCCGGTCGGGCAGGTGGCGGAAGGCCAGAAAGCTCACGGGCAAGGTTAGTACGCCCAGCAGCAAAATAATAGCGTACCAGTTTAACGCTTCAAGCATAATATGTTTTTGAGTTCTAACAGCCGAGACCTGGCAAAGAGGAGTGAGTCAAACCTGACAGAAGGCGACAAAAGGCAAAATGCTCGGCTGGTCTAAACCGTCGCGACGGTGGGGCGGTGTTTCCTAATACAAGATAAATTCAACAGCAATAACCCTTCGTTGTCGGTTATTTACACTCTATAAACGGCAAATAGCGGGCCATAGTTCCCTTTTGTTATAAGCCAAAAGACTAATCTTTTGGCCTATCTGTCTTATTTTTGTTTTTCTTTCTTAAATTCAGGACTTTCGCTCCCAATTGTTACACCCCAGGTGCGAATTGCGGGCGAGAGCAAAGTCAAGGAATCTCATAGTCCATTCCATTTTGAGTGGCACGTCAGGTGTGAGCGAAAGTCCTATTTTTGTAAAAATTTATACCAGGTCCGGGTGGTTGCTTGTCATTGTGAGCGTAGCCGAGGAATCTCCGAACCTTTTACAAGTCGCCTTTATGGATGTTACCCATTTAAGTGTTTCTGCCAAAGGCGTGAATTTCGCAACCGGCCTTGCAAGGACAAGTATTCATCCGGACCTGGTATAAAAACCGGCGCAACCGGAAATTAGCGTGGGATTATGGGCAAAACCACGCAGGAAGGATGTTCGGTGTCATGAAAAATGGTCTGCCGGGCCGGGTGCATTTCGGCGCTACTGCCAAAAGCGTCTCCGGTGTTGGGATTGCGGTCCCAGCGTGGGAAATTAGAGCTTGTCACATCCAACCGGATACGGTGCCCCGCCTTGAAAACGTTGGCAGTCGCCCAGAGGTTAATAGTAAATTCGTAAGACTGACCCGGCTCGAGCAGTTCGGGCTTATCACCGTTACGATAACGCCCTCGGATAATGCCGTCCGCCAGGTTCTGGGCGAAACCGTCTGGGTGAATATCTACCAGGGTCGCCACAAAATCGGTATCTCTGGCATCGCTGGCGGCCCACAACTTCACCTCTAACGGCCCGGTAACTTCCACTTCCCGGTCAAGCGGCTCGGTCGTAAAGACCAAAACATCCTCTCGCGCCTCTTTAACTTGCTGGTCCACCGCGCCCGGCCTGAAGATCCCATTCATTAGTAAATTCCCGCCTTTAGTCATGACCGGGTTAGCCGGGTCATAGGTAAAGTGGTCCGCCGTTTCCACGCCGGGCTTTTCCGTCGAAAGATAGCCGCTGCCGTTTGAAGTATTGGCGTTACCCTTGCTGTGCAAGTAGTAGGGCGTATATTGGGTGCGGGCCAGCGGCCATTCCTGCTCATCGCGCCAGGCATTGTCGCCCATAATGAATAATTTGACCGGCGGCTCGTTTGTAATGCCGTTCTCGATGCCTTTCAGCCAGTAATCAAACCAACGCTGAGTCAGGCCGGTCAGGTCGGTCTGCAAGTTGATAAAGGCCGAGTTTGCGGCAAAACCAAAATCAAGGTCGCCAATAGTGTTCGAATAACCCACGTGCGACCACGGCCCCATCAAAAGTTTGGCCTGCCGGGCCTGCGGTGTTACGCCGTTTTCGCGCATAGCCTTGAAAGCGGTCAGAGTGCCGTTGGTGAAAATATCATACCAACCGCCCACGTTATAAGACGGCACCTGCACTTTAGAGTAGCCTTCCTGGGGCGAGAAAGGCCGGTTATATTCGCGGTCATAGGGTTGGTTAACAATTTCCTCAAGTAATTCCGGGGCAAGACCGAGCTTTTTTAGCGGCTCAAAGTCTTTCAGGGGCAGCGAATAATAGCCTTCGGTCTGGAGTTGGTTGATTTCGTTCGCCAGCGCGACCACAGCCTGGTATTTTTCCAACGGGGCGGTGTCTTTGTAGCGTTTGAGAAACACGTCCAGGCCAACCGCCGAAAGCTGCCAGAAACCCATCAGGCCGAATTCAAGGGCACCACCGCGCCAGACCGTGCCATCCCGCGAGTCGGCCCAGGTAATCATCGGGAAGATAGCTTTGAGGTGCGGTGGCGTTTCAATGGCCGCAACCCACTGAGTAAACCCAAAGTAAGACGCGCCGTACATCCCCACGCTGCCGTTTGAACCTGGCAAGGCCGCCGCCCATTCCACCGTATCATAACCGTCCTCGGCCTCGTAGCGAAAGACTGACCACTCGCCCTCCGACTTCATGCGGCCTCGCACGTCCTGGATAACTACGATATAACCAGCCTGAGCCAACCGCACCGCATCCAGCATCGGCGTTACCGAAGCGAAATTCTTGCCGTAAGGCGTGCGGGTAAGGGCTACCGGGTAAGAACCTTCGGCGGCGGGCCGGAAAATGTTCGCTCGCAAAACCGTGCCATCCCGCATCGTAGCCGGAACATCAAATTCAACACTGATTTGATTGCTCATATCGATTCTGAGCCTTTCTATTTGCACTACTTTTAGAAAAGTTGTTTCAGGAATTATTCTGGGGAAATTATAATATCTTTAGGGTTTGGGCGCTGTCTACAAAGTGTACTTAGTAGTCTGTCAAGTAAGTCTTTACAGGTAAGGTTGTGCCTACATTTCAGGTTAATCATTACAAGTCTTTGTTGACAGACTACTTAGGAGCCGAAAAACAGGAATTACCGTTAAATAAAACAAACCAGGCAAATGAATTTTAGGGATTCATCCACCTGGTTTATTATAGGTTTTATTTCCGCAGGAGCAGAGCTACCCGCCGGAAAACTACCTCTTCGTGTACTGAGGCGCTTTGCGGGCGCGTTTCAGACCCGGTTTCTTGCGTTCTTTGGCGCGGGCATCCCGGGTCAAAAGACCGTTCTTCTTCAGGACCGGACGAAGGGTTTCGTCGGCCTGGATTAAGGCGCGGGAGATACCGTGCCGGACCGCTCCGGCCTGACCGCTCACGCCACCGCCAACGACCTTTACGGAAACGTTGTACTGGCCCAACCGGTTGACCAGGCGAAGAGCCTGCTCAATAACAATCTGGTTAAGCTGACGGCCACCAAAGTAATCGGTCGCTGTCTTGCCGTTAACGATGAAAGTGCCGGTGCCGGGGGTCAGACGGACGCGGGCTACCGCAGTCTTGCGCCGCCCGGTGCCGAAGAAGTAATTTTTGTTTAAAGTTCCTGCCATTTTACTCTTTTAGGCTCCTTATACTTTACTGACCAGCGTCACGCGGGCCGGTATATTCCAGCTTGTATTCTTTGGGCTGCTGCGCAGTATGAGGGTGCTCGGCCCCTTCATAAACTTTGAGCTTGCCCAGCATCGCCCGGCCCAGCCGGTTCTTCGGCAGCATACCCTTAACCGCGTCAAAAATAGGGCGGGTCGGGTGCTTCGCCAACTGGTCCTGCAAAGCAATTTCACGGAAACCACCGGGATACATCGTGTGATGGACGTACTTCTTGTCGGTGAGCTTCTTGCCGGTCACGACAATGTCCTTGGCGTTGATAATCACCACATAATCGCCGGTGTCCATATGGGTAGCATAAATCGGTTTATGCTTGCCTTTGAGCAGGATGGCTACTTCCGTAGCGACCCGGCCCAACGTCTGCCCCGCCGCGTCCACGACATACCATTCGTGGGTAATTTCAGGCGGCTTGGGCGAGTAAGTCTTCTGCATCTGCGTCATGTCAAAACTCCTAAAAATATCTTACACTTACCAGGCTCAACCCACATGCGGGGGCCGTTGGCCCGGCCTGGCGGCGGTCATAGGCCGCCACAATTCTGGCAAAATCTCCGGTGGTACGCTCGCCCTTGCCAACCAGCAACAGCGTCCCAACAATGTTCCGTATCATATGCGGCAAAAAAGCATTTGCCGCCACTTCTAAAATCAAGTTCTCGTCCCCGGCCAGCCATTCGGCTTTAACGAGGTTTCGGACCGTGCTGGGGCGGTCTCCTGGCGCCTGGGGGTCTTTCACACCCCACCCGGCCCCGGCAAAGCTGGCGAAATCGCGCTCTCCGACCAGGCTTGCCACTGCGACCCGCAGCGCGTCCAGGTCGAGCGGTTGGGCCACCTGGTAAGCGAACCGCCTGGCTAACGGCGACCGGACCTCCCGGTTCAGGATAGTGTAACGGTAAGTCCGCTCTTTCGCGCTAAACCGGGCGTGGAAGTCGCGCGCCACTTCCTGGGCCGACAGCACTGCCACGTCATACGGTAGCAGGGCGTTCAGGCCGCGCCGGAACGTTTCGACTGGCAGGCGGCTGGCCGTAAAGAAATTTGCGACCTGGCCGCTGGCGTGGACCCCCCTATCGGTGCGTCCGGCCATACTGACCACACAGCGT
>CADDZM010000058.1 GCA_902812345.1 Chloroflexota bacterium | reverse complement strand
GGGTGGGGAACTAAAAAGCAGCGAAAAGGTTGGAACTTTGCAGATAAATAAATTCTGCCCAGCACAAAGTGAGAATGGTCATTGACGGGTTTGATTTTAATTGCTTTAATGCAATCAGACAAATAAGCGTTAATGTTAGTAGAAATGAGGTACAAATGACTCCGAAAGAAAATAACCAGCCGGAAAAAGAAGAAGTTGAATTGACTGATGATGCCCTGGAGCAGGTTAGCGGCGGGTTTAATCCCCAGCCCGACCCTCCGGCTAAATTCCGGTACGAGAAAGTTAACCAGCATCTTTTTCAAGGATCTCTCCCGGCAGTTCAGGACAGCTTGAAGAAGGTTTAATCCCTGAAAAATAATCTAAAACTAAATAACTAAAACCACCGGGAGGCTTGTGCCGTAAATCTCCCGGTGGTTTTAGTTTTCGCAAATTGTTTCCCGGGTTAAATAAAGAAATGGTTATAACAGGCTCACGAGTTTATTTCACCGGTCAGGTCGGCCAGTAAATGGCGTAATTTTTGCATTTTATTTTTACCAAGTTTTTTAGCCCAGTCGGCTTCGGTCTGCTGGAGGATTTGCTCGGCTACCCGGTTGACCGCCAAACCCCGGTCGGTCAGGCGCACCAGCCGGGCGCGGCCATCGGTCGGGTCGGGAAGTTGCTCCAAATAACCCTGTTTTTCCAGGGCATCCACCAGGTAGCCCATTGATTGCTTGGTAATCTGGGCGCGTTCGGCCATATCGGTTGCCCGCGAGCCTTCCGGCGCAAGGTGTTGAAAAACGCTAAAGTGAGCAGGGCGCAGGTCGCTATAACCGGCCTTTGCCAGACCCTCGTATATTTGGGCGTTGAGAGCCAGGTAAGGAGTGTAGAACAGGCCGGTTAAAACATGGTCATCTGGTTTGGCTTTATGGCGCTTACTCATTGTTTTCCTCACCTTATTAGACTGAAGTTCAACCGCCTGTTTAGACAGTATATTTTACTATTTATTCATTTATCTAACAAAATATAGCATAAAAAGGGCTATTTTTACAGCTTTAGTTGTAGTAAAAAAGGGCTGCGGTGAAACCTTAGCGTGGGGTTGCAGGATTATTTTACAAACAATTTATTAAAAGCCCCCAGAGCAAGTAATTATCAAACTTTGGTGCATAATATAGATAGGAATATTTTGAAAGGAAAGTGAAAGGTAAAATCCCTTAAAATAGGTTACAATAAAACCATCCCGGGATAAAACCGGCTTTGCCAAAACTTTTCCGGGTTAAACATCTTTATTCAAGGCATTTGAAAAATCTAATCAAAGAAAAAATTAACGGAGAGAAAGTTTATGACCACGGATAGCTGGCTGGAGAAGCGGCCTTTAGGAAAAACGGGCCTGGAAGTTACACAACTTTGTTTTGGAGCAACGGCCCTGGGAAATATGCCCGATACTTACGGCTATTCCGTTGGAACCGAACAGGCGCTCGATATTATAAGGACTATCTTCGCCGGGCCGGTCAATTTCCTTGATACTGCCGCTGAATACGGCAACGGCGAGAGCGAACGCCGCATCGGGCTTGTCCTGAAAGAGCTAGGCGGCCTTCCACCCGGTTTTGTGCTGGCGACGAAAGCCGACCGGGATTCCGAGACCCAGGATTTCAGTGCGGCCCAGATGCGCCGGAGTGTCGAGAACAGCCTGGAAAAACTGGGGTTGGAACAGATTCAACTGCTGTACCTGCATGACCCGGAATATGGCAATGTCGAGGAAATAATGGGCAAGGGCGGCGCGGTGGAAGAACTGGTGCGCTGCCGGGAAGAAGGGTTAATCGCTCACCTGGGTATCGCTGGCGGCCCGATTGATGTTATAACTCGTTTTGTGGAAATGGGCGTATTCGAAGCGGCCATTTCCCACAACCGCTATACCCTGCTTAATACCGAGGCCGACCCATTCTGGGATGTCTGCGCGAAATACGGGGTGGCGGCGGTCAATGCCGCGCCCTATGGAAGCGGTATCCTGGTTAAGGGACCGTCAAATTATCCCCGCTACCGTTACCAGCCAGCCCCCCCCGAATTGCTAAAACGGGCCTACCAGGTTGAAGCGGTCTGCCAGCGTTTTGGCGTGACGATGGCGGCGGCGGCCTTGCAATTCTCGCTGCGCGACCCCCGGATTTCTTCGACTATCGTGGGTGTAGCCCAGAAAGACCACCTTGAAGAAACCTTTAAACTGGCCCAGGAAAACATTCCAGCCGAACTGTGGGATGAACTGGCCGGGGCCGCCCAATAATCAAAGGTGTTTTAAAATGTCCAAAAAAAGAAGTATCGAACTGGCTTATGGGCGAAACGGTCTGACAGTAGAATTGCCGGACCTGGGCAAGAATTTGCAGGTTGTTGAGCCGACTTTCGTAGAAGGTTTGCCCGACGAAGCGGCGGTCCTGGTCGCGGCCATGCGCCAGCCCATCAACTCCAGACCTTTGCGCGAGATGGTAACGGGAAAATACCAGACCATTGCGGTGGTCTTTTGCGACGTTACCCGCCCCATGCCGAACAACCGGGTGTTGCCGGTGGTGCTGCGGGAATTGGAAGAAGCCGGGGCTGAACGCAAGAATATTGTCCTGATAAATGCCACCGGCATGCACCGCCCCAACGAAGGCGCCGAACTGCGCGAAATGCTCGGTGATTTCGTCTGCGATAACTACCGGGTCATCAATCACAACGCTTTCGACAAATCCACTCTCGACCACCTGGGCCGGACCAGTTTCGGGGCGGATGTGTGGGTCTGCCGGGAATATTTACAGGCTGACCTTAAAATCCTGACCGGGTTTATCGAACCGCATTTCTTCGCCGGGTTCAGCGGCGGCCCAAAAATGATTACGCCCGGCGTCAGCGGAGGCGATACCGTGCTGCACGCCCACAACGCCCGCATGATTGGCGACCCTCACTCGGTCTGGGGCGAAATCGAGGAAAACCCGATTCACGCCGAAATTCGCGAGTCGGCTGCTATGGCCGGGTCTGATTTCAGCCTTAATGTTACCCTGAATAAAAAGCACCAGATAACGGCGGTTTTTGCCGGGGAAGTTTTCGCCAGCCACCGGGAAGGCTGCGAATTTGTGCGGAAGACGGCTATGCAGCGGGTAGAGCAGCCTTTCGATATTGTCATAACGACCAACAGCGGCTACCCGCTCGACCAGAACCTTTACCAGGCGGTCAAAGGGATGAGCGCGGCGGCCCTGGTAGTAAAGCCGGGCGGGGCGATTATCAGCGCGGCGGAATGTTCGGACGGCATTCCGGACCACGGGCCTTTTAAAGACATTTTGAAAATGCGGCCAAATCCCCAGGAGCTTTTAGAACTGATAAACTCGCCGGATTTCAAAATGTTCGACCAGTGGCAGGCCCAGATCCAGGCTCAAATCCAGCTTAAAGCCCGCATTTTCTTCAAAAACAGCTTTTTGTCAGATGCAAAGGTGCGTGAGGCCATGCTCGAACCCGTCCTGAACGGCAGCATAGAAGAAACCGTCGCCCAACTGCTGGAAGAGTACGGCCCCGGCGCGACTATCTGCGTCTTGCCGCAGGGGCCGCAAACGGTGCCTTACCTGGCAAGTCCGGCCCTTGCGCCGGTGTGAGTATAAAAAAGCCTGACTAAAAACCGGGCGGCTTCTTTTTGTGAGAATCACCCGGTTTCCTGGCTTATTGTTGCCAAAATAATTAGTTAAACTTTTAGCGTTTGCCTGGCGCCAGGCGCTTAGCATTAGGCCCAGTTGTTGGTCCGACCGCTTTCGAAGACCCGGTCAATCACCCGCATATTATTTACCGCGTCCTCAATCGGGGTCGGGACCGGCGTATCGTTGAGGACCGCCTGGGAGAACACATCGCCCTGGATGGTGTACTGGTCAGCGATAGGCAAATCAAGCAGTTCGGTCTGGCCGTCGCTGGTAACCCAGACCTTACAGGGGCGGTCTTCCGGGGCGTTAAAGGGAATCTCGATTTCGATACGGCCCGTTGTACCGAAAATATTTACCCGCTGGTAAGGCACAAGCTGGGTGCTGCAGGTGAAAGTAGCGGTCGTGCCGTTGCCAAAATCCAGGATAGCCGAGGCCAACCGGTCGGTCTTGAATTTTGGGTCAAAATCCACCAGGCCCATTACGCGCTCCGGTTCTTTCCCGAAAATAAAGCGTGAAACCGAAATGCAGTAGCAGCCGATATCGAACAGGCCGCCGCCGCCGTTTTCGGGGATGTTGCGGATATTGTTCGGGTCATCCAAAAAGAAAGAAAAAAACGTTTGAATCGTCTTTAAGTCGCCGAGGCGGCCTTCCCGGACCAGTTTAAGGGCGGCCTGCCACTGTAAATTGTGGCGGTACATAAAGGCTTCCATCAGCTTTAGGTGGGGATATTTCTTTCCGGCCTCGGCCAGTTGCCGGGCTTCGTCACCATTCATGGCGATTGGTTTCTCGCACAGCACGTGCTTGCCCGCTTCCAGGGCTTTGATGGACCAGGGCACGTGCATATCGTTGGGGAGCGGGTTATAAATCGCGTCAATCTCGGGGTCGGCCAGTAATTCTTCGTAGGAGCCGTAAGCCTTCGGCAGTCCCAGTTTGGCGGCGGCTTCCTGGGCCGTTGCCAGATCGCGAGAGGCGAGGCCTACCACTTCGCTATACTGGCCTTTTTGCATGGCCGGGATTACCCGGTTGGTGCCAATTTTAGCCGTGCTTAATATTCCCCATCGGACTTTCTCCACAATAAATCTCCTTTTACCGGTCTTTAAATTTCCTCATACGAAGCAGCCATTTGCAGGCAAAACCGCTCTAAAACGTCCAGATTATATAACTTTAGTTGTTTATGATAAAATCTGGTAGCCGAAACACAAACCTTTTCCAAATTAACAGGAAGATTAAATTTGGACAATTTTTACGCCCGAACAAACGGTTTTGTAAGTGAGATGGTCAGGGCTTGCCAGGGTTCGACCGGGGCTCAACAAAGTATTAGCCTGCTCATCGGCCAGATTTTGCGGGACGAAGGGACCAGACCGCTCGGCCAGAGTCTTATGCAAATTGTGGTCGGCGAGCGCGACCGCGCCCTTCTAACCCG
This sequence comes from Chloroflexota bacterium, assembly GCA_902812345.1. GTDB lineage: Bacteria > Chloroflexota > Chloroflexia > Chloroheliales > Chloroheliaceae > 54-19. The sequence continues at coordinate 18,218 of CADDZM010000058.1, read as the reverse complement.
CAACCTGGTGGGCGAACCGCTCTGGCTGATTAACCGGATACTGGACGAACTGGCCGCCTCTCCCTCGCAAGGCCCGCTTTTTTAAGACCGTTCGCCTAATCTAATCTTGAGCTTTTCTTAATTTTCACTTCACAAACTTTTGTTAAAATTCAGCCAGGTAAAAATATGGGCGAGTTGGCTTTGCCGGATTTTGGATCGGCAAGGCCGGTTGCTGTTTGGAGTAAATTAAATAAATGGAAGGCGTCCCAGGTTTGGGCTTACTGGCAGTAGTATTGCTGGTAGCCCTGAACGGATTTTTTGTAGCGGGCGAGTTTGCCCTGGTAAAAGTTAGAAAGACCAGGATTGAACAACTGGTCGAAGAAGGAAAGAAAGCTGCCAGAACAGTTCAAAACGAACTGAATCACCTGGATAATTATATCGCGGCAACCCAGTTAGGTATTACCCTGGCGAGCCTGGCCCTCGGTTGGATTGGTGAACCGGCCCTGGCCCACCTGATTGAGCCAGCTTTTGAAGGTATCGCGGGTCCGGCTGCCGTTGAACTTTCGCACACGTTCGCATTTGCCTTTAGCTTCGCGCTTATCACGATTTTTCACATCGTCCTGGGCGAATTGGTGCCAAAATCTATCGCCCTGCAACGGGCGGAAGGCACCGCTCTACTGGTCGCCCGGCCCCTCTACATCTTCGCCCAGGTTTTCAAACCGTTTATCAAACTTATGAATAGCATCGGTAACGGCGTCGTCCGGCTGCTGGGGATGAACGCTGCCGGTGAACACGGCTCGGTCCACTCGGTCGCCGAACTGGAAATGCTGGTGACGGAAAGCCGCGAAGCCGGGGTGCTGGATAACCAGGAAGAAGTAATGCTGCGCCGGGTTTTTAACTTTGGCGAGAAAGACGCCAACCAGGTTATGCGCCCCCGCACCCAGGTCTACGCTATCCCGCTGGATAAAGACCTTGATAGTGTCCTGGATATCGTTACCCGCGAACATTACACCCGCTTTCCGGTCTACCAGGGTACGATTGATAACGTTATCGGGGTGCTGCACGTCAAGGACTTACTCGACCGGGTCCATCAGAAAAAGGACCAGGGCGAATTCGTCCTCAAAGAAATTTTGCGACCGGTCCTCAAAGTGCCTGAAACCATCCCGATTGAAGACCTGCTGGAACAGATGCGCAGCCGCCAGATGCATATGGCCCTGTTGATTGACGAGTACGGCGGCACTGCCGGTCTGGTCACGCTCGAAGATATCCTGGAAGAAATTATTGGCGAGATGCGCGACGAGTTCGATACCGACAAAGAAGACTACCGGCCGGCACTGGAAGTCCTGCCTGATGGGTCAAGCTCGGTTTCAGGGCTGCTTTCTTTAGGTGATTTCGAGGAACATTTCGGCGTGAAATTTGTTGACCCGGAATACGAAACGATTGGCGGTTATGTCTTCGGGCAGATTGGCAGCAGCCCGACCCTGGGCGACAGGGTCGAGGTTAGCCCTTACGTACTGCAAATTACCGAGCTGAACGGTCTGCGCATCGCCCGCCTGTCCGTGGCTGAAAAAGAAGATGAGGTGGGGGAAGTAGCCGGGGAGCAAGAAAAAATCAGCCAGTCGGGTTAGACCGGCTAATTTATAGTTCTTTTAAATCGGCCCAGGAAGGGACGGACGGTAAATAAAAAGGGTAAACCAAAACCGGGAATCTTGCTAAAAAGTAAGAGCTTTCCCGGTTTTGGTTCGTCCCGGAAGAAGTTCTAGTGCCCGCCCAGGTTCTTAAGACTTTTAATATTAAGTTCAGGGGCGCCGGGCGGTAACGGCTGAGGGTTCAACTCAGCATAATTGGTATGCGGCCGGGCAAAATTTGGTTTGCCACTCACAATAATTATCCCGCCGGAAGCCTCGTCCAATTCTTCGTCCTTCAACTCGGAATTGCCGTTTTCCTCGATCACCTCATCAGGATTTGCCGGTTGATTTGGTTCTTTTTCTTCCATAATATACTCCTTGCCTGAACAGGCTATATTCTCTAGTGGCCGCCCAGATTTTTAAGGCCTTTAAAGTTGATGTCCGGGTCTGGGCCGGGCGGTAACGGCTGCGGGTTTAATTCAGCGTAATTAGAATGCTGCCGGGTAAACGTAGGCTTTCCACCAACGATAATTATTCCGCCAGATGTTTCGTCGAGTTCTTCCTCGCTAAGTTCGGTTTCTTCGATTTCGGCTTCCGAAACCGGTTGTTCTACCACTTCATCATGCTTTTCCATAGGTATCTCCTTAAAATACGGAAAAACCTCTATTTATTGTTAATATTTTTTTTAAAGAAGTTTTCCATGCTAACAACTAACTTTTATATTGCGTTTGGGTACAAAACTATTGTAACTGGCTCAGTAATAAAAGGGTATGCTTTTTATCACAATTTATAAAAAACGTAAACCGGAAGTTGAATACCCTCAAATCCCGAAAGCATCCACTTCCTGGCGGTAGGGCATGGCCGGGATACCGCCCGGTTTGGACACCGTCAGGGCGCCCACCGCGACAGCCTGGCGGCAGGCCATCTGCACGCTTGTGTCGTCAAAAGAGAAGTTGGCCCGGCGCAGCCCATCCAGCACCCCCGCCATAAAGCCGTCCCCGGCCCCGACCGTATCCACCGCCCTGACCGGGCGAGACGGCACGAACCCGTGACTGTTGGCAGTCCGGTAGAAACAGCCCGACTTATCCATTGTTATAACGACCAGCCGGAAGTGGTCCTGCCACAGTCGGGCTGTACCCACTTCAGGGTCGGTCTCGCCGGTCAGGAAGCCGAGTTCGTGGCGGTTTAGTTTGATGATATTGGCAAAGCCGAGCGGCTTGTTAACGGCGCTCAGAGCAGCTTCTTCGTGGGGCCAGTTGGAAAGGCGCAAATTGAGGTCGTAGGAAAGGAGTAACCCGGCTTTGGCAGCCACCTGGAGGGCGTGGAAGGTCGCGCTGGCCGAGGGTTCGGTTGCCAGGAGCAGCGAACCAAACTGCAACACTTTCGCCCCGGCCAGGTAAGCCAGGTCAATATCTTCCGGTTGAAGCATGGTGTCGGCGGAAGGCTGGCGGTAGAAAAGGTAATTGGCGTCGCCGATTTCGTTCCAGCTAACGAAAGCCAGGCCGGTATGGATAAGCGGGTCCATAATCAGGTGACTGGTGTCAACCCCGTTGGCCTCGAGAATCTCTTTAAGATGGTAGCCGAAAAAATCATCACCAACCCGGCCAATAAAGCCGGAACGAGTACCCAGGCGGGCCAGGCCGACCGCTACATTGGCGGGCGCGCCCCCGGCAGCCATTTTCATTTCCCCTGTCGCCACGATACTGCTGCCATAAACCGTTGGTAGAATATCTATTAAAGCTTCGCCCAGGCAAATAATTTCCGGCTGTGCCATTCTTTTCGTTCCTTGTTGAATTAGATGTTAAATTTTCAGAAGGGTTACTACTATTCTAACCCGGTTTCTAGCCCTTGACCAACCACATTGAGTCGTAAGGAGCCAGGGTAATCGTGTTGTGGTCCTGGTCCAAATCCCATTGAGGGGCGTTTTCCAGTCCCCACCGCAAATTCTTCACCACCGGCCACAGCCCAAGCTGCTCAATCTCACGGCTGGAAATGGTCTGGTAGCGGTCCGAGAAGTTTGCCAGACCCACAAAAGCGCTGCCGGGATACTTGCGGGCGAAAGCAAAGACGTGCGGGTTGCCGGTCCTGAGAATCTCGGAAGGCGTTCCGGCGTGTAACTCGCGGATACACTTGCGGGCCTGTATCAAAACCTGCATTTGCCGGTAAATCCGGCCTGGAATAGTCGAAGGGTCATGCCGCTGGTCGGCTCTAGCCCAATCCATGGGAGGCCGGTGCATCCAGCGGTTGTCTACCGCTTTTTGGAGGTCATTCAGGTAGGTGTAATCGTTAAAGAGGCCGATTTCATCGCCCATATATATAAGCGGGATACCGCCAAACGAAAAAACCACGCTGTAAAGCAAGATTACACGCTCGATGGCGGCCCGAATGGCTTCCTGGTCGTTGTCGCTGACCGCTTTTTCCAGCCCGGCGAGGGAAGCCGCCATGCCGCTAATCCGGCCATCGCCAGTGCGCGGGTTATACTGGAAAATCGCCCCGTTGGCGTACGAATAAGGCAGCAGCCCGGAGAAAAACTCGTTGAGAAACTGGCGGTGCGCGAAAGCGTTCTCGCCAACCGCCGCCGAGTTGTCATCGGTAATAGCCCAGCCGATGTCGTCGTGGCAGCGCACATAAGTGACCCAGGTCGTCAGGCTGGGCGTGGCCGGTATCTGTTCCAGGGTAACATTCATCAGGCCAACTTTCGAGCTGGCGAGGGCACTCCACAGTTGGACCATAAGCGAGTTGTTATAGGCAATCTCGCACTCCTTGCCGGTATGCTGGCCGGTCCCCAGGTAGTGAATGAGGTCAAGCGGTGCGACAATCGCCTCGGCCTTGAAGATGACGCCGGGCGCGACAATCCGGGCGGCGGCCCGGTACGCCTGCAAAATCTGGTAGACTTCCGGTTGGTTCTGGCAATTGGTGCCGAGCCGCTTCCACATAAAAGGCACCGCGTCCAGCCGCAAAATATCCACGCCCTTGTTTGCCAGGAAAAGCATGTTTTCCAGCATTTCCCGGAAGACGGCCGGGTTGGTCAGGTTCAAGTCCCACTGGTATTCGTAAAAAGTGGTCCAGACCCATTTTCCTTTTGGGCCTATATCTGGATAAAAAGTAAAGCTGCCCGGCTTGAAGTCGGGAAAGACTTCGGGCAAAGTCTTTTCGTAAGCGTCGGGTACAGCCCTATCATCGTAAAAATAGTAGTAATCCTGGTAGTAGGGGTCGCCCGCTCGGGCTTTTTTAGCCCATTCGTGTTCTTTAGCGGTGTGGTTTACCACTAAATCAACGCAAACACTCATGCCTCGTTCGTGCATAGCCGCGGCCAACCGTTCCAGGTCGTCCATGCTGCCGTAATCCGGGTTGACCTCGCGGTAATCCTCGACCGCATAACCGCCGTCATTCTGGCCGGGACGCGGTTTTAGGAGCGGCATCAGGTGGATATAATTAAGCCCCAGTTCGTCAAGATAATCAAGCTTTTCGTGGACTCCCGTTAAATTACCGGCGAATTTGTCCACATAGAAAATATAGCCGACCATGTTTTCCCACTGGAACCAGTCGGCGGTAATCTCGCGGCGGAGGTCGGATTTTTTAAGGTCTTCGGGCCGGTTGAGGTAATAATTCGCCAGCATCCGGGCGATAGCTTCAACCTCTTTTTCGAAGGCGGGATGCCTGGCGTAAATAGCCGAGAATCCTTCGTAAAAGTCGGCAAAATAGCGTTCCAGGCGCAGCAAGAAAATATCACAGTCGCGTTGAGGTAAATTAGAGTCCTTTTGCAGGATTGGTTCAATCTTTTTCCAAAAACTCTGGAAATTTTCCTTCAACTCGGAAGGGATATAAAGCCGGGTTTGCATTTAAGGCGGCTCTTTTCTATTGTTTCGGCCTGGTAAAGCTTGAAAACGGGCGCGTGAAGTGAGATTTTTTATTGTTTCCTCTGGTTGCCGCCTAAAAATACCACGTTTTTTTTAGCCTGTAAATAGTTTATGCGGTAGGCAGTGGCTAGTAGTCAGTGGGCAGTAGGCAGTAGTCGTGAAGAGATTAAGACACAGGGTTTAAGTTAGAAACAAAAAAAAGAAAATTAAAATAGCGAACTGATTTGTGCAAGGGAGTTATGTTTTCGATAATAGGCCCGGCCTGAGTTGTGCTGAAAGAGGTCCGGTTACAACCCTAAATACCGGGGAAATACTGGCGACAGCTAAAAATGGGAAGTTTAAAAAAGTCCGGTTAGCTTGAGGAGAAAAGCAAAATGAGCGAAGGCACAGCTTTGTGGTGGCAGTCGGGCACCGTTTACCAGATTTACCCGCGCAGTTTTATGGATAGCAACGCCGACGGAATCGGCGACCTGCCCGGGATTACCGAGAAGCTCGATTACCTTGGCTGGTTGGGCGTGGACGCAATCTGGCTCTCCCCTTTTTATCCTTCCCCGATGGCTGACTTCGGCTACGATATTTCCAATTATGTTGACGTTGACCCGATTTTTGGCAACCTGGCCGACTTTGATAAACTGGTTGAAGCGGCCCATGCCCGCAACCTTAAAATGCTGGTTGATTTCGTGCCGAATCACACCTCCGACGAGCACGCGTGGTTCAAGGAGTCCCGCTCCTCCCGCGATAACCTCAAAAGCGATTGGTATATCTGGCGCGACCCGAAACCGAACGGCGACCCGCCCAACAACTGGCTGAGTAATTTCGGCGGTAGCGCCTGGCAGTTCGATAAGGTCCGACAGCAATATTATCTTCATCTTTTCGATGTAAAGCAGCCCGACCTGAACTGGCGGAACCCGGACGTGGTCAAGGCAATGCTCGGCGTGATGTGGTTCTGGTTCGACCGGGGCGTGGACGGCCTGCGGATTGACGTTATCTACCTTCTCTTTAAGGACGAAGCCCTGCGCGATAACCCGCCTGACCCAAACTGGAAGGAAGGCGAGCCGAACTTCGACCAGCAAATTAAAAAGTACACCGAAGACCAGCCAGAAATGGATTCTATCATCCTGGAGATGCGCAAGGTAGCGGACGAGTATCCCGAACGGGTCTTGATAGGTGAAATCTGGCTGCCCTACGACCGCCTGGTGCGGTACTACGGTGCGGAACAGAACGGGTTGCAACTGCCTTTTAATTTCCAACTGCTGCTTTTAACCGACTGGCAGGCTTCCAGCGTGCGGCAACTGGTCGAGAGCTATGAAGCGGTCCTGCCCATAGGAGCCTGGCCGAACTGGGTGCTGGGTAATCACGATAAGTCCCGGGTGGCGACGCGTTTAGGCCAGGCCGGGGCGCGCCTGGCCCAGCTGCTTTTGCTGACCTTGCGCGGCACCCCGACCCTCTACTACGGTGACGAACTTGGCATGACGGATGTAAAAATCCCGCCGGAATTAGCCCGCGACCCCCAGGAAAAAGGTTCGCCCGGCCATGGACGCGACCCCGAACGCACGCCCATGCAGTGGGATGCCTCGGCTAATGCCGGGTTCAGCAGTACTGGCGCAAGCACCTGGCTCCCGGTCGCGCCCGGTTACCAGAGCGTAAATGTCGAGGTGGAAAAAGCCGACCCGGCTTCGATGCTCTCCTTCCTCCACGAACTGCTAAAATTACGGCGTGAAAACCCGGCCCTTAATACCGGCAGTTATCGCTCGGTCGCCGGTTCTTCGCCGGCCTGTTTTGTTTACGAACGCGAAGGCGGCGGCAAAAGATTTCTCATGGCGCTCAATTTCTCGGGCCAACTGCAAACCCTGTCGGTAAACGAGCCCGGGCAGAATCAAGGGAAAATCATAATTTCTACCCATAACAGGCGGGAAGGGGTTGCAGATTTGAGCAACCTGGAACTTCAGGTAGCCGAAGGCGTGGTAATAGAGCTATAGGCCTGGCCCAGGTGGAAAACAAAAATCCAAATCCACCTATCCAATATTTCGAGGAGGCGGGCCTCTGGCTGCTCTCAACGGCCTACACCGCTTACCTCTTTGGGCGGGCTGCCGATGGGCGGCTGCAACGTCTTTACTGAAGCGGACGCCTGCCTTTCCCCGAAGACTATACCACCCTCGGCCTGGCGACCCGGGCCGCGCCGAGCAGCGATTACGACGACATCGCGGCCCAGCTTCAATTCAAAGGGGGGTCTTCCGGTCGAGGAATACCCGGCCTGGGGTGACTTTCTCTATAACGAGCCTTGCCTGAAAGTTACTTTCGCGGACGGGTTGCGGGATTTGCACCTGCTTTAATCCCACCAAAGCCAGAATGTAAGAGGGACGGACTGCCTGTGCTGGTCGTCACGCTTAAAGAGACCCTTTACCCGCTCTAAGTTGACCTGTTTTACAAGGGTCATGGCCTGGATGAGATTGTCACCGGGTTGGATCTTCGAGCCATCGCCGTAAGTGTTTTAAAGGAGTGGAACATTGAATTTTCCGGCGCTATCGGTCAGGGGCAGCGAAGCCACCTGGCGGGTAGTCTTGCCCGGCCCGAAAAAGCTACCACGAAGAATGTTTGTGGCCGGTTTGGGGGAACCGGCTATAAGTATTTGAAAAAAGCGCGGCCCGGTAAAGACTAACCGGGCCGCCTTTAAATTAAGGTTTGAAGTGAGGTAACACTTTTTCACCTAATAGCCGGATGCCAACCTCGGGGTTTAGACCGTGTGGAGTCCCGAACTCAACCCGGCTGGCTCCGCTCTCGATAATATTTTCAACCTGTCGAATGATATCCCGGGGATTCCCGGCAAAAGCAAACTTGTCGAGCAAATCGTCGGAAATCTGGCGGCTGATATACTCGTAGTCCTGCCGGGATGCCGCTTCCTGGATACGTTGGAGCCATTCGGGGTCTTGCAGGGTCGGGTCAAGTTCAGCCACGACCGGCAAATACAGGGCTGCTTCTCGCCGGACCAGCGCCCTGGCTGCTTCCCGGTCCTCGTCCACCACTGTTACCGCGCCCAGGCAGATGCCGACCGTCCCGGCCTTGCGCCCGGCTTTTGCCTCACCCGCCGCGATTTCAGTTTGCAAAACTCCGACCATTGCCGGATTAGACGAGCCGCCGATTTTTATTTCGTTAGCGATTTCCCCGGCCATGCGGGAGGTTAATTTGCCCCAGGTACCAATCATAATCGGCACATCAGGGCGTAACGGCGTATAGTTCAAAGTGGAATCCGCGGCAAGCTGGAAGATTTGTCCCTCAAAAGGGGCCGGGTCACGAGCCAGCAGGTGCTTTACGAGCAGCGTGGCTTCTCGCAGGGTCTGAAACGATTTCTTGCCCTCGATACCAACCCGGTCCAGCCAACTTCCCCGAACCAACCCCAGGTAAGAACGACCGCCGCTGACCATATCCAGTACGGCGGCTTGCCCGGCGATTTCCAGCGGGTGCAGGGTATAAGGATTGAGGGCCGCAAAGCCGATCTGGGCATGGCGCAAGCGCTGGGCCATCAGGATTAGCGGGCCCAGGGCCGGTTGGAAAAGTAAATCATTGTAAACACTGACCACATCAAAAGGATAAGCATCCACCAGTCCGGCTAAAGCCTGGTATTCGGCGGGAGTTTTGTTGCTCTGAAAAGCTATGCTGAAACGAAACGGTTGCCTCAACGGCCTTAACCTTTCTAATTAGGACTTTCGCCTGAAACACTTAAAGTAGGGCAAACTTTCTCCTACTTTGAAGGCTTCTCAGTTCAGAGCGAAAGCTGTGTATATTAAACTTTTAGCAAATTGCCTGTGGGGTGCCGCTTAAGTAAAGTCTCCGCGTGATGCGCCCGCCCGGTTGCTCGCAGCCTTTCAAGATACGCCGGTAACTGGTTGCGGGTGTGGTGCGGCCCGCCTTCCCGCAGCACCGTCAGCATCGGGTCAATCCCGGTGAGGCTCGTTATAGCCTGTTGCTGCTGCCAGTCCACCAGTAAAGCCATCGCCTGGTTGACGATTTCCGGCTTTTGGTCGGCCAGGTTGTTTAATTCGTGCGGGTCATCAGCGAGGTTGTAGAGCATGATTGGCTCTAGCATCTTATAACCGTCGTGATAAGTCCGCAGGCAGATATAATCGCCAAACCGGATGCCGCGCTGGCACGACCAGGCCATCTGGCTCGTCACCAGGAAATCGCGCCCGGCTTCGCGGCCTTCCCGGAAAGCCGCCGTAAAAGGCTGGCCGTCCCAGTTGGCTGGAACGGTGGCCCCGGCCAGTTCCAGCATGGTGGCGGCCCAGTCGAAATGATAATGCAGAGCTTTATCCACCCTGGACGTACCGGTCAGGCCCGGCCAGCGCACCAGCAGCGGCACCCGGCAGGTAATCGCGTCAGCGGTCTGGTGGTCGCCCCAGACGTTCAATTCACCCTGGGTCTCGCCGTGGTCGGAACTTAAAAATATTACCGTGTCCTCCAGAATGCCCAGGTCCGAAAGCGCCGTCATTATCCGGGCCACGTGGTCGTCGGCGTAACGGATGCCCGTATCATAGCCGTCAATCCAGCGTTTGACCGCTTGCATCGAGTCTAGAACCAGGGGCGTATCGAACCCGACCATATCGGTTGCTTCGGCGAAACCGTGCGGTTCCTGCGGGCTGTGAGGGCCGTAGCCTTCCCAGCCCTTGCGCCAGATTTCCTCGGTCAGCCAGGCCGGGAGCGGGTCATCTTTGAAAGGATTGCCGAACTCCGCCGGGGTGCGGTAGGGTGTGTGCGGGTCCCACAGGTTTATGTGCAAGAACCAGTTATCATTCGAGCCGTTACGTTTGAGCCAGTCCAGAGCCAGGGGTGTGACCTGTTCGGCCCGTTCGAGACCGCCAAACCCCGGGTTATAAACCTCTTTGTACCCGGCCAGCCAGTGCCAGGCCGAGTGCCTTTCGGCAAACGGGCTTACCGTTACGGTGTGGAACCCGGCCTTGCGGAGGGCGCTCATCCAGCTTGTCTTGCCAAAAACATCGGTAAAATCCCGGGTCGGCCCCTCGATAAAAGGGTCGGCGGGAGTGCCGCCATGCCCGACCACGCCTGTATGGTAGCCGGTCCGCCCGCTCCATAGGGCCGTCCGCGACGGCAAGCAGGGCGCGTCCGTGACGTACAAATTGTCGAAACGGACGCTCTGGCTAAAAAGGTTATCAATATTGGGGCTGGTATTGCGGTGATAGCCGTAGCAGCCCAGGTGGTCGGGGCGCAGGGTATCAATATCAAGGTAAATAATCCGCATTAAGAATCCTTTCTAAAAAGAGTCGCGGGTAAGTAATTTGAAGGCCAGCAGGCGGCCTTTTTTCTGCTCCATAGCCAGAGCGAAGAATAAATTTAAAAAGGTATCTACCAGGCCGGCTTTATCCACTCTGCCCAGGTAGACCGGGTTTACTCCGACCTCGCTAATCAATTGTTCGGCTGTTTCGCGAGAGGATTCTTCACCCCAATAAAAAGCGTCGACCTGGATGCCGTTGTAGTCGGCGTTTACAAAATTCTCCCAACCCAGGTTATTAAAAACTGAACCAAAAAACGTGACTGGCCTGTCCCTAATTTAACTACTACTATTCTTTTTTTGCAAAGAAAATTGCGGTAAGCCTTGGGGGCCAGGGCAGGAGGTTTTTAACCGCCCTGCCCGGTAAAGAGGCCGTAAAACAGGATGGCCGTCGCCCCGAACATAATGATAGCAGCCACTGCCAGGCCCAGGTTGGTCGGCCAACCCAGCCGAAAATCCTTCATTATTTTGCGATTGTTGCCGACTAACAGCAAAAATACCACCATCACTGGGGCCAGCACCCCGTTCAGGACGTTTGCCCAGAACATCAGTTGGACCGGGTCGAGACCAATCAGGGCAATTACCAGGCTGATAACCAGGGCGGCCGTTAGAATCAGGTAAAAACCTTCGTTTTGCCAGGGCTTTTTGGAAAGTCCGGCCGGCCAACCGAAAGTGCCGGAGATGGCGTAAGAAACGCTTGCCAGCAGCACCGGAATAGCGATAAGCCCGGCCCCAATCAGACCAAAAGCAAACAGGTATTTTGCGAAAGAACCTAAAAGCGGTTCGAGTGACCGGGCGGCATCGGCGGCGGTCGTTATTTCGTCGTGATGGGTAAAGATGGTTGCCGAGGTGCAGACGATTATGGCATAAGCGACCAGGTTGCCGCTGATAACACCGCTTCCGATGTCCAGGGCGGCCATTTTGAGTTTGGTTTTAGTCGAGCCTTCGCGCTTTTCCTCTTTCTCGCCCTGGACCTGCCAGAACAGGTTATAAGGCGAGATGGTCGCGCCAAGCAAAGCCACCGCGCTGCTGATGCTGGTAAAGCTCAGGTCAAACTGGGGGATAAAAGTGTTTTTGAGGACACTGCCCCAGTCCGCCCCGGACATTACCGCTGTCACAAGATAGGTTACAAAGGCCAGGCTCATCACGAGAAATATTTTTTTGATAGCCTCGTAATTCTGGTAGACCGTGATATACCAGAGCAGCAGACCAACCGGCACCACGAACCAGACCCAACTCAAACCACTCATAAGTTCCAGGCCGCTCCCGATAGCTACCAGGTCCGCCGCGATAAGGGCGATATTAGCCACAATTAAAATAACCGAGGCAAACCCGGCCACCCCAAAGCCGTAATGCTCTTTGAGGATTTCGGACAGCCCTTTTTGTGTGATGCGCCCGATTTTAGCGCAAGCGAACTGGGCGGCCTGGTATAGCGGTGTGGAAATCAGCATCAGCCAGAGGTGGCCGTAGCCGTTGGTAGCGCCGTCCACCGAATAGGAAGTTACTGCCGAGGAGTCATTTCCGGCCATACCAGCCAGGAAACCCGGCCCCAGTACTTTTAACAGGTTTGTTTTCTTGCCGGAAGTTTCGTCTGCCGGAAGGTCGTTTTGTTGTTCCAAACGCCGCAGACCGGCCTCAGTCGGTAGTGATTCCTCAACCTGCCCGAAAATATTACTGCCGCCCGCCTCCCTTACTCGAAGTTCAGGCTCAAGGGTTTCCTGGCCGACCGAACTAAGCGCGTCAGTTTCAGCCTCATTTGCCGCGATAACAACTTTTCCGGCTTCTTCAGTTGGGATTCCTCCGTCTGCAGCAGTATTTTGAGTTGAAGCTTCGGTTTGCGACCCGGTTTTAACTTCCTGGATCCGTTCTACCGGCACTTCCACTTTTTTTTGGAAGATAACCCCTTTTTTGACGATTACCTTCTCAACTTCCCCTTTTTCGTTCTCGATAACTTCTTCCACTCTTGGTTTGGAAATATCCGCTTCCCCCAGATCACCTTCGGTTGCCTCTACCAGGGCGCCGGGTTTAATTTCGGAATCCCGGCCAGCCTCTTTTGCATCCATCTAACCCTTCTTTCAAACTGAAACATATTCAATTTTAATCTACCCTTTTAGCCTCCCTTCTAAAAAGCCTTAAAACTAAAGAAAGCTTTAAAACTTCTAAAGAAGTCACAAAGTACAATGCAAATATTATGCCTTTAACCGATTTTGAATTGTTCAACGCTGGTTTGAGTTTAAAAAATAGGTCCAAAAATAGGTCCCGGTATAAAATAAGGAAGGCCCAAGCCGCGATTATTGGCTAAGGCCCCCTGAGAGTTAGGTTGAGGAGGAGGGGAGATTTTTCTTACGGCAATCCAGCACCGGTATTGCTCTGGGTAGGCTTAATTTTCCCGAATATCTTGTCTGTTGCTTTTTCGCTTATACCCTCTATTAAAGCCGATAGTTTTTAAGGTTTCTTTATCCCGTTGTTAATAAGTTGTGAACGAGGGTTAAAATTTTACTTTTTGCACCGCTATTCTGCCACCCAGGGATTACCTATCCGCTACCCCTATTTTAGAAACCAGGTGACATCTGCTAGTGATTACTGCCGGAATTGCGTTATCCTTTACGCCGGGGTAAAATATTTTTGATAAAAGTTATGGGAGATATAACCATTTCTCAAAGCTTCGGAGACAAACCAACCCGGACTCTAGAAAACGCACCCAGGGGAAAGTGAATGGTGAAACTGCAATGAAAGCAGTGGTAATGGCAGGCGGCGAAGGTTCCCGCTTGCGCCCTTTAACATTAGGCCGTCCTAAACCAATGGTTCCGGTCGTTAATCAACCGGTAATGGCCCACATAATTGATTTACTTAAAAAACACGGTATTACTGAAATTATTCTCACCCTGCAATATCGCGCCGAAGATATTCAGGACCACTTTGGCGACGGCCATAATATCGGTGTAAACATCCGCTACACCATCGAAGAAACCCCGCTCGGCACCGCCGGTAGCGTTAAACTTGCCGAAGAATTTCTGGACGAACCTTTTATCGTTATTAGCGGTGATGCCCTGACCGATTTTGATCTTACCGCCCTGATGAATTACCACCAGGAAATGGGGGCCATGGCGACCCTGACCCTTACCCGGGTGGCAAACCCGCTTGAATACGGCCTGGTTATAATCGGGGAGGATGGACGGGTCCGCCAGTTCCAGGAGAAACCGAGCTGGGGTGAGGTCTTTTCCGATACCGTCAACACGGGTATTTACCTGCTCGACCCTAAAATTTTCCAGTACATGGAAAAAGGCCAGCCGTATGACTGGAGCCAGAATATTTTCCCGCGCATGCTGGAAAAAGGCGACCTGATTTACGGTTACGTGGCCGAGGGTTACTGGTCGGATGTGGGCAGCCTGACCGATTACATGCGAGCTAACGCCGACATGCTCGAACAGCGCATGCACATTGAGTTGCCCGGCAAACATATTGGCGGGCGCATCTGGATTGACGAAGATGTGGAAATCGCCCCGGACGCCCAGCTTTACGGCCCTATATACCTGGGACCGGGCGTTAAGGTCAAAGGCGGCGCTATCATCCGGGGGCCGTCGGTAATCCGCGATTTTACTATTGTAGATAACCGGGCCACGATTGACCGGAGTATCGTCTGGCGAAATAGCTATATCGGAGAAAGGGCTGAACTGCGGGGCTGCATCGTTGGCCGCCAGTGTAATATCAAAGGCCGCTCCATGCTCTTTGAGGGCGTAGTCCTGGGCGACAACAGCATCGTGGGCGAAAGCGCCGTTATTGCGCCTAATGTGAAAATCTGGCCAAGCAAGGAAATCGAGCGGGGAGCCATGGTTAATAGCTCGATTATCTGGGGCAGCCAGGGCCGCCGGGTGTTATTCGGGCGTTATGGCGTAACCGGCCTCGTCAACGTTGATATTACCCCTGAATTTGCCGCCAAACTGGGCGCAGCCTATGGCGCTATTTTGCCAAAAGGTAGCTCTGTCACCGTCAACCGCGAACCGCACCACACCCCGCGCATGATTAAACGAGCTATCCTGAGCGGCCTGCCTTCCGCCGGGGTAAATGTCAGCGACCTGAGGAATTTACCTATCCCGGTGGCCCGCTTTAATACCCGCAACAGCGAGAATGTTTCCGGCGGTATTCACGTCCGCCTTTCGCCCTATGATAACCGGACGATTGATATTCGCTTTTTCGACAAACGCGGCCTTGATATTGATAAGAATACCGAACGAAAAATTGAGAATGTCTTTTTCCGGGAGGATTTCCGCCGGGTCTACCTTGACGAAATTGGCCGGATTGATTACGCGCCGAACCCGGTCGAGAAATATACCCAGGATTTCTTGCGCCGGGTTGACGTTAGCGGCCTGGAAGGGCATGACCGGGGCCGCCGGGTGGTTATAGACTACAGTTCAGGCAACACCAGCGAAATTTTACCTTCCATCCTGGATAAGATGAATTGCGATGTGGTGGCCCTGAACGCCGGGTTGGACGAGGCCAAGCTGTTCCGCACCCAGGAACAGACCCAGGAGAATATGAAACGGCTGGGCGTTATTACTCAAACGCTGGACGCTGACCTGGGGGTGCGAATTGATAGCAGCGGCGAAAAACTTTACGCGGTGGACAACCGGGGCCACCAGATTCACCCGATGCAACTGGCGGCAGCGGTAGCTCTCATGATGTTCAAGGCCCAGGAAGGCGGTATCGTGGCGGTCCCGGTCAACGCGCCCAGCATTTTCGAAAGGATTGCCGGCCAGTTTGGCGGCGAAATCCAGCGCACCCGGGTCAGCACTTATGCCCAGATGCAGGCGGCCAGCCGGAGCGGCGTTATTATGGCGACCGATGGCGAAGGGGGTTTTATCTTCCCGAATTTTCACCCGGGGATGGACGCGATGTTTGCGGCGGCCAAAATCCTTGAACTGACTATCAAGCAGGGACAGCGAATTAGCGAGGTGGTCAATAGCCTGCCAGGTTACGCGCTGGTCCGGACCAAGGTAGCCTGCCGCTGGGAAGATAAAGGCCGGGTGATGCGGGTGTTAAACGAACAATATAAAAATGGCGCCCAGCAGATTGACGGAGTTAGAATCGCGCTCGGCGAGGAATGGGTCTTGATTTTGCCCGACCCTGACCGCCCTTTGTTCCACATTTTCGCCGAGTCGCAATCGTCGGACCAGGCCCAAATCCTGGTAGATAAATACGCCGGCCTTGTGACAGGGTTACAGCAGTAAATCACTGTGAACTTTTAAGGGTGAACGAAACAAAATGTCTATTATCCTTTCCAAAAATGTGCGGAATTTCATATAACAAACCGGGGCCAAATATTATATAATTGATAGAATATATAAACTACTACTATTTTAAATGCCTGGATACGTTCAACGTTTAACGTCTAACGGGCTTAGGAGCCATATTTATGCCCAGGCTGGAAAGCAGCCCTTTAGGAGTAACCGACATACTCTTTTACACCTTTGCCGGTGGGCCGGAAAAATTTACCCTTATGTCAGGCCAGAAGCTTGGCCCGATTACGGTTGCCTACGAAACTTACGGCACCCTTAGCCCCCGGCACGATAACGCCATTTTGATTTGCCACGCCCTGACCGGGGACGCGCACGCCGCCGGAATTAGCCGCGAGGATGGCCGGATAGGCTGGTGGGAAGTCCTGGTCGGGCCGGGAATGCCGCTGGATACCGACCGCTACTATATCATTTGCGCCAACGTGCTGGGCGGTTGCAAAGGCACCACCGGGCCGTCCTCGATTAACCCCGCCACCGGCCAACCTTACGCCCTCGATTTCCCGCTTATTACGATTGAAGATATGGTCAGGGTCCAGAAGGAATTGCTGGATTACCTGGGTGTCGAACGCCTCCTGACCGTGATTGGCGGCTCGATGGGCGGGATGCAAGCGCTTTGCTGGACGGTTTTGTATCCCGGCATGGTTGCCTCGGCCATCCCGATTGCAACCAGCCCGAGTCTTTCGGCCCAAGGTATCGCCTGGGACGAAATAGGCCGCCGCGCCATTATGGCGGATACTAACTGGGATAACGGTAATTATTACGCGCCGGGCCATCCCCGGCCAGAGTCAGGTCTGGCCGTCGCCCGCATGGTAGGCCACCTTACCTATCTTTCCGAAGAGTCTATGGCTAATAAATTTGGCCGCCGGTTGCGAAACCGGGATAAATATAGCTACAGCTTTGATGTGGATTTTGAGGTTGAAAGCTACCTGAAACACCAGGGCGATATCTTTATAAAACGCTTTGACGCCAATAGCTATCTTTATATAACAAGGGCGATGGATTATTTTGACCTGCGTGGCGAAAATGCTACCCTGGCCCAGGCTTTCGCCGGGACGCAGAGCCTTTTTCTCTTTATTTCTTTTTCAAGCGATTGGCTCTACCCGCCCGCCCAATCTCAATTGATGGTAGAAGCTTTGCAGGAAGCCGGGCGCGGCGAGGCAGTCGAGTATTTCGCCGCTCGCTCGCCCTACGGCCACGATGCCTTTTTGCTGGAAGCCCAGCAGCAAGGCCCGGTTATTACCCGGTTCCTCGAGCGGGTCCGGCGGGAGAAATTTAAAAAAGGGGCATGAGTTTCCCGGCAATTTAAAACTAAAAGAAGTCTTCTCTTCAGGGGAATGGCTTCTTTTTAGTTCAAACCTAGTTGCCGGTAGAAGTGACCGTATTCGTGCCGCCGTACCGCCAGAGCTGGTAATGCAGGCCTACGTTACCCATTTCAACCTGCCACTGGGGAGCATTGGTCGGAGTATAGGTCAGCACTCGCCGTTCGAAAGCTTGCACCAGGACCTCCCGGTCCACTCCGTTGACTTTAACCCTGGTCCAGTAAGGCTCGGATAGCGGCAGCCCGACGATATAGAGCCAGTCGCGGGGCAGGGTCTGGAACGAGGTCATAAAGACGTCGGCAATGTTGTGACCCAGGGTCGGTTCGTAGTAAGCGTATCTAACATTTGCCGACGGCGTTACTTGGGTAATCTGGCCGCTCAGGTCCAGCATTTCCTGATCAAGCATCCCAACCCGGTTGGGGGCGCGGCGGTCATTGGTGAGCGAGGAAACCTTGCTGAAAGTCTGGTAAGTTGGCGCGTTCGGGTTGTTGGTCACGTCTCCCGCAATTACCACTCTGGCCGCGCCGGGGCCGGTTATAAAATTGTTATTGCCCAACTGGATTTTGTTGCTCATTAACTCTTTGGGCAGCAGCCCGCTGGTAACGTACCAATCGGCTTTAGCGTCACCGCCCGGCTGGTTGATTTCAAGGCGAGCCTTGTCGAAATACCAGACGCTGCGCTGGTTAGAAGGGCTTTCGGAGTAATTCTCGGACATAACCTTGTTAACATCCGGGCCGTAAAGCCAGGTTCGAGTGGCCTTGTTCTGGCCGACGGTGCCATCCACCTTGCGCCAGAGTTCGCCGATAGCCGCCGGGGCTTGTGCTAACCCGGCCGGAAGCGGGGCCAACTTTGGC
>CADDZM010000057.1 GCA_902812345.1 Chloroflexota bacterium | reverse complement strand
GGCTGATACCGCCACGCCGGTCCCCACGACCGCGCCGCCCCCTCCGACTTTTACGACCGCGCCTTCCCCGTTCCCGACCGTGACGACTGTCCCGGCCCCGACCACGACAATTGTGTCGTTTGTGACTACACCGTTCCCGCCGGATACGGCTACCCCGGCCAGTTCGCCGGTAGCCAGCCAGTCCACCGCAAGCGTCCAGCAAGTTTCACCTGTAACCCCCGCCGCTCGCCCGGCCACTCTCAAACCTTAATAAAGTGTCCAGACCAGCTTTTTTTAATTGCGCCGGGAGGCGCCTATGAGCAGGCCTACCGGCGCTTTATCCCGGCCAGACGCTCTCCAGGAGCAGGCCCAAAGCTGGGTTAAAAGGTTGCGGCCAGCCCTGGCGGCGGCGGCGGCCCAGGCCGTTTTGCGGCGGCTGGCCGAAAGAATAGTGGCGGAGGCTTTCCCCGCTTTAGCGCCGGAGTTGGTTGAACTGGTGGGCGGCCCGGCCCTGACTCCCGCCGAAAGCGCCGCCAGCCAGGCCGTAAAGGAAGAAATAGCCCGCTTGCCCGGCCCGGTTTTTAATAGCTGGTCTTTAGCCGGGCTGAATTTCGACCAGCCGGACCGCAAGCGGAGCGGCGCTTATTACACTTCCCCGGCCCTGGCCCGCCGCATAACGGCCACCGCGCTAACTTTCGACCGGGCCAGCCAACCGGTTCTCGACCCGGCCTGCGGCGGCGGGATTTTCCTGCTGGCGGCCCTGGAGCGGCTGGGCGAGTTTTTCCCGGAAATCCCCCCTGAAAAGCTGGTAATCGAACGCCTTTACGGGCTTGACCTGAACCCGCTGGCTACCTGGCAGGCCCGGCTGGTTATTTTAAAACGACTGGTTGAAATAAAACCGGATGGACTTAACCCGGCGATAATCCTGGCCTTAGCCGCCCAGGTCCGCTGCGGAAACGCCCTCGTAGGCTCGTTTAAAGATAACACTAAAGGCGCGGACCGCCGGCCTCTTTTCAAAACAACCCGGGCGGGCGATTACCGGGCGGCCCTGGCCCAATACGCCGTCTTTGAGGCCAGAAGCTGGGAAAAAAGAGCCGGGTTAGAGGCCAGGTTAGCCGCTCTGCCGATTTTTAACGCGCCCGGCGATGGCGCGGCCCTGGCAGCGTTGCGGCCTTTTGGCTGGACAAGTGAGTTTCCCGAAGTATTTGAAAAAGGCGGTTTCGGCACGGTCCTGGGCAATCCCCCTTATGTCGGTTTCAACGACTACAGCGGGGTTGAGAAGGCTTATTTCGCCCGGGTCTTTCCCGAAGTCTACAACCTCAAGTGCGACCTGCTTTATTATTTCATCCGGCGGGGCGTCGAGTTGCTCGCCCCGGGCGGGCGGCTGGGTTTCGTGACCTCACGCTTCTGGAAAGAGGCGGCTTTCGCGGCCCGGTTGCGCGGCTGGCTCCTGGCCGAAACAAGTCTGCTTGAACTGGAAGACCTGGGCGGCGAGCAGCATTTCACGGACGCGCAGGTCGATGTCTGCTTGCTTTTCGCGGCCCGCCAACCGGCTCCCCCCGGTCACGCTTTTGTCTTCAGGTTCGACGGCCAGGCCGAAACCGTTCCCCAGCAAAACCTTTCCGCCAGAACTCCCTGGACCTGGCTGCGCCAGCTTCCGGCGGAGCGCTTGCTGCTGGCGGAAATTGCCGAGAAGTCGTGCCGCCTGGGCGAGATTGCCCTTTGCCGGACGGGAGTCCAGACCGGCCTGGACCGGGCCTTTTTTGTGGACGCTGCCGCCGCCCCCGGCCTCGAACCGGCCCTGTTGAAACGGTCTATCAAAAACGGCGATATTGGGCCGGGAAGTCTCGAATGGCGCGGCCAGTGGCTGATTTATCCGCCGCCAGGGTCCGGCCCGGCTGATTTCCCGGCGGCCCTGGCTTACCTGGAAATGCGCCGCCCGGCCCTGGAGCGGCGGCAGCGTTACAGCAAGCCGTTCCCCTTTTACGAACTGCAATGGCCGCGCGAGGCCGAAGTTTTCGAGCAGCCCGCCAAGCTGGTAACCCCCTACAAAGCCCCTCGCAACACTTTCGCGGTGGACCGCCAGCACTTTTATTTCAGTACGGATGTGGTTTCGGTGGTTTTCCCTGCCGGGTGGCATCTCGAGGAATTAGCGGCGAACTTTCTCAACAGCCGCCTCTCCACTTTCCAGTTCCGCTCTTACGGTAAGCCGGTGGGCGGCGGCCAGTGGGACTATTACGCCAACCCGGTTAAAAACCTGGCCTTCCCGAAAGCGGCTTTACCCGATTTTCCCGGCGGAAAGCCTTCCCAGATTCTAGCCGCGCTCTCCCGGCCCGGCCTCAGCCAATCTGAGATTGGTGAACTGGCCTGCGCCCTCTACGACCTGACTTCCTCTCAGATTGCTGTGATCAACCGGGTTTTCCCTTAGGAGAACCCGGTTGAATCCATCATTCTGTCTGTAATTAAATTCTTGCCGTACTTGTGGCAGGGAATTGTTTTCCCGGCTGGTTCTGCCTGGCAGCCCCTGCCCATTTCTTGCCCCTGGGTGTACC
Source organism: Chloroflexota bacterium (assembly GCA_902812345.1). Taxonomy (GTDB): domain Bacteria; phylum Chloroflexota; class Chloroflexia; order Chloroheliales; family Chloroheliaceae; genus 54-19. The sequence continues at coordinate 20,742 of CADDZM010000057.1, read as the reverse complement.
CTATTGTATAATGCGACCGTTTGGGCGACCGGGCAGCAAGGTTAAAACTTCTTATGTAAACCTGGCCCTTTATTCCGGATAAACGCCTCAATATTTACCAGGCGGGCGCTATAAGTTATAAACTGGTGGCCCCGGTTTGAAAGGAACTAAATGCCCGGCCTCGAAAGACCTCTGACCCCTGAAAAAACCTTGCCGGAGGAGCCTGTACTTTTAACCCGGCCTTTGCCTGCCTGGTTCAGTGTAACAACTTTTCTCTGGTCCGCTGCCGGGCTACTCGCGCTGGTCTTTGGCTTTTATTTGCTGCTGGCGCGCCCCGTGGAGGTGGTCACCTGGGACGCCGGCCACCTCACCACGACTGTTCCCGAAAAGAATGATTACCGGATTTATAATACTGAAACCGACGCCAGCGGCCAGCGTTTTGCCTGGACGCATCCTGATGCCCTGTTTATCGTGCCGGTCAATACCAATAATGGCCGCCCGGTTAAAGTTACCATTCGGGCGCGGAGCGCCAGTGCGGCCGGCGGCCCGGCCAATCCCACAACGGTCCTGGCAAACGGGGTTAAGGTGGGAGAAATAAAGCCTGTCCCCGGCCTGGCCGCTTTCCAGGATTTCACTTTTAACATTTCCGCGCCTTATAACGACGCTCACCGGATAAATTTAACTTTTTCGTCCCCGGCCTGGCAGCCCCCCGGCGACCCCCGCGCCCTGGGATTTATGTTGCAGTCGGTCACGGTGGATGCCGGGGAGGTCTGGTCGCCGCTTTTCCGGCCGGGCCGGGCCTGGTTAAGCTGGTTCTTGCTCCTGCTGCCCGGGCTGGCGGTAGCGGTTAAATTAGGCCAGCTTTTCGCCTTACGCCGGGGCCGCCTTGCCTCCGGGGCGGGTTACCTGGCCGTAGGGCTTACCGCCGCCGCGTCCGGTTTCATGGCCCTCTGGTTTTTCCTGCTGGCCCGTACCGGCTACAACGGCTTGCTAAACCACGACCTGTACTGGCTTTCCGCCTTCGGGTCGGGCTACCTGGCCGGGTTTTTCGGCTGGCTGGCCCTGGCGGGGTGGAGTTGGGGCGCTCCCGGCGAGGCTACCCTTTTCGGGCGAGTGGTCAACCGGACCCAGGGCTGGCGGCTGGCTCACCCGGTTGGCGCGGCTTTTGCGGCTATTTTTGCCTTCAATCTTTTTTTAAGCGCCCTGTTCGTGGGCAAAATCGCCCTTGAGAGCGGCGGCATTAACCCGGTCTTCCGCTACCTGGACGGCCCGGAATATGTTTTTATCGCCCACAATTTCTACGACCCCCACGACCCTTTGTTAAGAATCTCCGATTTTGGGGCGCACTCGCCTTTTTACTGGACGGCGCACTTCCCCGGCTTTCCGCTGCTCTTGCTGCTGGTCCACCCGCTAACGGGCTGGCTGTGGTCGCCGCTGGTGGTCAACTTCCTGGCCTCGACCGCTTTCGCCGGGGTCTTTTACCGGTTGGTGCGGGACTTCGGCTATGCCGGGGACCCGCTCTGGCTCTCCCTGGTGGCGCTGGTATTGCCGGTGCGCTGGCTGATATACCACAACGTGGGCGGCAGCGAGCCGGTTTTCATGTTTTTCGAGCTGCTTTCGATTTACCTGTTCAAGAAGGAACGCTACTGGCTGGCCGGGTTAGCCGGGGCCGGGGCGCTTTTCACTCGCCCGCCCGGTATCTTTCTTTGGGCGGGTTTTCTGCTCTTTTTGCTGTTCGAGGCGGCGGTTAAGACCTGGAACGGTTACGGCTTCTCCCTGCCAAAACTGCTAACTCTTTTCAACTGGCGGGCCTTCGCGGGACTTTTGCTGATACCTTCAGGGCTGGCGGCGGTCTTTGGCCTTTATGCCTGGCGCTATGGCGATTTCCTGGCCTACTTTAAAGTCACCGAAAACGTGACGCACCTTGAAATAATCCCCTTTCCCAGCGTTATGGTGGGTGGGCCGGAAGCGCCCGCGCTCATTTTTACGTATGTCCTGGAAAGTCTGGGCTTGATTGCGCTGTGGCGGCAGCAGCGCTTTGATATTTTCTGGGTCGGGCTGGCGGCTTTTTTCTACACCCTCTTTTTGCTGCACAACGATATCTTGCGCTACTCGATACCCTTTTTCGCCCTTGTGGTCCTGGTGCCGTTTGCCGGGTACTTTAGCGGCCGGGCGGCCCGCTGGCTGGCCCTCCCGGCCCTGCTGGCCCTATTCTTCTATAGCTGGGGCGCCTTTAACTCGAACCTGCTCGACCCCGCCAGTTTCGAGATGATGAAGGATATTTTGGGGATTAAACAGTAACGCCTTCATTCCAGGCATATTCCATCTGGCGAGCCGTATTCTCGGCGACCGCGCGGCCCAACAATTTCTCGACCACGTGCAAACTCATGTCAATACCCGCCGAAATCCCGGCGGACGTTACTAAATTGCCCTCGTCTACCCAGCGCGTTTCGCGGACAACCGTGACCGCCGGGAAGGTTTGCTGCATGCGGTCCAGCGAGAGCCAGTGAGTCGTGGCCCGGTGGCCTTCCAGCAGCCCGGCCTGACCCAGCATAAACGAACCCGTGCAGACCGAGGTGTTAAGCTGCGTTTCGCCGGATACTTTGCGAATCCACTCAATCAGGGCCGGGTTGTTCACCTCGCGGCGCGTGCCCATCCCGCCCGGCACTACCAGGATATCAAGTGGCGGGTGATTCTCGATGGTGAAGTGCGGCTCGACCCGCAAGCCGCCCACCGCTTTGATGGTCCGGCTCTGCTGAGCGATAGTAAAGACCGCGAAAGGCCTGGTGGCCTCGGCTCGTTCGGTCGCCTCAGGCAGGCGCGTTACCGAAAAGACCTCGAAGGGGCCGCAAAAGTCCAGCACTTCCACCTCGTCGAAAATAAGGATACCCACGTTTATCGGTTCGTTTGGCCTCAATTGAGCCTCTTTTCATTTATGGGGTCAGTTATTAGTTATTAGTTATTAGTTTTTAGTGAAATAGCTGCATCTTCTCTATTGGCAGCCTTTTTAACCAAAACTGGCTTTTACCACAATCTTTGAATAACAATTTTTTACTAAACACTAAACACTAAACACTAAACACTAAACACTAAACACTAAACACTATTTCGTTAAAGGATTCTGCTCGGTCGCCGGTTCAATATCCGGCCCGTCCGTATCGGCCATCTGGCTGGTCTTGCGGTCGGCGATAGCCTGCGCAGTTGGCGGGAAGATGTGGAGCAGCCGCACCTGGCGCAGACGCTGCCCGGTCACTTTCTCGACCCGAATGAGGTAATAATCGGCGGGCATCGTAACCGGGGCCGGAGTTTCCGCCGCTTCGCCTTCCGACTCGTTTGTTTCCGGCGGCTGCTCGTTGATGGTAATCAGGTTGCCCTCGCGGTCGACCGCAAGTTGGTCGCCTTCTTCAGGGATCCGCCCCAGGCGGTCGTAGACAAAGCCGCCGATAGTCTCGATTTCCTCCGACTCCCAGTGGGTCTTAAAGAAATCATTCACGTCGCCCAGGTTCAGGCGGGCATCCACCAAAACTTCGTGCTGAGTGATGCGTTCGAAATCAGCCGTTTCCGCCGTATCGTATTCGTCCTGGATTTCGCCCACGATTTCTTCCAGCAAATCCTCGATAGTCACCATACCCGCCGTACCGCCGTACTCGTCCACGATAATCGCGATATGCACGCGCTGGTTTTGCAATTCAGCGAACAACTGGTCCACCTTTTTGGATTCCGGCACGTAATAGGCCGGGCGCAGGATAGTCAGCAGGTCAATTTTCTCGTTAGAGTGCTGGCGCATAAAGGCCATCAGGTCTTTGGCGTATAAGATACCCTTGATATGGTCAATATCGGGCTGGTAGACCGGCAGGCGGCTTTTGCCGGAGTCAATAATCACGTCCAACGCTTCGTCAAGCGTGGCCGTGCTGGGGATAGCCTTTATATCCAGGCGCGGCACCATCACCTCACGGACAAAAGTGTCGTCGAACTGGAAGATGTTGCGAATCATCTCGCGCTCTTCGTCCTCAATCAGCCCTTCCTCCTCGCCGATGTTTGCCAGCATGGACATTTCTTCCTCGCTGGAATAGGTATTAGCCGGGATAGGTTTCTGGCGAAAGAGTTTTAAGAGCAGGTTGGAGAGGCCGTGGACCAGCCAGGTTAGCGGCCGCATCAGGGCCACCTCGGTATTGACGAAACCGCTAAAACGCAGCACCGTTTTTTCAGGTTTGTTGAGGGCGTAGCCTTTGGAACCGGTGCGGACCACGCTCATTGTCACAAAAATGAGCAAAATCAGCATTACGGTCACTTCCGGGCCGTAGAGGTTGAACTGGTGTATGGCCAGGATACTCAGGCCGGTGACGGCCATCAGGCAGATAATGTGCAGCAGGTTCAGGGCGGAAGCAATCTGGGCGGGGCGGTTTAACAAATCTTCAATCAGTTGGGCGCGCGGCTCGTGGCGTTCGCGCATCTGTTGCAGACGGTGGCGGCTCAGGTTGCTAAGACCGGCCTCGGCGGAGGCGTTAATCCACAGCAAGAGCAGGCAAAGCAAAATGCCAAAAATCGAGACTCCTACGACAATCAGGCGCGCGACTGTAATATTCTGGTCGCAAACCACCTCGCCCGGTTTAAGGGTAACGGGGGTATCGTTCAGAAAGGCGTAAGACAGGGCTACATTTACACTTAGGCTACACATATATTTAGTTTTAACCCGCTACTCTCTCGGTTTCAGTTCAGGTGAACATCACGCTGATGGACATATCTTTGTGAATCCGGGTAATGGCCTCGGCAATCATGGGTGCAACCGTCAACACTTCGATGCCCAGGTTATGGACCACCCCGTCCACCGGGTAAGTATTGGTCACGACCACCTGTTTAAGCTGGGACCGGGCGATTTGCTCGAAAGCGTCCCCGGCAAAAAGGCCGTGTACCGCGCAGGCATAAACTTCTTTAGCTCCTCTCTCCATCACCAGGTGGGCCGCCTGAGCCAGGGTGCCGCCAGTGGAAATCATATCATCAACAATAATGGCCGTCCGTCCGTCCACGTCCCCGACCATTTCCAGCGATTCTACCACGTCCACGTCGGGGCGGTGTTTGGCGATAATCGCCAGGGTGCCGCCGATACGGTTGCGGAAATCGGTCGCCCGGCTTACGCCGCCGGGGTCGGGCGATACTATCGAAAGATTACTCAGGCGCATGCGCCGGAAATGCTCGGCCAGCAGCGGGATAGACCGCAGGTGGTCCACCGGGACATTAAAAAACCCTTCGATAGCCGGCGCGTGCAGGTCCACCGTCAGAATCCGGTCGGCCCCGGCGACTTCGAGAAACTGGGCCAGCAGCTTGGCGCTGATAGGCTCGCGACCGCTCATCTTCTTTTCCTGCCGGGCGTAGGCGTAGTAAGGGATAACCGCCGTAATCCGCCCGGCGCTGCTGCCCCGCGCCGCCTGAATCATCAGGGCCAACTCCATAATATGGTGGTTGACCGGGTGGCAGAGCGATTGGACGATAAAAATATCGCCGCCGCGCACGTTTTCCTCGAACCGGATGCGGCTTTCGCCATTCTTAAAAGTCGTCACGATGGCCCGGCCCATCGGTAAGTTAAGCTGTTGAGCAATTTCCTCGGCTAACGCCCGGTTGCCATTTCCGCTAAAAATCTGAAGCCTGCCGTCCATAAACCTCCTTAAGTTTTAATTTTAAGCCTTACCAGGTTTTAACCGGGTTCCGGGCCAGCTTTCTTTCAAGTTCCCTTTTAAGCTTCTTTGCAGTAACTATTTTGCCTCCGGTAGAAAGCCTATTGTGGGAGGGAATTGTATTCCCGATTGGTTCTCCAGGTATCGGGAATACAATTCCCTCCCACTAATTCAATTCCCTTCTACAGGTGAACAGTTACTCTTTGCAAGCTTTAAGGATTGGATACCCCATCACCATCATTTTGAGTTGGTTCCTGGGATGGCTGCCCTGCCTTCCGCTCAAGCGGCCGGGCCGGTACGCCTACAACCGTAACGCCCGGCTCGACATCTTTTGTAACAACCGCCCCGGCCCCGGTCCTGGCTTCATCGCCCAGCCTGACCGGCGCCCGCAAAATGGTATCGCTGCCCAGGAAGACCCGCGCCCCGATAACCGTCTTATTCTTGTTCACGCCGTCGTAATTGGCGGTAATCGTCCCGGCCCCCACGTTAACGTTCGGCCCGGTCGTGGTATCGCCCAGGAAGCTGAAGTGGGACTGCTTGCTGCCCTGCCCGACCCGGCTGCGGCTGACCTCGGCAAAGTTACCCATGTAAACGCCTTTTTCCAGGTAACTGCCCGGCCTGACCCGGCTCATTGGCCCGATGCTGACTTCTTCCTCGAGGGCGCTGTCCTGGACTACCGAGGCGAATACCTGGCAGTTGCCGCCAATGGTGGCGTTTTCCAGGATAGAGTTTGGCCCAATCCGGCAGTCCTGCCCGATTTTACACGTCCCGCGCAGGTGCGTGTTCGGCTCGATAATAGTGTCCTGGCCTATCTCGGTTTCGGCGCTGATATATGTCGAGGCCGGGTCCACGATGGTCACGCCTGCCAGCATGTGTTCGCGCAAGACCCGGTAGCGGAAAATGTCGCCAACCTGGGCCAGTTGCACCCGGTCGTTGATGCCGAGAATGTCTTGCGGGTCCACCGGGACCAGTTCGACGGTTCCGCCATCTTCCCGGGCGGCAAAGCCGGGCAAGTCGGTCAGGTAATACTCCCCTTTAGGGCTCTTTTTGAGCCGGGACAGGGCCGGCCAGACCCATTTGCCCTTAAAAACATACACGCCGGGGTTAAATTCTTTGATAAGTTTTTGTTCTGCGGTCAGCTCGTTTTCTTCGATGATAGCCTGGAAACGGCCGCTCGGGGCCTCGCGAATAATCCGGCCGTAACCGGTCGGGTCATCGGCCAGGGAGGTCGCCAGGGTTACGAGCGGATTGGTTTCAAAGTGAGCGGTTAGCAGGGTTTGGAGTGTTGCGGGAGTGAGGAGCGGGTTATCGCCATAGGCCAGCAGGATATTTTCGGCGGGGTTAGCCAGGTTTTCAAGGGTAGCCCGGGCGGTTAAGAGGGCGTGACCGGTGCCGAGTTGTTCGGCCTGTTCGGCAAAAAGATACGGCCCTTGCTCGGCTACGGCCTGCCGGACCTTATCCCCGGCGTAACCTACCACGACCAGGGTGCGTTCGGGCGGAACCCCGGAGCGGGCGACCGCTCTTAGAATGTGAAAAATCATCGGTTCGCCCAGCACCGGGTGCAGGGCTTTGGGCAGGCGCGATTTCATTCGGGTGCCTTTGCCGCCAGCCAGGATTACCGCTGCCAGGTTATTCGCTGAGTGCCCCAACTATTCCTCTCCTTAATAGATTAAGAATGTCCCTTAATGGTACTTGACCCCCTAAAAGCTGTCAAGCGACCGAGCGACTATCGTAAGCATCGGCGCGCCGTCCATGTATAAAATTTCAAAGCCCTTGCTTTCGAGCATGTGCCGCATTTCCTCGGAGGTCCAGTAATGAATCCGGCGCTGCGGCTCAGTCAGGGTCTTGACGGCCTGCCGCAGCCGTGTGACCAGCCCGGCGTGCGGTTCGCTCTCCGGCCTGGCGAAAAGCTGGGGAAAGGCTTCCCGGTGTCCGGCCTCGTCCAGCCAGGTTGTCACCAGCAGCAGGCCGCCCGGCTTGATGACCCGGTGCAGTTCATCAAGAACCCATTCGGGCCGCCGCACCGAGTGCAAGACCGAAGTACAAATAGCGTTATCAAACTCGCCATCGGCGTACCAGAAGACGCTGTCGAGGTCCATTTTCCCAAAAGTCGCCGGGACTTTAAGTTCTTCAGCCCGGCGGCGGGCGGCGCTAAGCAGGCCGGGCGCGAAATCAACCCCGGTCGCCTCGAACCCGGCCAGCGCCAGGGCTAAGGTATAAGCCCCGTTGTTGCACCCGGCGTCAAGGACGCTCTGGGGCGGTTTTGCCCCGAATTGGACCAACAAACGCAGAACCTCTTCCACCCGCGCTTTTTCGGCCCCGGTTATGTCCTGGCCCTCGGCGTAGCGGGTATAGGCTCCCCAGAAGACTTTATCCAATATTTTAGGGTTGTGCCTCATAAAAATCCCCCAAACCTGACAAATCAGGACTGCTTGCGCCCTGCCATTATTACCACGACCGCCAGTACGCCGAGCAGGACTATAGCGGTCCCGGCCAATCCTGCCACCAGCAAGCCATTGTTTCCGCCGCCACTACCCTCGCTTGAAGCCGCCTGACCGGCCCCGACGGTAGCGTTGCCCCGGATGGGCGAGCTTGCTCCCGCCGAAGCGCTCGGCGTGGTCGCGCTCGTAACGGTGGCCTCCGCCCCGGGTGTCACCACCGGCACGAGAGCTTGCGTGGCGGGCGCTGCCGGTGTCCCCTGGTCCGGTGTCCCCACGCTTGGCGACAGTTGGGCCGCCAGGGTCGGAGATGGTGGAACGCTTAAAGTCGGCGAAGGCGCCGGGCTGGAAGGGGTCGGAATGACCGCGATAGGCGTGGGCGTGACAGGTGGCAAATCCGGCACCGGGTAGCCGATGGACTGCTTCCACTCCCGGTCAAGCTGGTCCAGGCTGATACCCAGGCCAAGCTGCACCGCCTCGTCATAGCTGACGCCCTGCTTGAACGAGCCGAGGATTTTCTCCATCCCGGCGTTACCGTATTTCCGCAAGATATAGCGCACTACCTGGACGCTCTCGCCGTAAGCGACGTAAGAAAGTTGGCTGTCCGCCGGGAAAGAGCCGTTAAGGACGCGCAGCGGAAAAAGGGTGCGTTCGTCGCGGGCCTTTTCAAAAGCCTGGATAAGAAATCCATCAATCTTGTCCTGGTTGTTGACGGCCAGCCCTTCGTCCAGCCACCTGGGTGTAACATTGTAAGGATTACGGGTGGCCTGGTAGACGACCTGGTGGCTGACCTCGTGCGGGATACTCCGGCCAATCTCGGCGGTGTCGCCGGGCGCAATCGCCAGGACAATCGTGCCGAGTTCGGGAACCGCCTGGCCGCCGACCCATTCCTGGGTATTGGGCGGCAGGGCTGTAAACATGGTCTGGGTGTCCGGGTAGATAGTTAAATTTATCGGCGTATCCGGCCTGACCTTGTAAAGCTGGCTGAGCTTGTCCACCGTGCTAATAACCCGGTCCATGGCCGACTGGCCGAATTTGTCGTCGCCCTGGAACCAGCGGACCGTAAAGAGGCCGTTTTTGAGTTCCTTGAAGGCGTAGCGGGTATCCTGGTAAGTAAATTGCCGGGTGGGAGTCTGGTAGGTGTCGCCCGAAGCCGTGTCAAGCAGCCAGTAGTAGCTGAGGCGGGCGCCGGGTGGTAGATAATCTTTGTGGGTGTCAATCGAGATGTCGGCGGTGAGCGGATCGCCGGGCGCAAGGTTGGTGTGGCGGATATTGGTCTCTACCTCACCCTCGACGCGGTAGGCCAGTTCAAGCGACTTGAAGGCGGGCGCGGCGGTAGCGTTGAAGCGAAAGTTAATATTATCCGGGAAATTCGGGGCGGCGGTGTTAGTCTCCACCTTAACGGAGTCAGGTAGAGGCAGCGTTGCCTGGGCTTTCGCGGGAAAGGTCACCAGGAGCACGCTTATTCCTAAAGCTACCACCCAGGCCGCCAACCAGCGGCTTATTGCTTTAATAGATACCACTTAAAATATCTGTCCGGCTACCTCTCGCAACTTCCACGCCTCTGGATTTATCTTACCATTTTTAAACCTTCTTTGCCACACCGCTTTGTAAAGAAAAGTTTTTAGTGCTTGGTTTTTAGTGCTTGGTTTTTAATGTTCAGTGGCTCGTACCCCTGAACAGCGGCTTGTTGGCAGGGAAAATATTGGCCGGGACAGCTAACTTGCCCTTTGTCAGAACGATAAAAAGAGGCACTCACCAGCCATTGTCACACCCTTCGGGCTTGGCCTTCTCTTTGAAGGTTGCACTGTGGGAGGGAATGGTATTTGTGGGAGGGAATTGTATTCCCGATGGCAGAACCGGTCGGGAAAATAATTCCCTCCCACAAAAGCAACTTCTCCCACAAAAGCAATTTTCCCCGCTAAAGCAACTTAAAGGCCGGGTTGCCCGGATAGTTATCAGTTTTATCTCAAAAATCCCCGGTAAAACGCCGCTAAAAGAGCCGTGAGGGAAAGGCCATCCGGGATAACATCCTGGTCTATCAGGTCGCGGACCTCGGCGGCCTCGAACCAGCGAGCCTGGATGATTTCGTTGGTGTCGGTAATGGGCGCGGTCTGCTCTACGCCCCTGGCCATATACAACACGAACAACTGGTTGGAACTGCCGTTGCTGGGGTGATAGCGGGTCAACAGCGAGAGGTCGCCGCCGGTGCAGCCGCTTTCTTCGAGCATTTCGCGCCGGGCCGCTGCCTCAAAATCTTCGCCCGCGTCCACACCGCCCGCCGGGATTTCCCAGCCGCGCGTGTCCGTGATAAAGCGGTAGTGGTCCACCAGCATTAGCTGGCCCGCCGCGTTGACCGGTACTACCCCGACGGCCTTTTTAGGGTAATCCAGCACGTGATGGCCCTCTATAACCGTACCGTCCGGCAACTGCACCCAGTCCTGGTAAAGATTTATCCAATCGCTGCTGTAGACTTTTTCCCGGCGCAGCACCTTCCAGAACGGCTCATTTTCTTCCGCTTTTTGTGACATTGTAGTCCTCTTTATAAAAGTGTTTAGTTATTAGTTATTAGTTTTTAGTAGGAAAAGCCGAAACTAAAAACTAATAACTAAAAAAAGGAATACCGGGCGTCGCTGCCGAGGTATTCCTTTTCGTTACAGGCCGGTCCGGCTTATTTCAACCACTTGAGCGGGTCGGTGTAGGCGCCGTTGACCAGCACTTCAAAATGGACGTGGCAGCCGGTAGAAGCCCCGGTTGTCCCTTCGTAGCCGATAAGCTGGCCTTTGGCGACCCTCTGGCCGGCATGGACCGGCGGCAGGCTTACGAAGTGACCGTAGCGGGTCTTGAAGCCGCCCCCGTGGTCAATCACCACACTGTTACCGTAACCGCCATCATAGCGGGCCAGGATGACCGTGCCGCCATCGGACGCGACCGTAGGAGTGCCGCAGGTCGTGGCGATATCGAGGCCCATGTGGATACCGTACCAGATTGGCTCGCCGAAGTAGGTCGTGATAACGCCCCGGATAGGCCAGCCGAAGTTGTGGGTCGCGACCCCGGCGTTCGGGTTAGTGTTGGTGGACGGTTTTGAGGCCGGTTGCTGGGCGACCGGTTTCTGGACCGCCTGGCCGGGCGCGGCCGGTTTAGGCGTAGCGGTCGGGGCTGCTTTTGCAGGAGCCGCTTTCGCGGGGGCTGCCGGGGCGGGAGCTTTCGCTGGCGCCGCCGGTTTGGAAACGCTCTGGTTAGACTGCTTGGCCGGGGCTGCGACTGCCGGGGCCGCTGCGTTCTTGGGAGCCGCCGGGGCATTCGGGGCTACCGGCGCTTTGGCAGGGGTCGCGGTCGGTTTGGGTGTCGCTACCGGCGCATTCTGGACTACCGGCGCATTCTGGACTACCGGAGCCTGGGTCGGAGGCAAAGGCGTCGGGGTTGGCGGCGGCGGTGGCGGCGGCCAGGTGCCGCCCGGTACGATTATACTCGCGCCTGCCTGCAACGGCACGTTCGCCGAAACGTTGTTGGGCTTGAAGTTGATAATGTTTTGCGGGTTCGCGCCCAGGTAGTTCGCGATGGCTTGCAGGGTTTCACCCTTGTTGACCTTGTAAATCACGCCGTCCACCGGCAGGATGCGAATTTGCTGACCGGTGATAAGGCCGTCCCCCAGGTCATTGTTGTCGAGCAGGGTGTCTACCGTAAGGCCAAATTTCTCGGCCACGCTTTTCATGGTGTCGCCGGGTCGAACAGTGTACATATAGATGTCGGAGCGCAGCGGCCTGCTGCCGCCCGGCACCATCACTTCCTGCAAAGGTTTGAGGGTCGTGCTGGCGTCCGAACCGGAGAGGTTATTAAACGGGTAGTTAATGATAATTTTAGGGTCTACGCCGTAAATGTCGGCTATCTTGCCGATGGTATCGCCCGGATTAGTGATGTGCAGCATGCCCGTAATGGGCGGCACGACTAACTTCTGGCCGGGCTTCAGGACGCTATCGGGGTCTACCAGGTTGTTAGCGTACATCAACGTTTCGAGGCTGATGCTGCGGTCGGCGGCGACTTTCTGGAGACTGTCGCCATCTTTAACCGTAATGGTTTCGATACGGCGCGGGATGGTCGAGTTATTACCCGCGACCGCGCTGGCGTAAATCTCGCGGCTGTCTTCAACAATGACCGAGTTCCTGGTGGCTTGAAATTCCTGGGGCGTAGAAGCGTAGGCGCTGAAAATTCTGGTCGTCAGGCCGCTGAACCCGCCAAAAATCACCACCACCAGCGCCAGGATAAGCATGGCGCTATGGGCGCCGTAGCGGCGGGCGTGGTGGGCCATCGCGTCGGTCGAGCTGGTGCCAAAGTGCCGGGCGGCGGCTTCGGGAGCTATCCGGTTGAACCAGAAGAAGTGGCCGGGGTTCTTCAGGAACTTGCGCATCTCCCCGGCCAGCCTGAAATCGGCCTGGCGCACAGGCGCGAAAATAAGCTTTACAATTGCCCAGATTGCCAGGAAAGGCCATAAAAGAATATTGCGAACGGTCTTTGCCAGTTCGGGCCGGGCCGGGCGGGCCGCCCTTTGCTCGCGCCCGAGGCCGGCAATTTCATCAAGCATTTGCCGGGCTTCATCCACGGCGTGCCGGTTTGGAGAGGTGGTTGCTTTAGGTGTCCGGGGCGCGCCCGGTTGGTGATGGCCCGGCTCATCCTGGTCCATCACGCCGGTATTACCTGGGGAATCCGGTGTATCGCTGTCCTTTTTGTAATCTTGTTGCACGAATGAGTTAAAACCTTCCTACTCAGGGCCGCCCGGCTGCGGCGCCCAAAAATGCCCGCAAAGTAAGACTTTGAATATAGTTTTCATTCAAAAGCTTTGAAAAAAGAAAGGCTTCGAACGAAAATTTCAAAGAAAATACTATGCGTAGCCGGACTGGCCTGGTTAGCTGCTATACCCGCCGCTCTTACGTTTTCAGAACTCAGCATTATCTGAAGTAAAAGTGAGACATTCCAGAGTGAGCAGATGTCCTCGGATGGTTGTTAGTATAGCATAACTTTATTACAAATAGCATTACGCAACAGTTATAGATTAGCCTGTGGCTAATTAACTGCCCGAGCGCGTAAGGTTAGGGAAGCCATCGCAGCGGATTGGTGACCTTTCCGTTCAGGATGGTTTCAAAATGAAGATGGCAGCCGGTGGAGTTGCCGGTTGTCCCTTCGTAACCGACCAACTGGCCTTTAGATACTCGCTGGCCTAACGCAACGGCAATTCTCGAAAAGTGGCCGTAGCGGGTTCTGAAGCCGTTTCCGTGGTCAATCAGGGCGGTGATGCCGTAGCCGTATTGCGACCACCCGGCCTCGAGAAGAGTTCCGCCATCCGCCGCGACCACCCGCGCCCCGCAAGGCTGCGAAATATCCAGCCCGGCGTGTGTCCCGTACCAGATGCGCTGGCCGAAATAAGTGGTTATTACGCCTCGCATCGGCCAGACCATCGAGCCGGTAGCTTTACCGCCCGAAGGAGCAGCCTGGGCGGCGACGGGTTTCTGGGCAGCTTTAGCCGGGGCGGCGGCTTTAGCCGGGGCCGGGACGGCCGGTTTTGGCGTGGCCTTGTTAGGTAGCGGCGCGACCGCCGGGGCCGAACCTTTAGTGATAGCCTTCGCGGTCTGGGCCGGTTTTGGCGTTGGGGTCGGTTCGGCCGGTTTTGGCGGCGGAGGCGGGGGCCAGGTTCCGCCCGGCACCACCAGGCTGGCTCCGACCGTCAGTTTAATGCCCCGTTCGATATTGTTTGCCTTAAAGTTGATGATGTTATCGGCGCTGGTCCCCAGGTACTTAGCGATGCCGTCCAGGGTGTCGCCGTTTTTCACGGTGTAAATGACGCCGTCCGTCGGCAGAATACGGATTTGCTGCCCGATGCGCAGGCCGTTATCCAGTTCGTTATTGTCCAGCAGGGTGTCGGCGCTGATGCCGAACCTGGCGGCGACGCTCTTCAAGGTATCGCCTGACCGGACGGTGTAGAGATAGAGTTTATCGCGCAGCGGCATGCTGCCGCCCGGCACCATCACTTCCTGCAGCGATTTTAAAGGAGTATCGGAGTCGGCTCCGTCCAGGTTGTTAAACTTGTAGGCGATAATCACCTGGGGGTCCACGCCGTATTTGTTGGCGATGCTCCCGACGGTATCGCCCGGGTTGCCGATGTGCAGCATGCCCGTAACGGGCGGCACGACGAACTTCTGGCCGGGCGTAAGCGGGCTATCCGGTTCGACCAGGTTGTTGGCGTACATCAAGGTTTCCAGGCTGACGTTGTGGTCGGCGGCGAGGTTTTGCAGGGTATCGCCGTCCTTAATCACGACCGTTTCGACCCGGCGCACGAACCCGGCGCTATTGGCGGCGACGGCGTTGGCGTAAATCTCGCGGCTGTCCCCGGTAATGACCATATTGCCGTTTACCGTTTGCGGGTTAGCGTGGACGGTGTCCTCGCTCATAATTTTCGTGACCAGGCCGGTAAAGCCGCCAAAGAAAACTACCACCAGCGCCAGGATAAGCATGGCGCTATGGGCGCCGTAGCGGCGGGCGTGGTGGGCCATCGCGTCGGTCGAGCTGGTCCCAAAGTGCCGGGCGGCGGCTTCGGGAGCTATCCGGTTGAACCAGAAGAAGTGGCCGGGGTTCTTCAGGAACTTGCGCATCTCCCCGGCCAGCCGGAAATCGGCCTGGCGCAGCGGCGCGAAAATAAATTTAAGGATGTTCCAGACAAAGAGAAAAGGCCAGAGGATGACGCTCCGGACGGCCCCGGCCAGGTCGCGGTCCCGGTAGGCATACTGGTGGTAGCGTTCTTCGGAGGATAGCCCGGCGATTTCATCCAGCAGTTGGCGGGCTTCATCGGCGGCCTGACCGGAGCGGCCAGGGCGCGAAACCGGGATAATGCTGGTGGCATGTGATTTTTCGGCCTGGTCTAAAATGCCGGTAGGACTTTTCGCTTCAGGAGAGATTTCCCGGTCTTTCTTATCAATTTGCGGCAATCTTGAACGTCTAACCTCCCGCAATACCTGCCAACCCGTTTTTCACACGCCAGGAACCACTTGCTAAAGAAAAGCTCAAGCCCAAACTTGAGTGATTCGCGCAATTCAGGGAGCAGGGCCAGCGCCTACTTACCGCCCGCAACGACTGCTACCGGCAGGAAAATATGGAAACGACCGCCTCAAAAGGACAAGCAATAAGCAGGCATTTATACTTTGTAAATAATGGCTAACAACTGCCTAGCCAAACCCGGTTCTGGCCTAAAGTGTCAATTAGGATAACATGCAGTATAGCAAGTGATTGGTTTTTGTCAAATAGAAAGCCAAAACTTTAATTTTAGAAAGTTTTCTTTATTAAAAAACCAGGCTTTAGCGGGAGTCCTGTTTGTACTGGTCAATGCAGGTGAGCAGTTTAATGAGGTCAAACGGTTTGGGAATATACCCTTTGACGGGATTTTCTCGGGCGGCGCTGGCAATCTGGCGGCTCGCCGAAAGCAGCAGGACCGGCAAATCGGCAAATTCAGGCATCTGCTTGATAGCGTCCAGAAACTGCCAGCCGTCCATAACCGGCATCATCAGGTCGAGCAGCACCAGGGCCGGCCGCTGCCGGGCGGCGAGTTCGAGACCTTCTTTGCCGTTGCGGGCCAGGATAACCGAATAGCCTTCGTCCAGCAGCACGGTTTCGAGCATATTACGCATAGCCTGGTCGTCATCTATAACCAGGATAGGCAAATTCGAGCCTATATTATAGGAAGATACTTGTTCGTTCACGGATATATTCATTTAAGCAGCATTTGTTTCCAGTTAAATACTTCGTTGCACCCATAATACAATTGTTACAAATTATAAGCAAGTGGTAAACGGATAGAATTTAATGTTGAGCGAAACAACGCTTAACGTAAAAACCTATCTTCGCAATAATTAATTATTCCTGTAAAGAATAAGCCAACGGGCCGGGATTGACGTTGTGTTTTCATCAAATCTCTCCTTATAAGAACTTTCGCTTGAAACAATCCATTTAAGTTTGATTAACCCAAAACGGGAAGATTTCACAGGTTCAACGCGAAAGGTGCTTATTAAAAGCTAAAATTCAAATATTCATTTGTGCCATCAAATTTTACCTCCGTGTGGATAACTTGCCGGTTGATGATAGTAAAATAAGGGTAAAAAGGGCCGGTTAAAACGGGCGGCAGGCAAGGGGCTATTGACTTGCAGGCTAATTATTGATAGATTTACCCCACAAAAGCCAATCTAAACGGGGCAGGGTTCAGGCTAAAAAGAAATGCCGATTTTTCTGATGCCGGGGCGGCGCGGTCGCAATCCCCGGATTGATAATAAACCTGATTCGACCCATCCGGGGCGGCACGCCCTTGCCCTGCCGGGTATGGATAGGGTCAGCCGCCGCATGGGCCAGCGCCTGAAAGTGCTGCGGGGCCGGGCCGGGGCTTCGGCCAGCCGGGCCAGGATGAACTTCAAGCGCCCGCTGCACCGCCTGCAACCTAAAGGCAACCCGCGCCTGGGCCAGGTCGAATATTTCGGCACGCCTACGGCCAACACCGCTTCCAATAATAACGGCTCTACCAATAACAGCCAGCCGACCGGGCCGGGCACTATCCCGGACTTTGATTTTCAGACCAGCCAGCCGACCGGGGATTTACTCTCCGACTTTTTCCAGGAGCCTTTGCCGGTCACGGCCCGCGACCTGCTGTCCGATTTCTTTCAGGACCCTCCGCCCGAAATGTCCCCGGCCTTACCCCTGAAGTCTTCCGCCGGTCGGCAGGCCGCAGTCCCGCCCGCCGCCAGGGCCGGGTTTGATTTGCCGCAAGACCTGGCCGACCTGGGCCTGGCCCTGCCCTCGCCCAACGGCCGCCTGGTCCAGCGTTTCGAAACCCCGGCCGGCCGCCACTTTGTCAGCCGCTCGGCCCAGGGCGCACCCCCGGTGGCGGCCCTCGCCTCGGCTGGCCCGCTCGTACAGGAGCCGGGACCGGGCCAGGACGAGGAATTTAACCTTGAACCGGCAAGCCCGGCCTATCACAGCATGCTGGAAGCGCCGACCGCGCCCCCGGCTAACCCTGGCGAACCGCGCCGGTCGCGGCCCTTTACCGTTGCCAACCCCACTGAAGCCCCCACCGAGCCGCACATAATCGGCGGGTCGCCTTTCGCTAACCTCGACGATGAGGCCGCCCCGGCAGAAGATTTTAAAGACGAAGGGGATTACGAAGACGAGGATTACGACGAAGCCGCTAACAACGGCTGGCCTGCCGATAGCGGGCATCCCGGCGTCTATCCTAAAAACGTCCGCGAACTCTTTTTAGAGCCGACCTACGACCCCAACCGGCGCGGCTTGCGGCCCCGGCGGCCCGGCCTCGGTATCCGTTTCCAGAACCCGCGTACGGCCCTGGCGGCGGGCATCATTTGCGCCGTAATGCTGCTTACAATTGTCGCGCTTATCATCTACCTGACCGCTTTTGCCTCCAAACCGGCTGCCGAAAAATTCGTGGTGCAGTTCAACACCTTCGGGGAAGGGCCGAGCTACAGCTACGCCAACACCGCAAACCAGGGTTGGAGCAAGACTATGGGGGCTAACCTGCTGGCTACCGGCGGGGTCGGCAATCTCGAAGTGAGCTATTCCGGCGACAATATCGGTGATGCGGCCACGGCCACAAAGACCGTCCGGCAGCGCGGCGACGATATACTGGTCTGGGGCTACCACGACCCGAACTTAAACCGGCTGGTCGTTTCGCTTTCTTTACAGCCCAACGGCCCCTTCGACCCGCCCACCGGGCAGGGCCGCCAACTGGTAAACCGCTACCTGTTCGACCCCGAACTGGTCACGCTGGTCACGCCGCTACCCGCCGAGAGTCGTTCGCCGCTGCCCCTGGCCGAATATATCGCGGCCCTCAACGATTATTACACCGGCAATTACGAAACGGCTGTGGCGGGGTTTACCCGGCTTATAAACAAGAGCCAGGCCGAGAACGAGCCGGGCCTGCGCCTGTTGCGCGCCAATGCCCTGGTCCTCTCTGGCAAATACACCGAGGCGGTCCAGGACTACAACCAGCTTATTAATATCAACCAGAACGCCCAGGCCAAAACCGCGGTTATCCCGGTTCTCCCGGCGGTCGTCTACAACAATAAGGCGGTGGCCCTCAACTTCCAGGAGAATTACCCCGACGCTAACGCGAGTTTCGACCTGGCCCTGAAGAATAGCGACAAGCTGCCGAAAATCTTTGCCAATTACGCCAATTTTCTACTGGACCGCACCGACGCCGAGTTCAGGCCGGAAGTGTTGGCCGATTTCCAGAACCGCCTCTTTAGCGCGCAGAAACTGGACCCGCAGTCGGCGGCCATCTGGCAAAACCTGGGCCGGATTCAGCTTTACCAGGGCAACCCGGACGCCGCCGTTACCAGCCTGACCAAAGCCCGCGAGCTTGACCCCAACTTCCTGGAAATTTACTACTGGCAGGGTCTGGCTTACCTGGGCAAAAACGACCGGGCCAGCGACCTGAAGACCCTCAACGCGGCCCTGGAAGCCTTCAAGAGCGGCGAAAGCCGGGTCAACCAGCAGCTTACCCAGAACCGCCAGCAGTGGCAGAGCCTCGACCAGGGCGGCAACAAGACCCTGGCGGCGGTCTGGGACGGTCGCGCCCGCGATAACCAGCTTGAACTGGAAAAGTTGCGTTTTGGCCTCGCCCGGACTTATCTTGAAATGACCCGTATCCAGGGCAACGATTTAGGCAATCCCTTTGACCGGATGGTGCGCTGGGTGCGGGGCCAGAAGACCCCTTATGAGGAGGCCGGGCCGCGCCTTAAAGAAATTCTCGAACCGAAAGAGAACGACCCGAACGCCAATTTCCACTACGGCCCTAACAACCCGGACGCGAATTTCTATTATGGCGAGTTCCTGGCGATTAGCGGGGACGGGGACCCCCGGCCCTACTACCGCAAGGCTAAAGACCTTGAAACCGACCTCAACCGGCGCTTTCGCTATCACGACATCCTGGCGAAACGCGACGCCGCCCAGGGCAAGAAGCCGGAAGCCCTCGCCGAGTATACCGAGTTTATAAACCTGGATAAAAACCGGGCGCAGGGTTATTTAGCCCTTTCGGCCCTGGAGTTTCAGTTTGGCATGTTCCCCGAAGCGGCGGCGGCGGCGGACTCGGCTATCAAAATCGCGCCCAATAACCCGATGGCCTATCTCGCGGCGGGGGCGGCCCAGGAAGGCAATTTGCAGTTGCAGCAGGCCCTTAACTATTTCGACCGCGCCCTGGTGCTGGACCCGAGCCTGGCCGAAGCTCATTTGCAAAAAGCCCTGTCGCTTTTCAACCTGAACCGGCGGCAGGAAGCCATGGGCGAGTTTAGCGCGGCCCTAAAGCTCAACCCGCAGTACGCCCTGGCCCATTTCTACAACGGCATCATCTATCACGAAAACCTCAACCAGCCTAAAACGGCCCTGGCCCAGTGGGAACAGGCCGTTAAAATTGACCCGCATTACGCCGACGCCTGGGTTAAACTGGGCCTGGTCCACAGCCAGCTAAACGAGATTGACGCGGCCATTGACGCCTATACCAAAGCCCTGGCGATTAACGATAAGGACGCGCTGACCCATTATTTCCTGGGCCTGCTCTACGAAGGCAAGAACACCAAAGACGACCTGGCGAAAGCTGAAACACACTACCGGCGGGCCATCGAACTGCAACCGGGTATGGTCAACGCCTATAACCACCTGGCGGCGGTTTTAGTTAAAGCAGGCGGTAATTCCGACGCGGCCCTCCAACTGGCCCAGAACGCCGCTAAACTTGACCCTAAAAACCCGGACGCCCAGGTGGTGCTGGGCGATTTGCTGCGCGGGCGGGGCCAGTTCGACCAGGCTATCGCGGCCTACAACGCGGCCCTGGCCCTGAAGAACGCTTACCCGGAAGCCCTTTTCGGGCGGGCGGCGGCTAACCTGGGCAAGCAGCAGTATCCCCCGGCCCTGGCCGATGTAGGGCAAGCCCTGCTGCTCAGGCCAAACTGGGCCGGCGCTCTTTTGCTGCGGGGCCAGATTCAGGAGGCGCTCGGCCAGTTCGACGATGCTAACGCCAGTTTCGGTCAGGCCCGCCTGAGCGACCCGAACAACCCTTATCTTTACGCTGAAATGGGCAGCCTGGCCCTCAAACGCCAGGACACAGCGGGAGCCATTGCCAACTACGAAAAATCGCTCTCGCTTTACGAGCCGAACGCCGGCGCCCACTTCAGCCTGGCCCAGTTGTACTTTAACCGGCGCGATTTTGAAACGGCCCTCAAACATTTCCAGCGGGTCGAGCAACTCGACAGCAAGTGGCCGCGGGCGAACTACTGGATTGGCCGCTCTTACGAATTTTTAAATAAGGCCAGTGAGGCCCAGGCCGCCCTGGAAAAGACCGTCCAGCAGGAACCGAACTTTGTCGAGGGCCATTTCGAACTGGCGAACGTCTACCGGACCCAGGGCAAGCGCGACCAGGCGCTGGCGGAGTACGGCGCGGCCCTCAAACTGCAACCGGAATACGGCCCGGCCTGGCTGAACAAGGGGCAGGTCTACGAGGAACTGGTGAATTTGTCCCAGGCCCGCGCCGCTTACGAAAAAGCCGCCGCTTCAAATGACCCCCAGGTGCGTGAAGCCGCCAACAACGCCCTGAAAAAGCTGGGTGTGAAATAGCC
>CADDZM010000056.1 GCA_902812345.1 Chloroflexota bacterium | reverse complement strand
GGGCGAGCAGCGCAGCGCCTGGCTGACTTTTGAAGTAGAAGCCGGTACGACCCTGCGCCGGGTAACTTTCAGCCCGACTTCCGAGCCGGACCTCAACAACCCCGCCAGCGTGAACCTGACCCTGCCCGCCGTAACTCCAGCCCCGGTAGTCAAACCTACACCTGTACCGACCGCGACACCCCGGCCAACCGCAACGCCCCAGCCGACGGCTACACCCGGCCCGACCGCGACGGTTGTGGTGGCAGGCGCAGCTAACCAGCCCGTAAATGTGCCGCTTTCATCTGGCCCGACCGAAATCGTGGTGTCGCCTTCGCCGCAACCGACGGCTGCCCCGACCATGACACCGCAGCCTTCAGCCACGCCTGAACCGACCCCGACCCCGCTGCCAACCCGCCTGCCGGCCCAGGTCGGCCAGATGAACCAGCGCCTGGTGACGGGAAATTATGCCCTCACCATCACGACTTTCCTGGGTGGGCCCAGCATCAAACCGCCGCCGCTTATTATGCCGCCCGGCTATCATTACGAAACGGTTAAAATCACGGTGGATAATGTGGGCGATAGCGATGTGTCGGACTACTTAGGCAGCTATCCGTTCTTCCTGCGCGATGGCGACAGCCGGATTTTCTCGGTCGGCCCCCAGTCGCTCGATGCTAACGCAACGGACCGCTTTAACCCGCAAACCTTTGCCCCGACCGTTATCGGCGCGGGTAAAAAGAGCGTGACCGGCGTGCTTTACTTCCTGGTAAAAGACATGGCGCCTCCCGGGCGAACCTTTATCTTCTACGCCAATAACAACCCGGACAGCCCCCGGATAGAGGTTCCTCTTAAATAAAAACTAAACCAAAAACCCGGCCATAACAGCCGGGTTCTTTTAGTTAGCGCTAAATTCTAGAATTCGCCGCTAAGCGAGTCGCGCAGCAGGTCAATATATTCGAGGGCCACGCCGGTGCCGATAGCCACGCAGTTGAGCGGGTTGTCGGCCACGTAGCAGGGCACGCCCGTCACGTCGGCTAAAAGCTGGCTGATGTTGCGAAGCTGGCTGCCGCCGCCGCTCATGACCATACCGCGGTCAATAATGTCGCTGGCGAGTTCGGGCGGAGTGTCTTCCAAAACCGTCCGGACGGCCCCGATGATGCTTTCCAGCGGGTCGCTGAGGGCTTCGGTGATTTCGTTGCTGCGTACGATGACCGTCCGGGGCAGACCGCTAACCTGGTCGCGGCCACGCACTTCCATGGTCAGTTCTTCGTCCAGGGGAATAGCGCTACCGATACGGACCTTAATTTCCTCGGCGGTCCGGTCGCCAATCATAAGGTTGTACTTGCGTTTGATATAAGCCGCGATAGATTCGTCGAGCTTATTGCCGCCTACCCGGATACTGTTGCAGGTAACGATACCGTAAAGCGAGATAACGGCCACTTCGGTGGTGCCGCCGCCGATATCAATAATCATGTTGCCGGTCGGCTCGGCGATAGGAATCTGGGCGCCAATGGCGGCGGCCAGCGGTTCGCGGATAAGCCAGGCCCGTTTAGCCCCGGCCTGGATAGCGGCGTCGTAGACCGCCCGCATTTCCACGTTGGTGACGCCCGCCGGGATGCAGACCATTACGTCCGGCTTGACTACCGCGAAACGCCCGGTGGCTCGACCGATAAAATATTTCAACATGGCTTCGGTAACAACGTAATCCGCGATCACGCCGTTTTGCATGGGCCGAATTACTTCGACAGTTTCGGGGGTACGTCCCATCATTTCGTAGGCCGCGGTGCCTACCTGCAAAACCCGGTTATCTTTGGTGGAAATCGCCACTACACTCGGCTCACTGAGAACAATGCCTTTGCCCTTGACGTACACCAGTACGTTCGCGGTGCCCAGGTCAACTCCGATTTGTTTATTAGTTAACATTTTTTCCGTACTACACAGCTAATGGCGCGGTATGGCCCTTATAACATTACTTTTTTGATGTGCCAAAACATGGACCGCTTATACAAGAAGTAAGCCCTGGGATTATAACATATTTCCACGCTTATAGATGCAGGCAAACTCCTTTAACACATAAGTAAAATTGTGAAAGGCCAGCATTTATCTTCTGGATTTATGATTAATGAATAAATCCCGGCCCTTACTTTAGCTTTTCTGTTAAAGTAAAGGCCGGGATTTTCGTTGAAAGGGTTACTTGCTTTTGCCCTCCGGGCTGTTGATAAACTCTTCCACGATTTTTGGGATGGCCGGTGCAATTGTGGCGGACTGGTCGGCGGTAAATTTGCCGCTCTTGACCAGGTCACCAAGCTGGTCCTGCATGGCAGCCTGTAAGGTTTGGCGCAACTTCGCTTCAGCTACCTTCTGGGTCTGGGCTATCTGAAGGATACTCTGGCCCTGTTTCACCCGGTCTTTCAGGGTGTTTACAGGCAGATTAACCAGTTGGGCGGTGGCTTGCCAGGTGGCGTCGCTGTTAAAAAGCACCTTTACAGCCACACCAACCGGGTCAGAGGCGGCATCGAGGAAGTTGCCCACGAGTGGGGTTGCCGCCTTCAGAGCGTCATCAGCCTGGGCCTGGGTTATTTTCCCGGCTTTAACGGCCGCGTCAAGCTGTTTCTTAAAACTCGCCAGGATGGCATTTTCCAAAGTTTGCAGGTCAACGTTTGAGGCTGCCGCCAGTTCTCGAAGCGATTGGCCGTCCTGGAAGCGGGCCGTAAGGTCATCCGCCCTTAGTTTGAGCAAGGGAGCAATATCCGGGAAAACACCTACGAATAAAGCTTTTGGATTAGTTATCGAGTCAGCTACAGGGTCTCCGCTTTTGTTAACAGGCTGGTTCGGGCCGATTATTGGCAGCGCGCCGCCCGGCCCTTTCGCCGAAGCCGCCTGCAACTTGGCCGCAACGTTGGCGTCAAGCGCACCATCTTTAACCATCTGCCCGGTGGTCTCGGTAATCGCGGCGGCAAAGGCGCTGTTGAGCGCATCTTCACTCACGCCCAGTTTAGCGGCGAAAGCCTTATTAAAAGCCGCCTGGTAGGTAGAAGTATCTATTACGCCCGGTTTTGGCGCTGTTCCCGCCAGTTTGGTCGGGCCAGCCGCGGATTTAGACGGGGTTGAGGTGAGGCCGGGTGCTGGTGTAGCCTGGGCCGCCGGGGCCGCTTGCGCCGCCGGGTGCGCGGTTGGCAGGGTGAAGGCAAAGGTTGCCGCTACCAGGAGCAGGCACAGTATACCGATACCGAGCCCTGCCACGAATTTACCTGATTTAAACATAGCCGGTTTATCCTTTCTTTTCCGGAGTGGGAATTATTTTTACAGTAGTGTTGCTGGCTGGCGTGACCAAAAAGTCATCAATGAAGGCGCTGGAAGTTTTAAAAAGGTCGTCGGCCTGGGCCTGCGTCAAGAGGCCGCCGCTCTTTTTCTCGTCTATCTGGGCCTTGAAACTGTCGAGCATAAACGCTTTTAGCGAAGTCAAATCCACCCCTTGCTTTTTAGCAATATCGGCCAGGGTCGTGCCGCTTTGAAGCTGCTTTTGCAACACATTGGGGTCGAGCGAAAGCCTTTTGGCGACATCCACCAGGGCTTGCGGAAGAAACACCTTCGGGTTGAATAAATTGTCTACCGTTTTAGAGGTGGGTTTTGGCTGCACCGTGGGTGACGGGGTCGGCTGCGCTTGAACGGTCGGAATAGCTGCCGGGGTGGCCCCTGCGGCGGGCCTGGTTTCGGGCGTTCGGACGGCCGCCAGGCTCAATACCAGCAGGCCCACCACCAGGACAATGGTGGCGGCCATTCCGGTCAGGGCCAGAAATTTATTCCAGGCTACGCCGCCGCCCCGCCGGGTAAGGGCCGGTTCGTTTTCATAAGGAAGGGGGCCGTCCCAGCGAGCCGGTTCCGTTCCAAACGCTTCGCCGCCCGCGGGCAGTTGGACCTTGCGGCGGATACGCTGGCGGACCGCACCAAAGTCCTGGCGGGCAGCGCGGTTGGCCGCTTGCTCGGACAAAACCAGTTCGCGGATAAGGCGGGCCGTTTCAGGATTGAGGGCCGGGTCGGGTTTGGCCTGCCTGTCACGGATAAGGCCGCTAAAAAAGGCCTGGGCCAGTTCTTTTTCGGTTGGGCGGTCATTACTACTCATCGGCTCTTTTCTTTCTCCGGTTCTGCCTGGTTGGCAAGGGTGGCCCGCAACCGCCGGATAATCCGGTGAAAGGCCATCCAGACGGCGGCCTCACTTTTACCCAGCACCTCGCCTACTTCGCGGGCGGTCAGGCCGCCGGCCACGCTTAACGCCAGAAGTTCGCGCTGGCCGGGGTTCAGGGTCTGGACCAGGGCCGCCAGTTCGGCCCGGTTTTCCTGGCGGATAAGTTTGTCCAGCATATCTTCGTCAGGACCGGCGGGGTAATCGCCGCCGTTCGTTACCACCACATCGAGCGAAACCTGGGGCTTGCGGTCGCGCCGGTGGTTGGCGACGGTATTATGAGCAATCTTAAATAGCCAGGCGGCCTCCGAGCCGCCGCGATAGGCCGCCCGGTTAGACCAGGCGCGGGTAAAAATCACGCTGGCAAGGTCTTCGGCTTCCTGGGTCTGGCCGACCCGGCGCAGGCAATAGTTGTAGATGCGTTCAACGTATTTTTCGTAAAACAAATCGAAGTCGGGCGGCCCGGCCTCGGAAATGCTGGCCTGGTCCGGGATATCCACCCCGGCTGGCTTCCGGCGCTTGAAAACCATGCTTTCTCAACTTCTCCCGGCTGTCCCGGTCTGGCAATCAGCAATCGTTCTATATATTAAAACACCGTAACCGGCCTGGCCTAACGCTTTTGTTTTGCCAATTTTAAAACAGGTTTTAGATGATAACTCTATAGTAAATCACAGGGAGGGGAATATTGTCATTCCGAGCAAAATCGAGGAAGCGGGGGTGCCCGCCGGATGACCGCTGGCGAATGCACTCTAAGCAGGGGTGTAACTATTATTCAACTGTGGGAGGGAATTATTTTCCCGATGCAAGGCCTAACCAGCCGGGAATGAAATTCCCTCCCACACAATGCTTCCTACCAGAGTCCTGGCAGGAAGCATAGTTACAAACTAATAACTAAACACTCTTTTGCCATTCCACAAGGCAGACCGGGCTGCCGTACCGGATGACCCGCCCGGTGTCAGCAAGGGTGCCGTTCAAGCGGTCAACCGCGAAAATGGTGATGTTGTCGCTGTACTGGTTGGCGGCATAAAGCAGGCCGTCCGTCTTATCCAGCATAAAGAAGCGGGGGCCGCTGCCGCCCACGGCCTGCCACTGGACCGGGGAAATATAGCCGCTACCCTGGTCAACCTCGTAAACAACGATACTGTCGTGGCCGCGATTGGAACCATAGACAAACCGCCCGGAGCTATCCACCGCGATTTCCGCTGCTGTGTTGGTGCCGCGAAAATTGATGGGTAACATGCAGACGGTTTGAAGGTGCGTGAAAACCGGCCCGGCGCGGTTGTAGACAAAGACCGTAATGGTCGAACTCAGTTCGTTTATCAGGTAAGCGTAATTACCCCCGGGATGAAAGGCGAGGTGGCGCGGCCCGGAACCTGCCTGCACGGTCACAAAAGGGGTCGGGGCCGGGGTTAGCTGGCCGGTTTGCGGGTCGAAGCTGAAAATAAAGACCCGGTCGAAGCCTTTGTCGGGGACAATCACGAATTGGCCGGAAGGGTCGAAAACGACATAGTGGGGGTGCGATTGGGTCTGCTCAACCGGGTCGGGGCCGGGGTGGCCTTCCAGGGTAACAAGCTGGGTGAGCGGCCCAAGTTTACCGTCCTCCTGGACAGGCAGCACCGCCACCGTCCCGTCCATGTAGTTAGCTACGATGACAAAGCGGCCGGAGGGGTCGAGGCTGAGCGAGGCCGGGGTCGAGCCGCCTGTAGATTCGGTGTTAAGCAGGGCCAGTTGTCCGGTCGCCGGGTCAATCTTGTAACCGCTGACCTCCGCAAGGCCTTCGTGGACCGCGTAAACGACTCCGCTCTTGCTAATCGTCAGGAAGGAGGGGTCGGCGGATTCTTTCAAGACCTGGATTTGCTTCCACTCGCCGCTGGCGTGGTCAATCTGAAATACGCCCAGGCCGCCGCCATGGCCCTTGTACGGCTCGGTAGTATACGCCCCGACATAAGCAAAAGTGCTTTGAGGTAAAAACCCTTCAAAATTTATTTCGTCCATTTTATGCCTTCTCTTTTAACTTTCTCTCTTAAAATTTTGTTTGCGAAATAGGGGTCTACCCCTGTCACACCTTACAACGTTCAAAGCTTAACGCTGTTTTTCTAGACTATAGAGGTCAGAGCGAGATAATCCTTTTCGGTCGGGCTGCTGCGAATGTATTTGTCCAGGTATTGCTCGAAACCCTGCTCGGTCGCGGCCAGTTTGAGATATTCTTTCAAATGAGCTTCATCATAATGATAGAAACGGTGGCTGGCGGTAGGGTGGCAGCAAAACCGGGCTGCTACAACCGCCTTCACGTAAAAAGAGGGTACCGTTACCTGGAGCGGGTTGGCGATAAGCTGGCTGTTGGGTACGACCTGCTCAACCTGCAAGACCGTTGCCCGGGAAGCCATGATAATTTCGCGGTCGAGGAAAGCCGCGCCCTTGTAGGTAGCGTTCCCGAAGCGGTCCGCCTGGGAAGCGTAGACCAGGGCGACCTCGGGCCGCAAGGCCGGGGCCGCCAGGACGGTTCGCCCGGTGAAAGGGTCGGTTACGGGCTGGTAAAAGGCCGGGTTAGCTTCCGGCAAACCGGTTATTGCCACGCCGGGCGGCAGGGCCGCGAAAGGCTGGTTACTGCCGCCCGCTCGCAGGGCCAGGACGAGGGTCATTTCGTCCACTTCCAGCACGCGCAAGCGGCCTTCCTGGGCAAAACGGCGGTAAGCCGGGGCTAATCCCAGGTGTTCGAACCCGACATACGAGGTCACGATTTCTTCCACCAGGCCCGCCCCAATCAGCAAATCTGCGTTGATGCAGCCTGCCGGGCTGGTTATCAATCGCCGGATGTGCTTTTGCTGCCGGACCAGTTCCCGCACCAGGGCCATCGGGTTGTTGTGCATATGCATGCCGCCCAGCGCCAGGCTGGCGACGCCGTCCGGCACAAAGCGTTCAATCGCCTCGGCCAGTTCGAGCCTTTTGTTTGGACGCGGGCTGTCCGCGTCTTCATCAGGCGGAGGCGGCGGAATTTCAGGTTTGGGAATGGGCGCGACCCGCACCTCAATCGGCAGGAAATCCCGGTCGGTGATTGGCTTGGTCGGTTTAATCCGGGGCAGGTCTTCGGGCTTATCTGACGGCTTATCTGACGGCTTATCTGACATTGAAGCTAACAATCCTTCCGACTAAATTTGCGGCTGTATCGGTAAGCCAGCAAAAAGAATAGCACAACGGGCCAACTTTTAACAAACCGATTTCGAGCTTTTTATTCGCGGTAAGCCGCTATAAGTCTGTCCGCGACGTTGGGCGGCACCAGGTCAGCCACGGGCACGCCGTTCCGGGCCAGTTCTTTGATTTGAGTGCTGCTGATAAAGCCCACGCCGGGCGAGGTCGGGATGCAGACCGTTTCGAGTTCCGGGTAAAGCAGGCGGTTATTCTGGGCCAACTGCAATTCGTACTCGAAATCGCCGACCAGCCGCAACCCCCTGACGACCACTTTCGCGCCAAGCCGCCGGGCTAAATCAACGGTCAGGCCGGTATAACTTTCGACCCGGATATTGCCAAATTCACGTACAGCCTGTTCAATCATTTCCACTCTTTGCTCGCTTGAAAAGAGGCGGCGGCCTTTAGTGTTGCTGTAGACCGGGGCGATTACCAGTTCATCAAACAGGCTGGCCGCCCGGCTCGCTATATCAAGGTGGCCGTTGGTGAAGGGGTCAAAAGTGCCTGGATAGAGGGCAATTACCATACTTTATCTTTCTAATTCAAAAATCCTCCCTGTAAAGAGAGGATTTGATTTTTATGTTTTTATCATAACACCAACCGGCTTTTAACAAAAACGAAACGGGAAGGCTTTTACTACTGCTGTCCACGGATTACTGTCCCCTATTTATCACCTTTTAGCTGCTCAACCAGGGCATTCCCATCAAGCATGCCCCAGTGTTCGACGATTTTACCGTCTATGACCCGAAATTCCCGGTAGCCGCGGGTTTCAGCCGATTTGCCCGGCGCGAGAACTCCCCGGAACTCCTCACGCTGTACCACCTTAAAGGTCAACCGGATAACCGAGCGGTCGCCTTCGGTTACCTGGTCCTCGATTATGGTTTGATGGTCGAAACTTCTGGTGGTCTGGATTAGCCACTGCCGCATCGCTTCAACGCCCTGGCTGGCGGTGCGGTTGTCGTGGTCCACAAAATCTTCGGTCAGGTAGCGGGCGGCGGCATCCGGGTTGGAGCCGTTCCAGAATTCTTCGATAAATCCGCGCACCACGGCGGCGGTTTCTTGCGCTGGCATTTTTGTTTCTCCTTTTTAAATAAATCCAAACTTTAAATCTAAAAATAAAGTCTGGCCTTTTCTGGTATTAACCGTTATAATAGTCAAGGGACTTGACTACTTTGTATTGTAAGGCCTTCTGGAAAAAAGTCAAGGGGCTTGACCAATTCTTTTTAAGAAGATTTGAGGTATGAACGTGGCGGATGAAAACCTGGGCGGGTACGAATTATTTGTCCTGATGGGGCTGGCCTTTCACAATTTTATTGACGAGTTACAGATGAAAATCGCCGGGGCCGGGTTTAGCGATGTGCGGCCCGGTCACGGGTTCGCCTTCCAGCTACTCTCTTTTAAGAACGCCAGCGTAAACGAACTGGCCGACCACCTGGGCGTGACCAAACAGGCCGCCAGCCAGATGGTCGAATACCTGGAAGAGCATAACTATGTGATAAGCCAGCCCGACCCTAAAGACCGGCGCATCAAGGTGGTGGCGCTGACGGCGCGGGGTTGGGCCTGTATCCAGAAGACCGAAGAAATATTAAGCGAGCAAGAACAAAATTTAGCCGGTGAGTTAGGGCCAGCCAGGGTTGCCGAATTGCGTAACCTTCTGCGCCGGGTGGTCTACCGGCAGCAGGGCGACCGACCGCTCCGGTTGCGGCCTATCTGGTGACCAAAAGGGTTAGTGTGATTTTTATCGCTTGTTCTGGCCCGGCTGGATGCTATTATTAAATGTCTAGCACGGGTTAAAGTTAACAGGTAATAGATTTTGCAACCCTGGCGCCCCTAGCAGAACCACAGCCAGCCTTACCCGTTTATATTTTACCGGTTTAGACAAAAATTCCGCCCTGCGGAAAACCATACCTGCCCCTGGAGGGAAAATTGCGACCTACCCGAACTTTCAAGCGCTACCCGACTTTCGCTTTGATGATCGTTTCAGCCAGTATGTTACTTTTACTGGAGGCCTGCGCCGAAATGAACACGCCCACGCCCGCCCCGGCAGGCCCGAGCGTAACTGCGCCAGCGCCGACCGCTACCTTGCCGGTCGTGACCACGGCAGCGCCCGGGAAAACGGCCGCCCAGGTGGCCGCGCCGCCCATCGTAGTAACGGTCACGCCGCTAGCCGCGACGGTTCCGCCAACCCCGACAACCGTACCCGCGCCAACAGCTACGGCCCAACCGCCAACGACCAGACCTTTGCCAACCGCGACCAGGGTTCCGGCAACTAAAACGGTTGCCCGGACGAATGTCCCGACGCCGGCAAAGGCTGATTCAAAAGCGGACGGGGTGGGCGTATCCATCCTGGCGGTCAACGGCGGGCAATTAGGAAAAGAGGCCAGCGTAACAATCCAGACCTCGCCGCTGGTAGCGTGTGGGATTGTTTATATGACGCCAAGCAAACAGCAAAGCGCCGCTAAAGGGTTGGAAAAGAAAACCTCGGATGCAAACGGCCGCATCACCTGGAAGTGGACTATCGGGCAAAACACGAAGCCCGGTAAGGGCAGCGTGAGCGTGACCTGCGGTGATGCGACCGGGACCGCGCCAATAAATATCGGTTAGCTATTTATAGCGGGACAGCCTTAATAATTCCCGTTAAAACTAAATTATAAATATAAGGAGAAACCTTAATGATTTCCCCGCGCCACTCCAACCTCCCAGGCCTGAACCGGTTTAAGCAGTTGGTTGTTTTAACGCTCCTGACTTTATCGCTGGGGTTGGCCCTGCAACCTTTTGGGACCGCCCACGCCCAGTCCGGCCCTTCCATCGAACTCGTAAATGACGAAGGGCCGACCGGCGATTATATCTCCATTACCGGGAGCAACCTGAATATCTGCGGTGATACCGGCGAATGCCAGGTGGCCCTCAAGGTAGGAAACTTTTACATGTTAATCGGGGGAGCCTACGCCAGCGCCGCCGGGGAGTTCGCTTTCACCGGGCCGTTACCGCGCGCCGGAGACTTTTTCATTGGGACGGCCTCGAAAGTGATGGACGTTCCGACCGGACCGGTTACGATTGTGGTGGGCAATCTTTCCGAGCGAACCGTTTCGGCCACTTACACCGTCACGGACAACAGCGACGGCCCTTATTCCAGCACGACCGCCTTTGAAGCCATCGTCTTCCGCTGGCTGCACACCGACTCGCTGGTAGCCGATGGCGCGGTTAAACGAAGCTGGCTGTGGGGTCCGAGAACCTTCTACACCGCTTTCGAACCGTATAAGGATTCGCCGGACGGCTGGCGGTTGGTGTCTTATTACGATAAGGCCCGCATGGAAGTCAACGATTACTCGGCGGAAAGCATAAACAATCCTTACTATGTCTCCAACGGCTTGCTGGTTAAGGAGATGGTGACGAACCAGATCCAAATGGGCGACCGCTCTTTTGAGGAAAATAGCGGGTCCGGTCCGGTCCTCCCGGCGGGCGATTTAACCGGCGCGAACCGGACGCCGCCCTATGCGGTCTACGGGCAGGTGCTGGACCGCAACGATAACTCGAACGGCTCTATCGTGAACGAGTATCTTTTCCGCATCGGCAACGTGGAAGCCATGGATACCTATAACAAATACGGGGTCACGGCGGGCCATAGGGTCGAACAGACCGGCCACTATATCGCCAGCCCGTTCTGGAACTATCTCAATACGACCGGCCCGGTCGTGGACCTTTACGGCCAGGAGTATTTGACCCATAACGCGAGGCTGTTCGACCCGCTCTTTTCCGCCACCGGGCTGCCGATTACCGAACCTTACTGGACGACCACGATGGTCGGCGGGGTGAACAAAGACGTGGTGGTCCAATTGTTCGAGCGGCGGGTGCTAACCTACACGCCTTCCAACTCGGCAGGGTTCCAGGTCGAGATGGGTAACGTCGGCTTGCAGTATTTCCTGTGGCGGTACGGCCAGCAGTAAGCCGGAGTTTAAAGGTTAGTCTTTAAGCGGCAAAATAAAAGCGTGTCCGTGGCATTTCATGGGCACCCTTTTTTCATTAAAAATTGTATTTCGTATTCAGGAATGATATTATGAAGTCCACTTACCAGAGCTTATAATTTTTCTGAGAATAACCCCATAAACTAATAGATAACTGTTTGTTTTTCGGTTGTACTATTCTCCTTATGGGAATTACTCTTAACTTGTACTTAATTTCTTTGGAGAATAAAAATGTCAGCAGAAATTGAAAAGTTTTCGGAAGACTCAGCGATCTCACTTTCATTAAATTCTCCAGATTTAACAATACAATCAAACCAAACCGACCTTGTTGCCACTCTTGAAATTGTCCCCGTAAGGAAGGCATTTCCGCACGAAGCCATTAATTTTACACCTTGGTTAGAAAACAATATCGAAGCACTCTCACAACGTCTTAATCTTTCACTTACGGTCATTGAACGCGAAAAGGTGGTTGGTGATTTTTTTCTTGACTTACTTTGCCAGGACGCGGAAGGTAAGCGTGTTATAATTGAAAACCAACTGGAACGCTCCGACCATTCACATCTGGGCCAATTACTTACTTATCTGGTTAATTTGAACGCCGCTACAGCCATCTGGGTAACACCTGAACCACGCGCCGAACACCAGAAAGTAGTAACATGGTTAAATGAGTCAACTCCAACAGCAATTTCCTTTTACCTTGTTAGAGTTGAAGCTGTACGCATTAAAAACTCACCGTTCGCACCGCTTTTTACCGTTATAGCAGGGCCTGACCGCCAATCAAAAGAGATTGGAGCTGAGAAAAAAGAATGGGATGCACGTCAATTAGGACAATTTGAATTCTGGAAAAGCTTTATTGAACTAGCTAAAACAAAGATACCTGCAATAGCAAATAGAACACCTTCTAAAAGTTACTTTTTTAGCATTCCAAGTGGAAAATCCGGCCTAACTTATTTCTTTAATGTTTATGCTGAACGAAGCGAAGTCGATTTTTATATTGATTTTGGGAAAAATAGTAATCAGAAAAATAAGTTAGCCTTTGACAATCTAATGACGAAAAAGGTCTTTATTGATAAAGAAGTTGGAAATAATTTGAGTTGGGAAAGGCAAGATAATGAACGGGCTTCGCATCTCCGACTTAAATTTAAGGGCGGTTATCAAAGCCCCCATTCAAACTGGCCCACTATCCAAGAAACAATGATTAAAGCTTATTTGGAGCTAAGTAATGGACTCAAGCCGTTTCTAAATTCCTTATAATTTACTCGCATACTCCCTGGCCTCCCTGCCGACCAGACCGAGCATGACCACCCCGCCCGGATGCAGTTCAAAGCGGGCGCGCTCGAACCACTGGACCGCCTGGCAGTCGGGGAAAGCTTTCCCCCCGGCATTCACCTCGCTGATGGGACGGCCAAAGACGGACAGCCCGCCGTGGTCGCGCCAGAACGAGGCGAACGGCTCACTTACCCCGAACCCGGTTAGCGGGTCTTGAAACGAACCCGGCGCAGCGGCTAAATCACTCAACAGGCGCGACCAGGGAAAGCCTGAACCGGGGCAGTTGGCCCGCTGACGGGCGGTAATCTGGTAATGCCCTATTATGTGCTGGCGGTCGGCTTTCAGGCCGGTGGCGGCAACCAGAAAGCGGTGCAAAGCCAGGGTCGCCCGGTACTGGGCTTCCGGCATCACGTCAAGGCTGTCGCCTTCGTGCTCGATTGAGATAGTCCGGCGGTTGGGGTTTATCTTTTTGCTAACGCACTCGGCCAACCAGGGCAAGCTCAGGTCCGGTTGCTCCAGGATGCCGTTAGCCCAGGCCGTATTTTGCAAGTCCACGAACTGCCAGACCCGCCCATCTTTGGCCACGCCGAAATGAGCGCTGACCTCGCTTCGGGGGTTGGCAAACCAGGCCGCGCAGCTTTCCAGGGTTGCTCGCGTGCCGTCCGCCCCTTTTGACATGCAGTGGTCGACAATCGCCAGGGGGATTTGTCCATCCCGCCCGGTCCAGAAGTTATGGCCGTCCGTGCCTTTCCAGGTAATGTTCAAACCTGTCTTGTCCTGGCTCATCTGTTGCTCCTTTTAATCAAACTATTTAATACGGGGTACGATTAATACTTGTAAATCTCAGGAATAGGGCTTGCGCCTTAGGTTCCGAGATTCCTCGACTACGCGCCGTGCGACGCGCGCCCGCAGGGTGTGACAAGGCCTTTAGCAAATTGTGGGAGGGAATTGCATTCCCGACCGGTCTTACCTGTGCCGGGAAAATAATTCCCTCCCACAGATGAAATGTAGAGATTACAGCCGTTCTTATTACTAATTATGTAAAGTAAATGATTCATTCGCCGCCGCTTCCAACCGCCTTACGAGGCCGCCAATCCTGCTCGTCCAGGGCCGCGACCAGGGCCGCGCTCATCACAAGGTCGTCGTGCAGGGTGGGGTCAGGGACGCTCCAGCGCAAAAGCTGGCCCGGTCCCGGACGCACTTCGTACTCGACCGCCGCAAGCTGTTTCCACCACCAGGCCGTATCCGCCGCGCCGTCATCGGCGTAATCCTTGAAACGGCCGCTGTCTATAATCCCGCAAAAGTTCCAGCCCAACTCGCTCTTGCTAAAGCTGCTGAAGACGAACGGGATAACTTTGCGGGGCAGGGCTTTTTCCAGGAACGACGCTACCGCCGCGCCAATCCCGGTCGCGTCCACCACCACCCAGCGCGCCCGCCAGGTTTCCCGGGCCAGCCCCACCAGGCGACCGTACAGGGCCGGGTGCTTGAGGCCCGTCCAGACATAGCGCTGCACCACCCGGTAGCTCGGCTGGACCGTCACGCCCTTGCCTGGCGGCGGCTCGATTTCGACCACCGTAACGGCCGTGCTGTCTTTGCGGGGCGAAAGCGCCCGCAACTCCGCGCCTGTAACTGCGAGTTCCAGGGCTTCGCCTTCCCCGGCCACGTCCACCAGCAAAGCGTAAAGTTTGCCCGGCTCCCCGGCCTCCCGGCGCGGGTGCGACCCCCTCATCAGAGCGCGCCGTTCCGGGCCGAACAGACCGCCGCTGCCGTCCAGTTCTTTCAAAAAATACTCGGTCTGGATAAAAGGGTGGCTTTCGCCAAACTGAGCTATCCGGGTTTTAACTCGCTTGCCGTAATTTGGGACGTACCGGGCGACCTCCTGCCAGTCCACCAGGAAAAGCCGCTTTTGTCCGTCCCGGCTTTCAAGGTCGCGCAGGTGGCGCATCTGGCGGGCCAGGAGGGTCGAAGCCGTCCAGACCGTCCCCAGGAAAAGGGTCGTTGCGTTCGTGCTGGCGGCCATTGGGTCAAAGACCGCGTCCCAGCGTTCCGGCAAAATGTCCTGGGTCTCGTTCGCCACCAGCAGCAGCGAAGCCGTTTCGCCGCGGGCGTTGCTGGAAGGGGCCGCGCTTAAAAAACGGGCCTCGGCCCGGCCCAGGCCGACGATATAGCCTTCGCCGGTATGCGCCGCGCCCCGGTTGAGCGAATTATTCAGCCGTTCGAGCAGGCGGCTTTTGCTGATAACCACCTGCCGTGAAGTCGGGGCTGCCATCACAATTTGCCCGCCCCGAAGCTGGAAAAGATTAAGCAAATAGGCCAGCAGTTGGGCGGTCATCTCGTCCTTACCGGCCTGGCGGCTGAAGACAATCGCGAACTGGTTCGGACCCCGGTAGTCTTTTTCAAGGCTGTTGCGCCGGACCGCCTCGGCAATTGCTCTCGCCGGAGCCACCTGGTAAGGCCGCAGGACTGTTTTAGGCCATAACAGTTTTGAAAAATCAGCCACATCCCGCAGCACCAGCCGGAAACCGTCTTTTAATATTTTTTCTCTGGGGAATTGGTCAGGCATAGCGTTTAGCCTCCGCTGTTAGATAACCCTTCTACCAGAGCGCCTGAAAGCTTCACGGGCGGCTGAATCCCGCCGCTATGGGGCGTACCCGGCCTGACCGCCAGCCCTAAAGCCAGGTGTTCCCGCATAATCCGGCTGTTTTCCAGTTCAGGCTGCTCGTCACCCAGCCCCTTGCGGGCCGTTTCGAGGCTGTGAATGTTGCTCGCCACCAGCCCCACTTCCTGCGTCACCAGGGCGGCCCGGTCCTTCGGCAGCACGTCCGCCCAGGTAAAGCGGCTCCGCAGCACCGGCAGACCGGCCAGCGCCAGCATCATCCGGTTCCGCAAATCCAGGGCTTCGTCCCAGATACGCCGCTTGCGGGCCACCCGCTGCACCACCGGGTAAAGCAACTGCTCCAGGGCCACCCCGCTCGAAGCTGAAGCCGCGGCCTGGTCCCGGCCAAAACCCGCCGCCGGCAGCTCGGTCAGGTCGTGCATCATCCGGTAGAGCAGGTTGATATAATCCAGGTGCAACTGCACCCCGCCGTCTTTTAAAAGCTCCAGAAGCGAGGCCTTGCTGCCTTCCGGCAGAGTCCAGATTGCGCCCGGCCCGACCCGTAACCCTTCCGAACTATCCACGTTTTCCAGCACCAGCACCGGGTTCCCGCTCATCTGCAACAACTGCGACAGAATCGACACCCGCACGTTAAATTCGCTGTTAAGGCTAAGAATGTCTTCCAGGTCCGAGAGACCCCAGAACTGGCGCGGGCGGCTCAAATTCGGCACAATCACGTAAGGAATGAAACCGTAGGGGTTCGGCTGGCTTGACGCCAGCTTGCCGCTAACCCGCACCTGCACTTCCAGGTCGGTCCAGCGTTCCTCTACCCGGTAAGTGTTGTCCAGTTTTGAATTGGGCGGCAAGCCTTCCGGCCCGTAAAGCTCGATAATCTGATGGCCGGAAAGCCGGGTCGTTTCGCTGACCCAGGTCAGCCGCCGCATATCGTCGTGCCGCCACCCCGCCGATAGACCCATCACGTCCACCGAGCGCACTACCACCCGCTGGCTGTGGGGCGGCGGTCCCGGTTGGCCCACTACCGCCAGGGGCCGCGCCACTGTTGAATAATCGCTCGTCTGCAGCGTCACTTTGAAGGCGCAATCGCCCAGGACCGCCGCATCCACCGCCGCGTCATAGTCAATCAGGGCCAGGCTGTTGTCGTCCCACATCGCAGCCAGCCGTTCCTGGGCCTGCAAAGCGGCTGCTTCAGCGGCAGCGGGTGCGTCCCCGTTAGCTCCCTCCCGGTTCAGGTGCGGGACCAGTTCAAACTTGACCGGCTTACCCATCAGGTAAGACGCGCCCTTATGGACAAACTCGCGGGCATAATTAACGGTCAGGCGGCGTTCGCCCGGCTTGCGTTTTTCCAGCCACTGGTTGCCGTTATAAAAATCGAGATAACTTTTATAGCGGTTGAACCGGGCCGCATCCGAATCGGTCAGCGGCATTTCAGCCAGCGTCACCGGCGGCATCAACAAACTATCGCTCCCGTACATCCCTTACCCCCCTTTTCTATAATATTTTCTAAAATAAAAGGTCACTATTCCCCTGTGGGAGGGAATTGTATTCCCGATGCAGAAATAGCCGGGAAAATAATTTCCTCCCACTACTACTCTCTCCCAGAATCATTCCCTCTCACGTCTTCCGTTCAACGTATACGCTCAACGTATACGCTCAACGTTCAACGCTTCACTAATTCCCCGGCCAGACTTCTTCGAGCCGGATAGCACCCTGCCAGCCTGGCGCAACCGCCGGTAACACGCCCGGTGAAACCCGTTTCAGGTCAAACCCGACCACCCTTACCAGGTAAGTCTGGCCGTCCAGGTCGCTAAAGAAAACGCTCTGGCCGCTTTTAGCCAGGCCGGTTAACTGCCCGGCTTTATAAGCGGCATCCCCCGCCGGGTCTACCCCGCCACCCAGGCCGATTTGAGGGTCTTGAAGGTTGACTTCAAACTCCCACTCTTGCCCGGTCTGCGGAGCCAATTCGGCAACGTCAAAATCCAGCCACACCCGGCGGAGTAGTGGCATGACCAGACCGCCCCAGGTTACCCGCACCAGCCACCCGCTATCCGGCGCCGGACCAAACGGCCCCGGCCCACCATATGGTGGAGCCGCCGGGTACATCATCCCATCAATATACAAGCTGGTCGGCGCGGGTAGTTCAATCCGGTTCCCGTAAAACCATAAAGTGTTCAAAGATAATGCCCCCGTACTCGGCTCTACCAGCGTAGACCAGCTAACCCCAGAATTCGCGCTAACCTCAATCGCCAGGTTAAACGCCGCCATAGTAAGGCCGTCCGGCGGCATGCTCGGCCACCACCTGCCGCCATCTATCATTGACCACTCGACCCCCACCCGGCGAAGGTTCACAGCTAAAACCTTCCCATTTGCCGCCCCCGCCAGCGCCGCTAAATCTTCCGGCGTTATGATAGGCAGCGTCACTTGACCCGTCACCACCGTCCGGGTAATCCCATAATTGTTATAGCTAAAGCCCACCGGCGAGGAGGTATCCACCAGGCACCGGTAAAAGTTTGTCGTTGCAATTGAGTTATGTACCAGGTTAACCAACCCCTGGTCATACCCGGCGTTCGGAAAAGGAAACAACGTAGCGCCACCTTCGCTCAACTTCCACCAGCCCAGGGCGCCGTCCTGCCCGGTTTCATTTACCCAGACCGTTCTAAGCGTGGACCCGGTTATCTGCACCGACGCCGCCACCAACCACTGTCCGCAGACCGCCAGCCCCCTTCCCGAACCCCGCACCGGCTGCGCTTCCACCTTCAAATCCGCCGCGTTAGTCGCCGGTTTTATCCTGTAAAGCTGCCCACCCACAAACGCCCACAAACTACCCCGCCACGAAGCCATCTTGCTAAAGTTCTGAGCGTCCGCTACGCCCGAAACCTGCCAGGGATTAACCCGCCATACCAGCGTCAACTCATAATCAAACCAGTCCAGAACCGTTGGAGCGGTACTAGGCGACTTCGCCTTTAACTGACCCGACAGCTTATAAAGCCCGCCAACCGTCCCGATAAAAAGCGAACCGTCATATTCCACCAGGCTTGTTATCGCCCCATCCAGATATACCGGCCCGTCCCAGACCGCCCTGGCCGGTATCCACCACACCAGCGCGCTACCAATAGAAGCCACCAAAATATTTTGGAAATTCGCCATATATTCCACCTGGCGGTCAGTTGGCGTGGCCGCAGCCGTCAAAACGCCCGTTGTGGTATTCAGCGTATAGAGGTGAGCCGAGGTCGAAACATAAAGCGTGTTGCTCCACTGGCAAATATCAAACACCGGGTTAGCGGCGGCCCCCAGGAAGGCAAACCCGCTGCTATTCGTCCCCGGGTTCGCGCTCTTATAAATCTGGTCAACCAGCGCCATATAAGTATCGCCAAAGTAAGTGTAAAAAGCGTAGCGGGAAAAGTTCGGCGTAGTCGCCGCCACCTGGGCGTCTACCAGCTGCGGAGCCAGCGCCAGCGCCCCCCCGTCCTGCACCGGACGCAGGCTTAACAAATCGTAAACCTTCCCGGCGGTCTGGGCTTGCTCCCAGCCGTTCGCCCCGGCGACCATCCCCTGACCAAGCCCCGACCATTTAGACCAGATCGCCCGGCGAAATGCTGTCACCGGCTGCCGGGCCGCGCCCTGCAACACTTCCAGGGTCGTAGCGGTCCCAGGGGTCAGGCCGGGCCGGGAATTTCCGGCCAGCGTTTTTTTATAGTGAGTCGTTCCCTTCGCGGTCTGGGCCAGCATAAAACCGGCCCCGTTCAACGCCAGGTCGTGGGTTTGACCTGCTATCGCCGTCATAGCCGCTCCTTTCTTCTACCGGCCCGATTTTTATACCAGCCCCGGCTCATTTATTTACAATGCATCTTTAGTATCAGGGGATAGGTAGTGCTATTGCCCTGAGACCCCGCTAGCCGCCCAGCAAATTGATAAGCCGCGTTAGCAGGTCGCTCCCGAGCAGCGGCGCGGCCAGTCCCAGCACCGCCGCCGAAGTCCGCCAGGCTATCTTGACTATCAGGTCGTAGCGCTGCTTTAAAACTGCCATATCTTGCTGTAGCTCCCAGATTGCCCGCCGGTCCTCCGGGGTCATCTCCGTCGAGCCGTTCCGGCTGAACAAATTGGGCGGCGGTTCCGGCGTGGGCGGCAACTGAAAAGCCCCGCCAAAGCTGTTAAGCGCCCGCCTGAACCGGCTTTCAAGCTGGCGGCGTTCCGCGTCCTTGCTTTCCGTTTCAATCAACTCAGCCATCCAGCACCACCTTGCCGCTAATAATTCCCCCGGCCTTTTTCCGCCTTAAAATAGCCTCATCGTACAGCAACCTGAAATAACCACTCAGGCTCTGGCCTTCCTCTAACCGCCCGCCCTGGCATTTGCCCCGCGTTTCTTCCAGCCAACCTGCGGCCCGCCAGCACACCGCCCACCTGAGCGCCCCTTCGTCCCGGGCATTCACGTCAAAGGAGGCCGTGTCGCTCGCCGGAAGCGTATAGACAGAGAAAGCCTTTACCACAATATCGCCCGGCTGAGCCAGGGCGTAGCGGAACCGCAAAATATTGCTGTCACCCGCGCCCGCCAGCAGTTCCCAGCGCTGCTCAAAGGCCTGGAAATCGCTGGAAGCGGGGTAAGTCCCGCCCCCATATTGCGGGCCGGTAGCGCCTCGCGGCACCACCAGGCCTGCCGGGAATTGGGCTTCCACCAGGCCGCCCGCTCCCAGCGCCAGCGTTCCGGGCAAAATCGGATAGTCCCGCTGGCCTACCACCGCCGCCAGGGTAATTTCCCGGATTGGCGGCAAGTCCAGCGACAACCGGGTAAGCCCGTCCTTTAAAAAAGCCTGCAGCAGCGCGTCCGACCAGACATAGCTGGCCGGGCCGGTGTCCTGGAGTTCCAGCCGCACCCCGCTTAAAAAATCCGCCCGCGTTGTCATGCCACGTCACCTCACTACCTGGTTAGAGGATAGGCCGGTAAGCAAATCGCCGGAGAAAAATCCCCCTTGAGTCAGGCCGCCCCCTGCCGGCGCCTCGCGACTCCCTGTGGTTTGCCTACCGGCCTATCCCCCAACCGCTTTTCCAGGCGCGGAACGCCATCCATTATGAGGTGCGCCCCGCGTTATAATTAAAAATTCGCCTAATTAGGCCGGACCCCGGTCAGGGCCGCCAGGGCCAAATCCCGGAAATTTACCAGGCCGCAGTACCACTTAATCCGGGTGCGGTAAGCATCCTTTGTTTCCAGGTTGCCCACTTCATCGGCCTGAATCATCCCGTTCATCAGGCCCATAATGCCCTGCCCGTAACCGAACTGGACCGCGTATACCCGCGAACAATCGGCGCTGGTGCCAACCGTCTCAGCGTCCGAGATGTTTTCGTCCACGATGACCGGGATACCGTCATAAAACTCCACCCGCTGCCCGAACTGGTTGATGTCCTGGTCCAGCACGTTATTCATGCCGCGCCGCAGCTTTTTAAGACCCCGCCGGGTTCGCTTGCTCATGAAAATGAAATGTACCGATGGAATACCAGTAGGGATTTGTTTTAAGGACTACATATTAAGAACAACTTTTATTTGGGTAAATGAAATATTTGAAGGGGGATTTTAATTAATTTTGCATTTGTGGCGCAAAAATTTACCGGTCAATGTACAGCAATTTATACTGGCCATATGTTCCTTACATTTGCTATATCACTAATACTGCTGGTCTTGTTCCAGAGATTATGTGCGGTGGCATGCCTTTTCAAAAAGTAATTAGTGCCGACTAGTCAACACTAATTTTTACATCCAACCTTCTGGCGCTTATGCAATAAAACAAGATCAGCGCCGATTTTTTGAATTGTTGAAGGCATCTCTGATCCGGGTTCATTTACCCAGTAAATAATTCCGTAGACCTTTTTCGATCGCTGAATTCTGGTACGAATATGTTCGATTTGCTTCTTGTTCATCTTTCAAAACCTCATTTTCAGGAATTAGGCCTTTTAGGAGGATATTTCTGAAATAATTTGACTGGAGTTTTTGGTTTATGTCAACTTTTATTGTTGTGCAAAAGATAAGTGGTAAGCACTCCCTTAAGGGTATCATGGCCTGTTTACCACAACTTTACCTAAAAATTCTATTCCATAATATTTTTAGAAATTATTTTTGTAACTCCTACGTTACCTGATACAAATAAAATCACCAAACAGGTAACCAAAAGCCAAATAAACCGGGGAAGCCAAAAGTTTCCCTTTTCCCAACTTATAATTCTTAAAATTCTGGAGAAACTTACACATGGCAAGCACTATTAGAGCGGTTAGTTACTGCCGAGTTTCAACATTTGATCAGGTGGTTACAAGAAGTATAACTATTAAAAGTAGCTTGGACGAACAAAAGCAATTGGCCGGGAGGGCTATCGAAGAGCATAACTGGGCTTATACAGGAGACTACCGGGAAGAGGGTATCAGTGGTGAAAAGTTCGAAGAAAGGCCTCTTTTACAAAAATTACTTGCCGATGCCAGGACGAGTAAATTTGATATTGTAATAGTAGCAAATGGTGACCGCCTAGCGCGTCTTGAATATATTTATCATACAATTATCTTTATTCTTGAACAAGAGTGTCGCATACCTGTCCTGGATTTAAGTAAACCACTTCCCATTGACCCGGCGAATTTCGATCCTAAAGCGGATGACAGCCGTCTGTTTATGCACAGTATGCAGGCAATGTTATCGGCCGTTGACCAACGCCAGCGCACTCGCCGCCTTATGGCAGGTAAAAAGCAACAAGTTGAAGCAGGCCGCTTCATTTTCTCACACCCACCCTACGGCTATATGATTGAAGAACAAATTACTAATGGTAAGGTTGAGCGCATTCCCGTACCAGACCCAAAAGAATATTGGGTTCTTGAACTTTTACCCAAACTTATTTTGGAAGAGAACCTTAGTCTCCAGGAAGTAACAATCCGGATTCACGAGCTTGGAGCACCAACCAGAAAAAGTAAACATTGGCGCCGCTCCACCATTGCCCGAATGATAGGAAACACTTTTTATGCCGGAAAAATTACTTATAGGCGGCAAGTTAGATTATCCGGCCATATCCTGATGAACCAGGATAGTAAGTCCATTGTTCAATCCAATCATAAATATGTGCACCCATGGGATTGGGAAACTTACCTTGCAATTCAAGACAAGCGCAAAGAACGTTTAAAAGTACCTTTGCGGCAAAGGGGTAACCCTCGTAACCCTGTTATTGGTTTACTGAGATGTGGATATTGTGGATCAATGATGAAATATATTAATCCACATACCCAACATAAATCAGGGTATTTCCTATGTGGTCGCTATCTTGAGAACCACCAATCTTGCATTTCTAACCGCTCAAACGTACCTCTAACACTTGGGCTAATATGGAGGGAACTTGATTTACTAGCCGTACAGGAATCAACCAATGTGGAAGTGTTTTATTCCAGACTTAAAACCGGAAACCTTTCAATACAATTATCTGCTCTAGAACAAAGAATGGCGGAAATCCGGCGGAAGTTGAATGAAGATTTACCTCGCCGAAAGGTAAATCTTGAAAACGCTCTCCTTGAAGGATTGTCTTATCCGAAGTACCAGGAGTTAAACCTCAAGTTAATTGCCGAACAAGAGGAACTTGAAGGAACCCTAATGAACCTTGAAACTGAATTAAATAATCTTACTGAACAAAATCTAATCACCGGTCAGGTTAGATCCTTTCTTGAAGAATGGAGGACGGCCAGGTCTGAGCTGGACAAACCTCTGTCCGAATGGCCTCCGGAACTTACCCGATTTATGCGTTACTATCTCAAGCAGCTTTTTCGCCAGATTCAAGTGATTTCCAATTATCATCAGCCTACCAGGGTTTGGGCCATTAATTTACAAATTGAATGGAACTGGTGAATTGTCATCAATTTCAATCTGTTCATCCGCAAAAATGATAGTAGCGCTGCCAAACTCGAATATTGTTGACCTAAAAATAGGTTATGGGAAGGTCAATTCCCAATAGCTATTTTGTTGTAAGAAGTAAGAGTTATAACCGACTAAGTAGTCTGTCAAGTAAGTCTTTACAGTTATGATAATTCTTCAAAATCAGCCAGTTTAGGGTAAAGCCGTTGCAAAGTGATCCGGGATTGCTCACAAGTGAATTGCCAGTTGATTTTAGCTTC
>CADDZM010000055.1 GCA_902812345.1 Chloroflexota bacterium | reverse complement strand
TTTTAGGGCTAACTGTGGTCGGTTTGATTGCGGCTGGATTGGGCCTTAACACGACAATTAGCGGTTTTATCGGCCTGTTTTTATTTGGCTGGGGCTTCTGGTGGGCCGGGTGGGATTCATTAAAACAGGGCTGGCACGACAAGCTGGCCCGGACGTTGGTCGTGGATACCCGCCAATACATCGAGGGCATTCATTTCTTCCGGGAAGTTAAAGATTAATCCGTAAACAAAAAGGCGGCGAACGATGCTGGAAATGGTGTGCGTGGGTTCGGGTACGATGGGGCCGGGTGTAGCGGTGGATTATCTCGGGCACGGCCACCGGGTGACCCTGGCCGGACGCGACCCTGCCAGGTTAGCTGCTGCCCGCCAGCGTGCCGAGAGCGCCCTTGGTTTCCTGGCCGCCGAAAACTTCCTTTCTGCTGAAAAGCATCAGGCGGCCCTGGCTAACCTCGCAACGGCCCGCCTGGACGCGCCCGGCCTGTTTCAAAACGCGGCC
Organism: Chloroflexota bacterium; assembly: GCA_902812345.1. GTDB lineage: Bacteria > Chloroflexota > Chloroflexia > Chloroheliales > Chloroheliaceae > 54-19. The sequence continues at coordinate 23,060 of CADDZM010000055.1, read as the reverse complement.
ATCGTGGTTGAGAATATCCCCGAAAGCCTGGGCCTCAAACAACAATTTTTCACCGAGTTGGAAGAAAGGTGTTCGCCCGGAACGCTCTTTCTGACGAACACGAGCAGCCTGGTAATCACCGAGATTTTCCGCCCCTTGAAAAATCCAGGCCGGGCGATGGGAACCCACTACTGGAACCCGCCTTACCTGATGCCGCTGGTCGAACTGACGCCCGGCGAACTGGCCGACCCCGCTCGCGTGGAAGAAGTCTACCAACTGCTGCTCGGCATGGGCAAAACGCCTGTCCGCGTCCGCAAGGAGATGCCCGGTATTATCTGGAACCGGCTGCAATTCGCGCTCTTACGGGAATGTCTTTACCTGCTGGAACAGGGCGTGGCAACCGTCGAGGAACTCGACCAGGTGATTCAAAAGGGATTGGCCCGGCGGTCGAGCTTTATGGGGCTTTTCAAGGTAGCCGACCTGGGCGGCGGCGATGTCTGGCACGGCATCTCGGAGTATCTTTTCCCGGCCCTATCCAACATGGCCCAACCCCCGGCCCTCTGGGACGAGATGATAGTGCGGGGCGAGTTCGGCCTCAAAAGCGGGCAGGGTTTTTACAGGTGGGATGAACAGGCCGGACTGGACTTGTTAAAAGCCCGGGACCGCTTTTTGCTGGACAAACTCAGGGAAGACTCTACCCAATAAGTTGTTGGGTGTATTATAAAAACGGCTGCCTTCTACACGAAAGCAGCCGTTTTTAAAGATTAGCTAGAAAATCTTCCCTCAAAATATCTGCCTGTACATATCTTCGTCTTTATGAACTACCGCCGTTAATTGCAAATGGTGCATATTCCCTCTCGTACTTTGCAAAACATTTGAAAAAGCGTTCAACCTATTTTAGCACAAAACAGGTTGAACACTTTCTTGGAGATTAAATCTTCCAGGCTTTTTAAGCGGATTTACTTTCTGCAAAGTAAATTGCCTGTTGCCCGGTATAGCAAGCGGATAAAAGAAGCACCTGTCCTTCCCGGCCCGAAGCCAGCCGCCTGGCCCAGCTTGAAGGAAACTTCTTTAGCCCGGCTACCTCCACTGCCTCGACCAAATTTACCTCAAACCCGCCGCTTTGCAGGGCCGCGACGACCTGTTCGCGGGCGGTTTCAAGCGTTCGCCCGGCCTGGCGGATAGCGCTTTCGTTAAGGCGCAACTCCAACCGAGCGTCGGGCTTCGCGGCCATTCGCAACCCGGCCACAAGTTCCGACCCCTTCCCGAAAAGACCATCCAACAGGCTGCCCCAGGGGAAGTTGAGCGTAATAGTGTCAGCCAGCCCGGTTAACTCCACCGGCAAATTTTCACCGTTAGCAATTAAAAACAGGCTGTTACCCGGAGCTTTCCGGGATACTTCGGCCAGGTTCTCGCGGCAGGCGTCAAGGCCGATAAAGAATTTGCCCGGGTTCTGGCGGGCCTGTTGCTCGACATAGCGGCCGTCGCCCGTACCCAGGTCAAGGCCAATCTCGCCGTACCCGGCTAACCGGGCAGCGAGGGCTAAACCGTCCATATGGCCGGTCCGTTTACCACAAATATATTCCATTCCAGTTCTTTCTTCTGCTTGGTTGGTTGGCTGAAAAAAGGACCGGAATGGAGGGGCGCGGGCCTGGAAACAAATTTCCGGGCACGCGAAAAACCGGCGTCAAGCGCCGTCCAGGTCATCGGGAAGTGAGTTTGATTTTAAGGGGAATAGTGAAAAATACCTGCGGTTGGGGGAGTAGGTCCGGTAAATTCGAGAGATTTTCCCTGTTAATTAGCAGGGAGGACGGGCAGAATGAAGCGCCATTCTAAAATCTTTCCAGGCGATTTATACTTTATCGCATGAAAATTATAGCATGCCTTGACAAGAGGTAGGAGAAATTAACACACCCCAAAACCAGCCCGGGGGCTTATAATTTGAGAATCAGGGAAGGATTAGCGGAAGACCGGCCCGATGTAGGTTAGAAAAACCACGTACTCGCCGTAACCCTTTTTGCCGATTTCAATAACGTCGCCATCTTGCAAAATATGTTCGCTAATAATTTGACCGCGAAAGATTAGCTGGTTGCGGCTATTGTTATCAACAATCTTGTAGGTCATGCCGGGGCCGACCGGGCCGACCCGGTACAGGGTGGCGTGGTGGCGAGAAACCGTCGAAAGCGGCACTTTCAAATGGTTATCGAGTTCACGGCCAAGTTTCAGGGCTTCCCCGGTCAGCTCGAAACTTAAATTTAAGTGCTGGTCAGGCTCGGTCCGCACATTCAGGCGGGGAGCGCGGACCATTTCCGGCGAACGAGCGGTCTGCGGGTTGGAGCGCACCGAGTAAGACGGTCCCAGGGTCGGGTTCGAGGGCGGGTAGAGGACGGTCGGCTCAAAACCGGAACCCGGCAGGTTAAGCTCCGGGCGCAGATCAGGGTCAGGCTGGGCCTGGACCGGCGCCGCAATATGGATGGCCTGGGGAAAAGTGGGGGCGGCTTTGTTGGCGGGAGGATAAATCCCGGGGTCACGCAACATGGTCTTATCCTCATTGGGAGGAGTATAAGCCGGGACAGGATTAGGCAGTTGCGGCGGCAGGCCGATAGCTTCTTTGTAGGCCAGGTAGAGGGCTTCACAGGAAGGAAACCGGTTAGCCGGGACTTTTGACAGGACGCGCTGTAAAACCCGGTCAATATTCTCTACAATTAGAGGATTAATCCCGGCCATTGAAGGTTGTCCGGCCAGCAAAGGCGGCTGCTTATTGACGTGGCCCGAAATCATGTCGTGGGGCGTACCGTTAAAAGGCAGCGAACCTGAAACCATCTGGTAGAGCAGCACTCCCAGCGAATACTGGTCGCTGGCCGCGCTCACCAACCCTTTAACCTGCTCCGGGGCGACATAATGGACGGTGCCGAGCGCCCTGGTAGCGGCCTCGGCGTTGACATCCTGCAACATTTTGGCAAACCCGAAGTCGGTCAGGACCAGCGAGTGCTTGCTGCGGACCAGGATATTTTGGGGCTTTACGTCCCGGTGCACGATGCCCATTTTGTGCGCGTTATCCAGGGCGGCGGCGATTTGTTCGAGGTATTCCGCGATTTCTTCCAGCGTCAGGCGGCGCGAACGCAGCAGGGCCGAAAGCGGCCCCCCCGCGATAAAAGGCATCACCAGAAAGGCGCTGTTCGGCAACAGGCCGAAGTCGTGGACGGTTAAAATGTTCGGATGGTCGAGCGCGGCCACGGCGCGAGCTTCCAGTTGAAAGCGGCCCATCATCTCTTTATCGGCAGCCGAGGTGTTATCCAGGATTTTTACCGCGACCGTCCGGCCCAGCAACAAATCGGTGGCCTGGAAGACCGTGGCAAAACCACCTTCCCCGACCTTTCTTTCCAATTTATAGCGGTTATTAAGAGTCGCGCCTGCGTAAGTCATAAATTTAAGTTTTCAAAACCTGGACTCTCGCCTGCCGAATTAGGGTAAAACTGGCCTTTGTAACTCAAAGGATTCCAGCCTGAAAAGCGAAAGCCGCAATAATTATAAAGTTAAAGATTACGTTTCAATGATTATAAGTGACAAAGGCCCAACTAGCAATATTAGATGGGCCGCCTCCCCGTATAGAAAACGATTGGCCGCCAGGCTGGTTTCTATAGAAGACAGCCCTTTCAGACCTGGCTATATCTGCCCTGGTCGGGCTTAATAAAGTCGTTGGTGAAAGCGGTAGCAGGGTCAACTTTGGTGCGGATGAGCTTCGTATCGAGCAAGAACTGGGCGGAAGTTTCCCAGAGTTTGGGGTCGCTATAGCCGAAAGGCTGGCCTTTGACGGCATCGGAAGTCATGAACTTGACCATTTCCTTCAAGACCTGTTTCGACAAATCGGGGTCGGTGCCTTTAGCATCGGGGGCGACTTTAATCGTGCTATCAAAAGCGGCGTCCGGGTTAGCAATAGTGTCGCGAATACCAAGCTGGATGGCCCGGACCATTTTCTGAACCAGTTGCGGGTTCGAACTTATCATGGAATCGCTGGTAATCAGACCGACCGAAGCCAGGTTTGTCACGCTGGAAACCTCGATAACGTCCACAGCTACCCCGGCCTTCGCAAGCTGGACCGGCTCATTCATCGAGTAGACCATCGCGCCGTCCACCTTGCCCTGGGAGATAGCCTCGCGCTGGGTAAAACCAATCGTGGTCACTTTCACATCATCTTCGGTCAGGTTTGCCGCTGCCAATAGCGCCTTGAGGCCGATATAGGTCGAACCAAACTGGCCGGGAATACCGATAGTTTTGCCTTTCAGCGAAGCCGGGGTGGTCAGGCCTTTGCCTTTGAGCGAGGCCAGGGCGACCGGGTATTTCTGGTACTGAGTGGCGACGGTGCGGACCGGGATACCCCCGGCGCGGGCCTGGATAACCTCGTCGCCGCTGGCAAGGGCGAACTGTATCTTGCCCTGGCCTACCAGGCCCATCAGATTATCAATGGTGCCGTGCTGAAAGGTAACGGCCAGCCCTTCGTTAGCAAAATAGCCTTTATCCTGGGCCACGTAGTAAGGCGCGAACTGCACATCCGGGATATAGCTGAGCGCCAGGGTTACGGCCTGCTTGCCGCCTGTCCCCGTAGCAGCGGCAGCAGTCGCGGTGGGGGTCGCACCTGTGGTTCCAGCCGCGGATGTAGTTGAGACTGTTGTCGCCGCCGGGCTGGAAGAAGCGGTAGCGTCGCCGCAAGCCGCCAGCAGCAAACTCAACAAAAGCGCCAGGCCCGGTAAGGCCAAAAAAGCAGCGTTTTTTGAAGAATTTATTATTGTAATGAGACGCATAGTTCATCCTCTCATAGCTGTATGAATACTTTTAGATATTTTTGCCGGTTAAAGGCCGGACAGTCCGCCAACCGGCCGGTAATATTTATTGCCAGCTCAGTAAGATTTTTTCAAGCAGCGTCACCAGGGCATAAGCCAGGATGGCGATAAAGGCCAGGGTCAGCAGGGCTACAAAGACCAGCGCCGTATCGAACTGGCCCCGACCCAGGTTCAACAGATAGCCCAGTCCCGACTCGGCGGTAATAAACTCACCGACGACGGCCCCGGTTATCGAAATGGTCAGGCCAATCTTGATGCCTGTGAGCAGGGTCGGCAACGCCAGGGGCAGTTCGACCAGCCGGAAGGCCTGCCAGCGCGTCGCGCCGAAGACCGCCGCCGCTTCGCGCAGCGTGGGGTCAATCCCGCGCAGTCCCGACACAGCGTTGAGCAGGAGCGGGAAGAAAACAATCAGGGCGCAGGTAATAATTTTAGGTAGTAAGCCAAAGCCGAACCACAGCACCAGCAGGGGGGCCAGGGCAATCAGGGGTACCGCCTGGGTCGCGGCCAGGAGCGGGTTTAAAAGGGTGGCAACCAGTTTCGACCGCGCCACCGGGTAACACAGCAGGCCCGCCACTACAAAAGCCAGGGCAAAGCCGAGCAAGGCTTCCGAGGTGGTCGTGCCGATGTGTTTCCAGAGCGACCCGTTCGCGAGGGTTTCCCCGAAGCGGTCGAAGACTGCCTCCGGCGAAGGCAGGATATAAGCCGGGTAGACCTGGGCCGTTGCCAGAAGTTGCCAGAGTCCCAGCAGGACCAGCCCGGTTAGCGCGGCTGATAGAAACGACAACCGGCCCAGCACCAGGCGCGGCCGGGTTTCTTTTACGGTAACGGCCCCGCTTTGGTGGATGTTCGCCCCGGCGGGATTCAGGCGGTTGGCCGCTTCAGGTTCGGTTGAGTCGGGGAGTTCGCTATCAAGAGTTGTTTTATTAAGCAGGTTTAAGTTATTTTTGCTTTTACTACCGGTCATCATAATAGTTTCCAATCCCGGAAAAAATTTATAAATATAAAAAGAGGGCATAGCGGGTAACAGCAATACCCCGCTACGCCCTCTCGCACCCGAAGAAAATGCAAACAAAAAAGGTAATCATTGGGGGATGATTACCTTCAAGGTATTGCAAAATCAGGAAAAGAGCAGCCTAACGCCGCGCCGTTACCTTCTTTCATCCAGACTATTACTGTCGGCCTCGGAGTTTCACCGGGTCATGCTTCGCCGCATTTAAGACTTGAAGCTCGCGGGCTATACCGCCGGTCAGGAATTGGCTTTTTCAAGCCGCACCATGCCCTGAAGGTCAGGTTTCAATATTCTTTTAGGGTTTAATTGTACCTATTTTCACATATAAAGTCAATAAACAAACTTTGAGCCTAATATTAAAAAAAGTTCAGTTAAGGTCTGCTTTATCCCGTAGAGGAATTGCCCGCAACGAGATAGAGCGTTTGCCGGGAGCCGGGGGCGGCACGCCGGGCTGGCGTTTGGCCGCTTCGGTCAGGCTCTGGTTATTGGAAGGGACAAAAGTGTTATCGGCCAGCCACTGGCGGGAGAAATCGTGAATATCGGCCAGTTCGGTCAGGCCAAGGATAGCCTGGTGCATGAGGGTTGCCATTTTGAGGGTATCGAGCATCATTTCATCGGGTAAAGCCCGACCTGACGCCGCCAGAAAATTGCGGAAACGAAAGACATCGCGCGTGCGCAAGACTGCCGCCAGTTCCCGGTCGTAAGACTGGTTTGCCAGTTTAGCATCCCGTCCAGGCGCTTTAACGACGGTCGCGCGCCATTTACCCTTGCCCCGGTCCATGTTGGGCGAACAGTTATCGCTCATCCTTTTACCCTCTGAGTTACTTTTCAAGCCGGTTTTCGGAGTAATGACGGTAGGAAGTAGATAATACGCTGCCTTTAATACTCGAAAGTTTTACCGGCTGCCGGTTACTAACTACTTTTCTAACGGCGTTTGGAAAACAGCAGTTGGCCGTACTGGGCCAGGTTCGCTTCCAGGCCCATGCTGACCAGCTTTTCCTTGTCGCCCATGCGTAGAGCCTTTATTTCTTCCTGGGTCAGGTCGTATTGGCTCAGAGTTTCGTCCGGCTCGAAAATTAACTTATAACGCAAATTCTCGTCGCCCATCGCGATAAAAATGATTTCCTTTATGACACGCACGCTCATCGGCTTTAAACTCCCTCATATAAACACGACTTTCGCTTTGAACCTGATAAACCTTCGGGATACGAGGAAATCAAACCCAAAATAAATGTTTCAAGCGAAAGTCCTAATAAAGAATAGCCTGCCCCGAAAGGATAGCGATTTTGATTATAGCATAAAGACAGCCAGGCCAGAACCTAAACCGTTGCGCGATTGAAACTTACCAGAGCCTAAACTATAATTGAGCTAACCGTTTTTCTTTAACCCTACTGGCGCAACCTTTTGGATGAACTTTTGGACGACTTTTGGCAACTACAGGCCGGAATCCCTGATTCGGTAAGGCAACGAGGGAAATTCTTTCAGCGGATTGGCGTTAGGTCTGCTCTTAAACTTCCTGGTTGCAGGTGTACCGGGCGAATTGCATCAAAGGAAAAAGGCGCTGTCCACCGTTGAAAGCGCCGCTTCGATAGAAGGAGGAACTTCTCGCTTATGTCTAATAACTTCAAATTTGATTCAACCGATCATGTTTTAACCGAAAACCGGGTTTTCACTCCAGACCAGGCAGTAGTCGAAAATTCTAACATCTACGCTTACATGCAAAAGAAAGGCTTTTCAGACTACAAAGATTTTTACGAATGGTCTCTGGCTAACCGGGAAGAATTCTGGAGCGACCAGGCCAAAGAATTACACTGGTTCGAGCCGTTTGATACGGTGCTGGACGATTCTCAAAAACCTTATTTCAAATGGTTTACCGGCGGCAAATTTAATATCACCTATAACTGCCTGGACCGCCATATCGGCACCCCGACCGAGAATAAAGTTGCTTACCACTGGGAAGGCGACGACGGCTCGACCAGGACTATCACCTATGGCGAACTGTTCCAGGAGGTCAACCGCCTTTCCGCCGCCATGAAAAAACTTGGCCTCAAAAAGGGCGACCGGGTTGCCATCTACATGCCGGCCATCCCCGAACAACTCTACGCTGTCCTGGCTTGTGCCCGCCTGGGAGCGGTTCACTCGGTTGTATTCGGTGGGTTCGCCGCCAGCGCCCTGCGGGACCGTATTAACGACTGCGAAGCGAAGTTGCTGATAACAGCCGACGGCAACTACCGGGGCGGCAAACTGGTGGATCTCAAGAAAATCGCCGACGAAGCCGTGGCCGGGACCCCCACCATCCAGAAGGTCATCGTGGCCCAACGCCTCAACAATAACTGCAACATGAAAGCCGGGCGGGATATTTTCTGGAAAGATGTCCTGGCCGAGTTCGACGAAGACGTGGTAGTGCCCGCCGAACCGATGGACAGCGAGGATATGCTCTATATCCTCTACACCAGCGGCTCGACCGGCAAGCCGAAAGGCGTGGTCCATATCCAGGCCGGGTACGCGGTCGGAGTTTATGCCACTACTAAGCTCGTCTTCGATATTAAGCCGGACGATGTTTTCTGGTGTACCGCCGACGTAGGTTGGGTAACAGGCCACAGCTATGTGATTTACGGCCCGCTTATGACCGGCGTGACCACGGTGATGTTTGAAGGCATCCCGACCTTCCCGGAACCGGACCGCTGGTGGAGTCTGATTGAGAAGTACAAAATAAGCATCCTTTACACCGCGCCGACTGCTATTCGCGCCCGGATGCGCGAAGGCGAGGAATGGCCGCAAAAGCACGACCTGAGTTGTTTGCGGTTATTGGGTACGGTCGGCGAACCGATTAACCCGGAAGCCTGGATCTGGTACCGCAAGAATATCGGGGCGAACAAACTGCCGATTATGGATACCTGGTGGCAGACCGAGACCGGCGCTATAATGATTACCCCGACTATCGCCCTGCCGCTCAAGCCGGGCAGCGCAAGCTGGCCGTTCCCGACCATCGAGGCGGACGTGGTAGACAAAGACGGCCACAGCGTTGGCAGCGAACGGGGCGGCTTCCTGATTATCCGCCAGCCCTGGCCCAGCCAGATGCGGACGATTTACAAGGACCCGGCCCGCTACGAAACCTACTGGAACACTATCGAAAATGTCTACTTCGTCGGGGACGCCGCTCACAAAGACGCTGACGGCTACTACTGGATTCAGGGGCGCGTGGATGATGTTATCAAGGTTTCGGGGCACCGCCTCGGTTCAATGGAAATCGAGTCGAGCCTGGTCAGCCATCCGGCGGTAGCCGAAGCCGCCGCGATTGGCAAGCCGGATGAGATTAAGGGCGAACACGTCAAAGTTTTCGTCATCCTGAAGGACGGCTACGAACCGAGCGACGAGTTGATGAAGGAACTCAAACTGCACGTGCGGACCAATGTCGGGCCGGTGGCTGTGCCGGACGAACTGGAATTCACGCCGTCGCTGCCGAAGACCCGCTCCGGCAAAATCATGCGCCGGGTTATCCGGGCCAAAGAACTGGGTGAGCCGACCGGGGACATCAGCACCATGGAGGGCTAACTCTTTCTATTTTTGGGGGCTAACTTTTAACAAGTTAGCCCCCTTTCGGTTGGTTTAACTTAGTAAAATATTAATTTAGCCCGGTTTATGGCTCTACGATTAAGTTTTTAATGACACGCTTGCTTGTGATGGGGTATAATGGGCCAGTCCTGTATGTGGTTTGTCTGAGACTAACGAGTTGGCTCATTTAATTTTTTAAGAGGGGTAGGAAAAAATGGCTGGAATCGTTAAAGCTATTGATATTGCTGTCCCGGTAGAGGTCGCCTTTGATTTTGTGGCGAACCCGCAAAACGGCCTGAAATTTATGCCCAACTTTACTAAATTCCAGTCGGTCGGTCCGCTGGACCGGGGCAAAGGCGCAAAGGTCGAGGCTGCCGGGACCATGTTTGGCGTTCAATACAAAACCACCCTGGAAATAATCGAGTTCGAGCCGAACCGAAAGTTTGTCTCGCGCTCCACCGAAGGGGTAAAAAGCACTTCCACCTGGCAGTTTAAACCAAACGCCGATGGCGGGACAGAAGTGACTTTCGCCAGCGACTATACGCTGCCGGGTAGTTTCCTGGGCCGGTTAATGGACAAACTGGTCATGGAAAGAGAAATCGAAAAGAACACAGTCCAAACCCTGGTTAATTTGAAGAAAGTCCTGGAAGGACGGCCCAATCTGCAGGCGGTTCAATAATTCCAGAAGTAGTCAAGTAAGGTAAGTTTCCCTCAATCATGGCAAGTTCCACCTTTTCTCCCAAACAACAACGTCCTGAAGTACAAAAATCAGAACGGTCCGACCAGCCAGGCCCGCAAAAACCCCGGCAGTCCTGGCGCGGTCTATTAGCCGGGCTGGTAATACTGGTAATACTGGCCGGTCTGGGCGCGCTGGCTCTCACCAGCGCGACGGGTGGACTGCCCGGTCCGGCTACCACGACTTCCACCGCCCCGGCGCCGACCGCCCGGCCCAGTGTCAGCCCGGCTGTTACAACAGCCGCCAGCGCCGGGAATAGCGCGGCCATCAGCAATCCTTTTGAAGCCCGGCCTATCCTTTACAACCTGGCGGCCACTCCTGCCGATTACCAGGTTTTGTTTGCCGCGATGGCCGACGGCCTGCGCCGCTCTTCCGACGGCGGTAAGACCTGGGCCGAGGTCGCCGATTTCAAGGGCAAGAATGTGACGGCGATAGTCTACGACCGGGAAGATGCGGAGAAAGGGCTTTACCTGGGGACCGACCGCGCGGGCCTGTTCAAAAGCGCCGATAACGGCAAGACCTGGAAAAATATTGGCCTGACAGGCCGCCCGATAAATGCCCTGGCCGCTTCCAACAAGAATATTTATGTGGGCGTGGCCGGGCCGCGCGCCACGGTCTACCACAGCAGCGACGGCGGGCAGAATTTTACGGCCCCTGCTGCTAACGCCCTGCCGGATAACCTTGAAATTGTCACGCTGGCCCTGGATACCAACAACCCGCAAAACCTCTACATGGGAACTGCCTATGTCTCCGGCGGCAACAGCCCCGACTGGGCCAGGGTGAAATATTCCAGCGATGGCGGCAAGACCTGGGGCCACGCCGGTCCCTGGGGGCCGGATAAAGGCACCGGACCCGACCCGAGCGGCAAGATTACCGTCCTCTTAATCGCGGCTGGAAATTACGTCTACGCCGGAAATGGCGACCGCCTGTGGCGGCTCTCAACCGACCAGACCACCTGGCAACCTGTCTCCAGCGGTCTGCCCGCGACCGGGGTTTATGCCCTGACTACGGACGCTAACCCGGCGGTGTCCGGCCTGGTCTATGCCGCTACCCGGGACGGTTTTTATCGCAACACTGACGGCCAGAGCTGGCAGAAGATGGCGACCGGCGAAATCAACCCGCTATTTGGCAGCGACCCGATGCAAGCAAGCCTGACAGTTATGCCCTCCCTGACGGCGGTCACAACCAACAGCGCCGCCAACTCGGTCAGCGGCTTGCGCTCGACCATGCTTTACGCGGTCGGGAGCGATGGCCGGTTAGCTCGTTATGAAAACCGCGACTTTGGCAGCGACGTGGTGGCCGTCATACCGGGAGCGACCGGTTTACCCGACTTTACCGCTTACGGTGGGGTTAACCCGGCCGACAAACTTCCCGCGCCCAGCGACGCTGACGCTAAAGCTAACCCTGACAAAGTTTATATCAAAGAGTCAGGCCATTTTCTGCAGGGTGATTTCAGGAAAACCTGGTTCCGCCCGGACCTGAACGGTTTGAATTTTTACGGCTATCCCCTGACCGAGCAGTTTACCGAGTACGACCCGCGCACCAAGACAAACAAGCTGGTTCAGTATTTCGAGCGAGTGAAATTTGAGCAGCCTACTCCGAAAGACGATGTCCGTACCGCCCTGATAGGCTACGACGCGATTGAAGGCCGCTTCTTCCCGCCGGGCCGCTTCGCCGTTACCACCGACGACCAGCAGTATTTCGACCAGACCAAACACCTCTTAAAAGGCGCGTTCTTCGATTTCTGGAAGAATAACGGCGGCCTTTCGCGCTTCGGCTACCCGATAACCGAGGAATTTACCGAGAAGAACGCCGAAGGCAAGGAAACAGTCTACCAGTATTTCGAGCGAGCCAAGTTCGCCTTCGACCCTGTTACCAAACAGGTGACGATTTCCTTGCTCGGATTGGAAGTGCTGCAAAAGAAGGGCTGGGTCAAATAGGGTTTTAGCCCTCCGGCCCGGCCCGGCCTCCATATATAAATTAACACTTTACTAATACCAACCAGGCGGCAATAACCTTTATTCAGGGCGGCTTTTAAAAGCTTGACAAATTTTAAGGACGGGTTTAATCTAGTAAAACTAGATAAACTTTATCTACAAAGTGCAGGTTTTAGAGATAAAAATTAGAGCCAAAAGGAGATTACCATGAGCGAAACCAGGCAACAGGGTTTTGAAACGCTCGCTTTACACGGTGGACAGGTCGTTGACGCGACTACCAATTCGCGGGCCGTGCCAATTTACCAGACTACTTCATTTGTATTTAACGACACCGAACACGCCGCCAACCTTTTCGGCCTTAAAGAGTTCGGCAATATTTACACCCGTATTATGAATCCGACTACCGATGTTTTCGAGCAGCGCGTGGCCCTGCTGGAAGGCGGCATCGGCGCGGTCGCGGTTGGCTCCGGGCAGGCTGCCGAATCGCTGGCTGTCCTGAACATCGCAGGAGCGGGCGACGAAATTGTCAGTTCGTCTAACCTGTACGGCGGCACTTATAACCTGTTCCACTACACTTTCGCAAAGCTTGGCATCAATGTTAAGTTCGTTGACCCCAGCAACCTGGATAATTTTCGCCAGGCCATAACGCCAAAAACAAAAGCAATCTATGCTGAATCGGTCGGCAACCCCAAACTGGAAACCCTCGACATTGAAGCGGTGGCAAACCTGGCCCACGAAAACGGCATCCCGCTTATTATTGACAATACCTTCCCCAGCCCCTACCTGGTTAATCCTATCAAATGGGGCGCGGATATTGTAATCCACTCCGCCACGAAGTTCATTGGCGGGCACGGCACCAGCATTGGCGGGGTCATTGTGGATGGCGGTAAGTTCGACTATAACACCGACAAATTCCCCGGCTTCAGCCAGCCCGACCCCAGCTATCACGGTTTGACTTTCAGCCAGCTTGGCGACCTGACACCGATGGCTTATATTCTCAAGTTGCGGGTCCAACTGCTGCGCGACCTGGGTCCGGCCGTCAGCCCGTTCAACTCGTTCCTGTTCCTGCAAGGTCTGGAAACGCTGCCTTTGCGGATGGAACGCCACAGCCAGAACACCCTGGCCGTCGCCCAGTTCCTCCAAAAACACCCGAACGTGGAATGGGTGAACTATCCCGGCCTGGAAGACGCTCCCGGCTACGCCCTGGCGAAAAAGTACCACCGTAACGGCCTCTATGGGGCTATCCTGGGCTTTGGCATCAAGGGCGGCCTGGAAGCGGGTAAAAAGTTCATTAACAACCTGAAGCTGTTCTCGCTCCTGGCGAACGTGGGCGACGCCAAATCGCTGGTTATTCACCCGGCCAGCACTACCCACTCGCAGCTAAACGTCGAGGAGCAGTTCGCGGCCGGGGTTACGCCCGACTTCATCCGGCTTTCGGTTGGCCTCGAAACGATTGACGACATCCTGGCAGACCTCGACCAGGCGCTCAATCAGAGCGGCAGCTAAATTTAAAATAAAAGACCCCTGCCGGTGTGACAGGGGTCTTTTATTTTTTATACTTTTAAGTCAAACAAAACTCGTTGCCTTCGGGGTCTTGCATAACCACCCAGAATTCACCCTGCCGGTCAAAATCCAGCAAATGGGTCGCGCCCAGACCTTTAAGGCGTTCGGCTTCCTGGTAGATGCGCTGGCGGCGTTCCTCGTCAGGTGTTCCCCTGGAGCCGCCGGCCCTGACATCGAGATGAAGGCGGTTTTTAGCGGCCTTGCCTTCGGGCACCTTCTGGAAATAAATGCGTGAACCTGCCCCTTCAGGGTCAATGATGGCCGAAGCATCATTCCAGTTTTCTTCGGGTACATTCATGGATTTGAGAAAATCCGGCCAGGAAGCAAAACCCTGGGGCGGGGTATCCAGCCGGTAGCCGAGCGTTTTAGCCCAGAATTCTGAGAGCTTAGCCGGGTCGGCGCAGTCAAAAGTTACCTGGAAAGCAGTCGCCATGAGAAATTCTCCTTGCATGCTCATTTATCCGATTTTGCGGGACAGTTGCGTAATACCAAGCTAATTTACCACCGATAATAAATCATTTGTTCTAATATAACCCAAAATTAAAAGCCGGTCAAGGGCCACCGGCTTTATTTTATTTCTCGTTATTTCTTAAAAATCTTGCGGGCAACAGCCTGCCAGACCTCGTTCATTTCGCTGACCTGCAACACCCTTAAAGCGAATATATAGGCCACTCCGCCCGCGCCAATCCCCACGACAACCGTTACCAGGTTAACAATTTTGCCGGATTCGCCCAGCGCAAGCGTTACAAGACCGCTGGCAAAGTAAGCGCAGACCAGCAAAAAGACCGAGGCCAGGAGAGCTTTCAAGGCCGTGCGGTAGAGGCCGTGCCCGCCCAGGCCGCCAAATTGACGGCGCAGCAACCAGAACATGATGCTCATATGGACGACCTGCTGGAGTGAATTGGCAACCACCAGCCCCATCATACCGGTTTGGATTACAAGGACCGAAAGCAGCGCTACCCCCAGGTAAACCAGGTTCGAAACGACCCCGACCAGCACCGGGGTGAGGGTATTCTTGCGGGCGTAAAACGAGAAAATAAGCATCTGGTCAATAGCCGCCGCCGGGATGCCGGGCAGATAACCGAGCAGGGCGAAAAAGGTCAGCCAGCGGTCCGCCTCGGTAAATTTACCATTCTCGAAAATCAGCCGGATGGCCGGCAGGCCGATTGCCAGCAGGCCGAGCATCGCCGGGAGAATCAACACCAGCAACAGTTTGAGGCCGTTCATCAGGGTCGTCATGTATTCGCGGAGGTCGGTATTGGCGGCCTGCCGGGAGAGCGTCGGCAGGATAGCGATAGAAATCGCGCTGCCGACCAGCCCTAAGGTGAACTGTTGCAGGGTCGTGGCGTAACCCATCACCGGGATACTCCGCACCCCGGTCGAACTCGCCAGCGACCGGTCAATAATCAAAACCGAACTGGTGATGAGCAGACCCAGGAAAATAGGCCGGTAAAGTTTTAGAATTTCCCGTACGGCGGGGTGCTTCCAGTCGAACGAGAGTCGCAAGGGCATATCGCGCAGGCCGGGCGCTTGTAGGACCACCAGCATAAAGGTGCCGATAACCACGCCGACGACCATGCTCCACACCCCCCACTGGCTAAAGACCAGGGCAATCACTATCACGCTGGCGTTACGGGCGGCCAGCGATAACGCCGACCAGGCGAAGCGTTGCAGCGCTTGCAAGGTCGCCATCATTATCGAGGATACGCCCAGGAAGACAATCCCGAACAGAATGATGCGAACCAGGCCAGGCGTTAGCTCTTTAACGTCTGCTTCGGTCTGGCTGGAGGTCATGAAGTCGGAGAGCGGGTTGGCAATAAGCTGCAAAAGGACCAGCACGCTCAACAAAAAGACCAGCCCAAGCGTCAGCAAGGTATTGACGATGTGCCAGAACTCCTGGCGTTCTTCAGGGGCGGTGCGGTTGGCGTAGCGGCTTAAGACCGGCACCAGGGCCGAGCTAATCGCGCCGCTGACCAGCAAATCAAAGAAAATCGAGAGGACGTTATCGGCGACATTAAAGGCAAGAGCCGCGGCCCCGGTCCCGGCAATCGAGGCTAAAACGACCGAGCGGCCCAGCCCAAAGATACGGGTCAGGATGTTGCCGAGCGATATAAGCATGGCCGCCCGGATAATTCCGCCGGTCCCGGTTGCCGTTTCGGTAGGATGTTCGGCGGAAGGGATTCCGGCATCCGCCGGGGCAGTATAAGCGACCGGCGTCGAATTCAAACCCGGCTCGACTGTATCATCCAGGCGCAAAGGGTTTTCCTCATATAACAAGTTATCAGGGCGAGTTTCGGTATTGGCGGTGGGGTCGAAATTATTGCTGGAGGACATTAAAAATTCCATTGTTAAACGTTAAACGTAGAAAGTTAGTAACTATTCACCTGTGGGAGGGAATTATATTCCCGACAGCAGAACGTTAAACCCAAAATGCGAGTTAAAAGGCTGTTTGTACACCCGGCTTAACTTTTCAGTTCTTTTTGGTAGTAGCCTAACGCGGCCTATTGCACGTTCAACGTTTAACGTTATGCGGTGCAAAGGTTTCGTTATTATCCTTTAGGGCGCAAAGATAGTCAAACATAGGCTAAATTCTTCAGGCGACTTTAACTTTTCAGGCTTGCCTTAACCTTTTTTAGCGGGTAAACTGTGCGCAGGAGGAAACTTTTCTTGCCCCGCTATTTAACTTTGCACCGCTGGGACGTTACACCCGAGGAAGCCGCTAAAATTCAGAACGAATTGCGTGACCGGGTCCAGAAGACCAACGGCTTTGCGCCTGAAGATATCAAGACCGTCGCCGGAATCGACTGCTCCCTGAAAGACGAGGGTCAGGCCGCCATCGTGGTGCTGACTTTCCCCGGCCTGGAAGTGGTGGACCGGGCGGTGGCGACCCGCAAAATAGAGTTTCCTTATGTGCCAGGGCTGCTTTCCTTCCGCGAAATGCCCCTTATCCTCGACGCGGTGGACCGCCTCAAAGAAATGCCCGACCTTTTTATGGTGGACGGCCAGGGTTACGCCCATCCCCGCCGCTTCGGGATTGCCTGTCACCTGGGGGTCTTCCTGGACCGCCCCGCCCTGGGGTGCGCCAAGTCGGTGCTGTGGGGCCGCTTCGACAGGGAAAAACTCGGTCCGAACCCCGGCGACCAGCAACCCATCCTCGACTACAAGACCAAAGAAGTCCTCGGGATGGCCTTGCGTTCGAAAGTACGGACCAATCCCCTGATTATCTCAATCGGCCACAAAATTGACCTGCCGACCGCGGTTGATTTTGTCCAGAAATGCCTGCGCGGCTACCGCCTGCCGGAAACTACCCGGGGCGCGCACAATTTCGCCGGGAGCGCTGAGCCTTTCCCGGTCGCGGCAGCCGACAAACTGGCGGGCGATACGGCTGAAAATTTAGAACAGGGTAAACTTTTCTGAGAACAACGGATTTTATGCAAAAGAAACCATTTTTCAGGGGGTGGGCTGCCCTCGTGGCCGGTTTGCTGCTGGCGATAAGCCTGGGCGGCGCGGCCCGGCCAAACGCCCTGGCCCAAACTTCTACCACAACCCCCGATACCGCCCCGCCGCCCGGCGCTTACCTGACCGAGTTTGCCGTCAAGGATACTACCCGCCCCGCCGCGATACTTACGCCGTTTACGCCCGCCTTAAAGGAATCTCGCCCAACCTGCGGCGCACCACGACCAAGCGCACTTACCAGGTGGGCGACCAGGAAAATTTCAACGTGGCCGACCTGGAATTAAAAGTTAACACAAAGGTCAGGGCGACGGCGGTCGCGGTCACGCCCCATGTCTATATGTTTTTAGACAACCGCCTGACAACCCTGGACAAAAATAATTTTGTAAAGTGGGCCAACCAGTTCGAAACCACAATTTACCCGACCACCCGCCAGTATTTTGGCCCCGAAGATTCGCCGGGCGTGGATAACGACCCGCATCTTGTAATATTAAATACGCCGCTAAAAATCGCCGCCGGGTATTTCAGTTCGGACGACCTGCTTATGCAGTCAATCAACCCGAGCAGCAACGAGCGCGAGATGTTTTTTATTGACCCGTCCAAGAACCTGGGCGACAGTTATCTTGCGACCCTGGCCCACGAATTCCAGCATATGATAAACAGCCACTCGCTGCCGGACCAGGAAGTGTGGCTGAACGAAGGCAGCAGCGTCCTCTCGCAGGTCTTAAACGGTTATTCGGCCAACGGGCTGGACGGGGCGTATATGGCAAAACCGTCTTCGCAGCTTGACGGCTGGACCTGCGGCGCTTGCGGCACGGCCCCTTATTATGGCGGCGGCTACACCTTCCTGTCATTTATAAAAGACCGCTACGGCTTTAACGCGGTGCGCGGTATTCCCCAGAACGGCAAGGGATTGGCCGGGTTTAACGCAGTTGACCTGTCGCTCTATAGCAACGGCCAGCCTGACGAAACCTCGGAAACGCTCTTTAAAAAGTTCGTGGTAACAAACTACTTGAACCGCCGCACCGCCGACCCTCTTTACAACTATTCCCAAATTGCCGTCCACGTGGACCGGGTAAGCCCCCTTACGACCGCCAGCGCCGAGGAGCAACTCAACCAGTTCGCCGCCAACTACTACACCGTCCAGGGTAACGACAACGGTTTTACCCTCGATTTCAAGGGCGCGACCACCGTATCACTGGCCGGGCCGGGTCCGCATAGCGGCCAGATGGCCTGGTGGAGCAACCGGGGCGATAACTCCGACATGACCCTGACCCGTACGGTGGATTTAAGCCGCGTCAAGACCGCGACCCTGAATTTCTGGACCTGGTTCGATATTGAGCCGAGCTATGACTGGCTTTACCTGGAAGCCTCCACCGACAACGGCCAGACCTGGCAGCCGCTCAAAACCAACAAATACACCACCGACCGAGACCTTTCGGGGAAAGCCTACGGCCCCGGCATGACCGGGCAGAGCGTCGCCAGCGGCCTCGATACCGCCGACACCAGCGAAGTGCGGGCCAGCTGGGTCCGGGACACGGTGGACCTTTCGAAGTACGCGGGGCAACAGGTGAAAATCCGGCTCGAATACCTGACCGATGAAGGCTACAGCCGCAACGGCGCGCTTTTCGACGATTTTGAAATTCCCGAAATCGGCTGGAAGGATGACGTGGAAAGCGGCGAGAACGGCTGGGAATCGGCGGGGTTCGTGCGCTCGGATGTAACACTGCCGCAGCGGTTCTGGGTCCAGGTTATCAGCCGGGACGGCCCTTGCGCCGACCCGAAGAACCAGGATTTGTCAAAAGCCGCGAACGGCCAGCCCTGCGTCACTGCTTTAACGCTGGATGCCGCCAACGCGGGAAAGCAAGCTTTTCCCTATAAGCAGGCCATTGTAATTGTCGCGCCCTACGCTACCCACACCCTTAACCCGGCGCACTATACCTTAAAATTAGCCAGTTAATTTCATGTGGTATAATTTGCCTATTAGACAGCCCTCGGGAAGCTGTTCTGTTTGAGTTTAAGCTGATTTTGGAACCAATTTGGCTCATCTGACTTTAGAAGGGGACAGGAATATTATTTGAGTATGACTCGAACTTTTCGCCGCATTATTATTGGATTAGGGCTTTTATTTGCCTGCAACCTGGTGTTGCAACCTGCCGCCGCCGCTGCCGCCGCTACCGATGCCCAGGTAGCCTCTTTCCGGCTGTTATGGGCCAGGACCGAAGATTTAGTCTATGATGGGGTGGTCAGCCGGAGTTGGGTCTGGGGACCGGAGCCGCTGGATTACAGCTACAAAGACACCTACCGCTATTCCGCTTCCGGCCCTTACACCGCAAGAGCCTTCCGCCACTATGACAAAGGCCGCATGGAAATTGACGCGCGCCAGCCCGCCGGCAGCAGGTGGTATATCCGGGGCGGCGCCCTGGTTAAAGAACTGGTTTCAGGAAAGGTTCAGACCAGCGAAACGGGCGAACAGCAGACCTTGAACCCCTTAAACGTGGCGACCCCGGCTGAAATCCCGGTCGTGGGCGACCCTCAGGTAACGATTGACACGCCGACTTATGCCACTTTCACCAACTACTCTTTCGTCAAAGGCGTGCGGGCCGCGAACAGGGTCGGCCAGAGCGTGAATAAACTTATCAACCATAACGCCGACACCATCTTTTACGACCCAGGCGACCCCAAAGCCCAGATTTCGACCTATGAGACCGCAACCGGCCACAATATTCCAAAAGCTTTCACCGACTATTTCACCAAGACCGGGATGGTGCTGGACGCGAACCGCAACCGCGTGACCGAGCCACTTTTCGACCCGCTCTATGTCTTTGGCTACCCGATTACCGAGCCTTACTGGGCCAGGGTCCAGGTAGGCGGCAAGACTAAAATGGTGCTGCTGCAACTGTTTGAACGGCGCGTTTTGAGCTATACGCCTTCGAACGACCCTGACTGGCAGGTGGAGATGGGTAACGTCGGCCTGCATTACCTGGCCTGGCGGTCCCAGAACGAACTGACCTTTACCGGACCGCCTCGCCTGACGCTTGACCAGTTCCGCAAGGTGCTGGCGTTTTACAGGTCGCCGGTCCTCGGCGACGCTGGCGACCTTTATGCTACTATTGTTAATTACGGATTAGACCCCGGAGTAGCCCTGGCCTTCTTCGTGCGCGAAAGCGGGGCCGGGACAGCGGTCGGCTATTGCGGCGGCCAGAACAGCCTGGATAATAAAAACTGGGGCAATGTCCGCGGCGAGGAGGACGGAGTCTGCGGGTTCCAGAAGTTCCCGACCTGGAAAGCCGGGTTGGAGGCCTGGTGCCGCCTTATGCTAAAATATTATGTGAATAAAGGTCTTAACCGGATGGAAGATGCTATCCCGGTTTACGCACCGTCAGCGGATGGCAACAACCCGGCGAAATATGTAAAAGAAATGTACTCCTATATACTTAAATGGCAGGGGTACGACGTTTAGAACGGCAGAAACAGACACATGAACCGAGATAGGCTAGCCGAAATTTTAGAGAGGGTCAGTGACCGGGTAAAGAAACACTGGCACATCGCCTGGGAAAAGCAGCTTGAACTGGCCCAGGCGGACGGGCGGAGCGCCTATAATCCGTACACCGATAACGATGGGCTGGAACCAGGCACTGACCCCCTGGTGGAGCTTGCGCAGGACCCGGCTGTGGCGGTCGCCAGCGGTGATGACCTGTGCAGCCCGGCATCTCAGGATGGCGGCGAACCGGCTGACGTGACCCTCCAACTGCTGGAACTGCCGCCCCTGCGTTCGCCAATGGCCGTCAGCGCCCACAACGTTTACCCGCAATACTACGAGAAACTGGTCGAAACCATCCGGGCGAACGATATCGCTAATTTTTGCGATTTTATGAGCGTGGAAGGCAATAAGTGGGCCTTGACCGAAGTGCCGGTAGACGAACTGGTCGGCCAGACCCTCGCGTACGCCCAGGAAATCGTGGACGCCATTTATTCCGCTGACGAACTTGACATTGCCGCCGAAGAACGCCGGGAAGTCATCCACGTTATTGACGGCCTGACCCGCCGGGCAGTTGCCTCGATTATGCAGGGTTATGTGGACGGGCGCGACCGCCTCTTGATTCGGGCGCTGGCCTCGAACCGGCCGACCGAGGAAAGCCCGACGCTCAGCCCGATTGTCAAAGGCACGGTTATGGGCGGTTTTGGCGAACAGGTCCGCCGCTCCCTGGATGAACTCGAAGCCTTGCACAAGGTCAATAGCGCCGTAAACAGCAGCCTCGACCTTGATTCGGTTTTGAACCTGACCGTCCAGGCAGTCGCCGAGGTCATGAACGTGGACGTTTGCGCGGTCTACGTCTTTGATAAAGACCAGGACGAAAACTCGACGATGGTGCTGCGGGCGGCCAAAGGGCTAAACCCGCGTTCCATCGGCCAGGTCCGGGTACGCGTCGGCGAAGGCGTGACCGGAGCGTCCGCTAAAGAAGGCAAGCCTATCTCGGTCTATGACATCTGGGCCGACTCGCGTTTCCGCTATGTGGAGGCGTTGCAGGAAGACGCCAGCCGTTCGATGCTCAGCGTCCCGGTTATTTTATTCACCAGGGAAAAGCTGGTCGGGGTCATCAACGTGCAGTCGCGGACTTATCGCAACTGGAACAACGAGGAAATCCGCTTTCTGGAAATGGTCGCCGGGGAAATCGCGATGGCGATTGAAAATGCCCGCCTCTACCAGCAGACTGACGAAAGTTTGCGGCAGAAGGTCCAGGAGCTTGAAACCCTGCAAAGGGTCTCGAATATGGTCGCGGCAACCCTCGACCTGGGCCAGGTGCTGCAAATGATTGTCGAAAAGGCCGCCGAACTGGTCAAAGTAGACATGTCGGCCATCTACGAGTTAAAAGAGGACAGCCAGTACCTGACAATTGTCGCCAATCACGGCCTGAGCGATGACTATGCCCGGCATATGCGGGTGAAGTTAAGCGAAGGCCCGGTGGGACGCACCGCCGAACTAAACCGGCCTGAAAATGTCTGGGATGCTCATTTCGAGTTGCACCCGGGCGAGAATTATTATTACAACAACCAGTATACTTCTTGTATGTGCGTGCCGTTAAGCGGGGCGCGCGGTGTCCTGGGCGTTATCTGTCTCTACACCCGCGACAAGCGTCATTTCAACGACGAACAACTTCAAATAATCTCGGCTTTCGCGGACCAGGCTGCCATCGCGATTGAAAACGCCCGCCTTTACGAGGAGGCCAAGCGCAGCCTGACCATCAAGGCGGCTCTTTTACAGGAGATGCACCACCGGGTCCGCAACAACCTGCAAACAGTGGCGGCCCTGCTTTCGATGCAGTTGCGGCGCAGCCAGACGCCCGAAGTGGTCGGCCCGCTTTCCGAGAGCGTAGCCCGGATTCAATCTATCGCGGCTATCCACGACCTGTTAAGCCGGGAAGACGTGGGCGTGACGACCGTCAATGCCGTGGCGAAGGAAATCACCGATATTGCGGTCTACAGCCTGGTGCCAAACGACAAGCGCATCCGCTTCAAGATTGACGAGGGCAAAGTGCCTATCGCCAGCAAAGAAGCGACCTTACTCGCCATCCTGATTATGGAACTGGTCTCTAACGCGATTTTCCACGGCTTCGATGACCGTTCGGAAGGCGAGATTCGCATTACAGCCTTTACGGACGAGGGCCGCACCCAGATTGAGGTGCGCGATAACGGTAAAGGCTACCCGAATGACTTTGACCTTGATACGGCCAAGACCGGCTTAGGGATGCAAATCGTCAAAACACTGGTGACAAAAGATTTGCAGGGTACTTTCCGGATTGAAAACATCAACGGCTGGGCGACGGCCACGATTATTTTCAACAGCGTCTACAGCCAGGGAACCGGGTCTGGCACGGACGACGAAATGGTAGCCTATTAGGCACCGGTGGTCAGTGGTCAATGAAGCCCCTTCATTGAACTCCTTAATCTTTGAACTCCTTAATCTTTGAACTCCTTAATCTTTG
>CADDZM010000054.1 GCA_902812345.1 Chloroflexota bacterium | reverse complement strand
ACTGAAGACTTGTTATTCCTCGCCTCGGCGAGGAATAACAAGTCTGGGAGCCTCCGCCGTTTCTAGACCTCGGTAGGGTAACGATTTTAAGAATGATAAGAAGTAATAAGAAGTAATATAAGGAAGCAATATTTTATGGGTAAAGGGAAGCGGAAGTGGGGTCTGGAAGTCCAGACTTTAGGGCTGGTGGGCTTAATCGGCAGCACCTGGCGGCTGCCCGGCCAGATGAAAAGCATGGGTAAAGACGAGCCAGCGCTGTTGCCGGACAGCGAGTTGCCGCCGGTTACGATTATCGTGCCAGCCCGCAACGAGGCCCACAATATCGAACGCTGCGCCCGCTCCCTGTTGGCCCAGGGCTATCCTGACTTCGAGCTAATCGTGGTAAATGACGGCAGCGCCGACGCCACGCCGGAAATCCTGGCCTGTATCGCCAGCGAAGACTCCCGCCTGAAAGTCGTGACCCTGCACGAAGACCTGCCGCCCGGATGGGCCGGGAAACCCCACGCCATGCAGATGGGTTACGAAGCCGCCCGGCCCGAAAGCCGCTATATTTTGTTCAGCGACGCCGACACCTTCCACTTTCCCACGGGTTTGCGGACAGCCATGAGCGCCGCTATCCGGGGTAACGCTGATTTGCTTTCGGCCCTCACCGCCCTTGAGCTAAAAAGCTTCTGGGAAAATGTGCTGATGCCCCTGGCGATTATGGGGATTATGCTTCAATACCCGCCCGATAAGGTTAATGCCCCCAATAGCAAGGTAGCAATTGCCAACGGCCAGTTTTTGCTCTTGCGGCGTGGGGCTTTCGAAGCAGTCGGCGGGTATGGCGGCAAGCTTAAGGGTTCGCTGCTGGACGACCGCGACATGGCGCTTGCAATAAAGGCGAATGGCGGCAAATTAATTCTGATTAATGGTCAGGAAATAGCGTCCGTACGGATGTACACCGGCTTATGGGATGTCTGGCAGGGGTTTCGCAAGAACGCTTTCGTGGGCAGCCGGACGCCTTTCCTGCTGGTGCCGCTTTTCGTCGTGTCGGGCCTGTGGTTGGGCGTATTCCCGTTTTTGCAAGTGCCGTATGCCCTGGTCCGCTGGCTGCGGGGCGATAAGTCTGCTAAAAAAATGTTTGGTTACAGCCTGTTTCAGGTAATCTTGACCGTGGTTGGTAGGCGGCGTTTCGACCGGCAACTGGATGTCCCGGCGGTTTATGCCTGGACCTCACCGCTCTCAAACCTGGTCTTTATGGGTATCCTGGTTGATTCAATGGTTCGTTCGCTTAGCGGGCAAGGCGTTAGCTGGAAGGGCCGTAATTACGCCGGGGCCGCCCGCAGCCAGCAATTGATTAAGTAGAGTGTCTTGAAACTACGTCTTCCCCCAAAACTTTTTACACCCCTGAACCTGTTGTGGCTGGTCAGCTTCGGCTTACTGTTTGCCAAGCTGCTGTTCTCGCTGAACATCGTCTGGCAAATCTTTAATTTTGCCTTCCAGGTGGACGAGTCGGAAAGCATGATTGTCGCCGAAACTCTCCTGATGGACCACGGCACCGACATTTACGCTTTGCCCGGTCCCGCCCGCTTCATTTCGGCTCCTTACACCCCCTTTTATTACCTGCTTAACTGGCTGCCGCTGCATTTTCTGGGGACGAGTTTCAAGCCGGGCCGCCTGATTTCGCTCGCCGCCGCCGCCGGGATTGGCTGGCTTATTTATAAGCTCGTGACTGCTTACGGCCGGAAGGGCGGGTTTCCCCCGGTTAAATCAAGGGTAGCGGCGCTGCTGGCGGCTTTTAGCTGGAGCGCTCTGGGGCTGGTGGCTTTCTGGGGTGACGCCGTAAAGCCGGATATTACAGCTCTTTTCCTGGGGCTGAGCGGCCTTTTCCTGGTCTTTACCGCGCCCTGTGATCCAGAATGGCGGCTGCTCGTTTTGCGGCTTAGCCCGCGCCTGCTGGTTGCGGCCGGTTTTTTCGCCCTGGCCGCCCTGACCAAGCAGACCGCTTTCGCCGGGGTGCTGGTGGCCGGAATCTGGCTCCTGACCCGTAACCGCGACGGCTGGCGGACCGCTTTCGGGTTTGGGCTGGCTTACCTGGTCATGGGTTTCGGCCCGATGTTTCTGATGAACGTATTTAGTCAGGGCGGTTTCTGGTATCACATCGTCACCCTGCACGAACTGCCCTGGACCTTCTCGAATTACTGGAAGTTTTTTGGCGGTCTGCTCCAGAGCTACCAGCTTTTCTTCCTGCTGGCCCTTGTTTTCGTGGGTTTCTGGCTGTGGGGCTTATTCCGGGCAACCCCAGGACCGGACGACACGGGCCGGACCGGCTTTTTAAGGGCGGGCTGGGAGCGGTTGCGAAACAACCCCGGCACTTTTTTCGTCTTGTATTTGGGGACAGCCTGGGGAGCGGGGCTGTCGGCGGGCACTTATGGCGGAAATCACAATCATTTGCTGGAATTTTCGGCGGCGAGTTGCGTCCTGGTTGGCCTCGCTTTCACCCATTTAATGGCTTTGCCGGGCAAAACCTGGGCAGTTGGCCTGGCCTTGCTGCTGGTCTGCTGGCAGGCATTGGGTCTTTTCGTAGGTGAAGGGCGGGTCAGCCCGGACGATTTTCCGGTCCTTGGCGCGGTGGCCCCGACCCGTTTCGTCCTGGAAAGGCTGCAAAACCAGTTCCGCGACCCCGACTGGCTCGGCCTGGAATACCGCGCCCCGCTCGAAAACCAGAAGCAGCGCCTGGCCGAAGCCGCCGCCTTTATGAATAACGACCGGGGGCCGTACATATATAGCGATAACGTATCGCTGATGCTGGCGACCACCAAGCCTATCTTTACAACCGACCCGTTCACGCAGACCCACGCCACCCGGTACGGCCGCTGGGACCAGAGCAAGCTGGTCGAAATGGTCAAAAAGCAAGAGTTTAGCCTGGTGGTGCTGCGCCAGTCTATCGAGCAGCGGGTCAAGGAGGGCGGTACAAAAGGGGATATTTATATCTCGCCGGAGCTATCCCAGGCCGTGCTTGATAATTACCGGGCCTGTAAGCCCGATGTTGTAACGATTTACGTGCCGAAATCCCGGACCGACCTGCCGGGCTGTTAGCGGGTGGAAGGCCCGGCTACAATAGTATATAATAGCAAATATCTAACTGACCGAGTTTAGCTCTGACTTAACGGGCAACCAATAATTTTCTGCCACCAGAGCGCAAGCTGTATTTTTCTGGTAAGGAGCGATTTTTAAATGGCAACGGCAACGGCCTCAAATGCTCGCCGGTTTAAATTATCTAAATTTATTCTGAGCTGGTACGGTATTCTGATAGTTTACGCAATTATGACCGGCATTTTCCTGCTTTTACGTATGGAAGGCGGCAATAACCCGATTGCGCTGAGTATCGGGAGCCTGACTTTCCGCTGGTACGGTATCATCATCACGTGCGGGGTGATTGTTGCCTCTTTCCTGGCCCAGTTCCTGGCCGAGCGGCGCGGCGACGACCCCGACCACGTCTGGCGTATTTTGCCGGTACTGCTGATATTCGGTATTGTGTTTGCTCGCTTCTGGTATGTCTTTAACACCTGGGAAGGCTATAAGGACTACTTTTTTAGCATCGGCAACCCCACCCACGCGGGAGCGATTGAAATCTGGCGCGGCGGCATCGCTATCCAGGGGGCGGTCGTGGGCGGCATAGTGGGGGCTTTGCTCTACGGCTTTATCTACAACCGGATGCAGGCCCGCAAAGGCCTCAACCGGCGGTTCAGCCTGTGGCGGTTTGCCGACTTTGTGGCGCCTGGCCTCGTACTGGCCCAGGGAATTGGCCGCTGGGGCAACTTTATGAATAACGAGGCTTACGGCCGCCAGACCACGTTGCCCTGGGGCATCAAAATCCCCTGCGAATACCGCACCAGCGGCGCCACTCCCGGCACAGATAACACGCTCTGCCCGAATACTTATTTGCCTAACGGCCAGATTTCTACCACTGGAATTGATAAAGATGCCCTGTTCCACCCGACCTTTTTCTACGAATCGGTCTGGAACTATTTTACTTTCCTGGTGCTTTTCTTCTGCATCATGCGTCCCAAGACCATCGAACGCCGCTTTAAGGTTAAACTCCGTGACGGTGATATTTTCCTGCTGTACTGGGTTATTTATTCGATTGGCCGCTTCTTTACCGAAGGTTTCCGGACGGACAGCCTTTATTTTATGGGCAACACCGCCAGCCTGCGCACAGCCCAGGTGCTGGCGATTGGGGCTATCCTGGTAGGCGGGTTCCTGTTGTTCTACCGCCACCGCAAGCCTTTCCCGGCCAGCGAAGCTCTTTCGATGCGCCTGGCTCCCGTAGGCGTGGGCGTTCCCGCGGTTGGCGTTCCCGCGGTTGCGGGCGGCGTCAGGGGTGGGGCCGCGCCTAAAAATGCCACCGTGACCGCCCCGGGCGAAGCGGCGGCAGTTCCGGTCGACCGGGACAATGACTTTGACGAACCGGAAGATGCTGCTACTGCCGAAGACACCTCAGGCGCGGAATTTGATAACGAGCTAACGGATGTGGCGGAAGTTGAAGCCTCGGAAGTCCCCGGTAGCGAGGCTTCTACCGCCGAAATTGAAGCGGCCTCGGACGAACTTGAAACGGATGCGGCCAGGGTCGCGCCTGTTGGAACAAGCCCTGACGCTGAAGACGCGAGGGTCGAGGCGGCCCCGGTAGAAACCCCGGCGGTCGAAGATAGCTCCGGGCTTGGCAGCATGGACGCTACTTTTGAACCTGTGGCGGCTGAAAATCAGGCGGCTGATATTGATAGCGGGGCGACTTCAACGGCGGAACCGGCCCGGGTCGAGACCAACCCGGTCAGTGGCGTAATCGAGAATGTAACCGCGCCGGAAACGGTTGAACCGCCAGTGGTCGTATCTCAAGAGGCTGCCCCGGAACCGGAAGGGTCTCCCACGGCTGAGGTGCCGCCACCCGCCCGGGATACCGACCCCAAGACAGTTGACGTGGACCTGGCCGAACCGATCGCGCCGGTGACAGCGGCAACCGCGCCTGAGGGGGCCGTATCTGAGGGGACCGCGCCGGGAACCCCGGCGGCTGCGAATACAATTAAACCCAAGCCTGCTAAAAACAAAAGAAGAAAGCAGTAGCTTGCAGAGAGGATAAAGACTAGAGTGAGATTAGGCATTATTGGCGGCGGCGTACTCGGCCTGACGGTCGGGCTGCGCCGGGCCGCCCTGGGCGATGAAGTGGTTTTGTTTGAAAAAGGGCAAGAGCCGGGCGGGTTAGCGGTCTCTTTCCCGGTTACGGAACGCGGCAAAGACGGCCCCTACCTGGAAAAGTTTTATCACCACATTTTCAAGACTGATAAAGATATCGTGCGGGTTATCGGCGAACTCGGCCTTAACGACCTGCTCGAATGGAAGACCCCGCCGACCAGCACTTTGCTTGGCGGCCGGATTTACCGTATGGACAGCCTTTTTGACGATGTGAAGTCGCCCCGCCTCAAAAAGCTGACCAAACCGCTGGTCGGCAGCTCGATAGATACCGCCCTCGCCATCATGAATTTCAAGCCGCTGCCTTTCCTGAGCCGGTTGCGCTTCGGGATGGTCGGGGCTTACCTTAAATTCGAGAAGAATTACCAGCGTCTTTCCAAAACAACGGCGGCAAAATGGGTCCAGAAGTGGGCCGGGAAAGCGGCTTTCGAGAGGGTTTTCAAGCCGCTCCTCAGCACCAAGTTTGGCGACAAGTACGACCAGATTGCGATGCCCTGGCTGTGGAGCCGTTTTCACGAACGCACCCAGTATCTCGGCTACCTCAAAGGCGGCTTTCACCAGTTGTACCTGAAGCTGTTCGACGCGGTTAAAGAAGCGGGCGGTCAGGTCTGGCTCGAAAGCGATGTTACGGCCATCCGTAAAGGCACCGGCGACCAGGAAGGCAAAGTTATCGTTACGGTCAACGGCCAGGAGGAAGTTTTTGACAAAGTGGTGGTAACGGCTCCGACCAGGGTCTTTACCCAGCTTGCCAAAGACGAACTTCCGGCTTCTTACATCGAGAAATACGCCGGTCCGAACTCTATCGAGCATTACGGGGCGCACTGCGTGGTAATTTCGGTAGACCGCAAGTTCTTTGATACCTACTGGCTGAACGTGAACGATAAGGGCTATCCGTTCCTGGCCGTGGTCGAACACACCAATTTTATGCCGCCTTCCGATTACGACGGGCAGCATTTGATTTACATGGGCAACTACCTGCCAATGAATCACCCGCTGTTCGGGAAACCGGACGAAGAAGTGCTGGCCGAGTTTTTACCGCATCTTAAAAAGATTAACCCTGACTTTGACGAAAGCTGGGTCAAGAAATCGTGGGTGTGGAAGGCCGGGTTCGCCCAGCCAATCGTAACCCTCGATTATGCGAGTAAATTGCCGCCGCACGAAACGCCAATCCCGAACGTGCTGCTGGCGAACATGGCCCATGTCTATCCCCAGGACCGGGGCCAGAATTACAGCATCCGGCTCGGCGAGAAAATCGCCAAAATGATTTAAATAAGCAGCAAAAAGTGGGGCCGGTCGCCCCACTTTTTGGTTGCCTGTTAAACCTTATGCCAGCCTCATTACAGCCGGAGCAGGGCGGTCCCTTTCGCCAGGGCGGCCCCGGCCCCGGCTGTTTTAGCATAGTCAGGGAAAGGCTGGAGCGGGCGTGGCGGCAGTTCGAGCGGTTGTAAGGTTAATTCCCACCAGCCGACATCGTGCCAGGCGCCCGCTTTGTAACCCACCTGGCGGTAGACGCCCAGGGGTTTGAAACCCACCGACTCGTGCAAGCCGACACTGGCGGTGTTGGGTAAGGCTATCCCGGCGTAAGCGTGGTAAAAGCCCTGTCCGGCCAGCGTGGCGTTCAAAGCGGTGTACAAGGCTTTACCAACCCCCTTTCCCCGGAAATCCTCGTGAATATAGGCAGTAACGTCAACGGCCCACTGGTAAGCTGCCCTCTCGCGGTGTTTAGTAGCGTAGACATAACCTATTACTTTATTGGTATGTTCACAGACTAAATAAGGAAAGAATTCAAGGGTCTTTTTGATGCGCCCTTCCATTTCCGCTACCGTTGGCGGCTTCGTCTCAAAGGAAATAATGGTATTCTCGACCACCGGGGCGTAAATCGCCTGGATAGCCGCCGCGTCTGCCGGGGTAGCGATTCTTATCAGCGCTGCCATAAAAACCCTCATTGAATATTTATTTCAAAGAAACGAAAATGGCAGGGCCGGAACCCTGCCATTTTTTGTAAATTCTCCCCAGAAGACTAGACAATGAAGAGAATTTCCCGGTACTTGGGGAGCGGCCAGAGGTCGTCGGCCACTACTTCTTCCAGGTAGTCGGCGACTTCTCGAATGTCCGACATGGCGGGCATAATGTCGCTGGCGAAGAAAGCGGCCTGGGCTGGTACATCTTCCATGCTCTCGGCCTGTTCATACTTGTGGCTCAAGGTAACCAGACCTTCCTGCAGGCGGCTAATCGCGGCGGCAACGTTAGTCAGTTCTTTGGTCTGCTCGGTTGTATATTTATCGCCCAGGATGTCCCTGACGCTCTTGATAGAGGTCGCCAGTCTTTCCTGGTACTGGAAGGCGGCGGGCATCACCATGGAGCGTACAATATCTTTAAGGGCGTGGACTTCTATTTCAATGTCCTTGATATAGCGTTCAAGGTTGACGTGGTAGCGGGCTTCGACTTCTTCCGGGGTGAAGATACCCTTTTTTTCGAAGAACTCAATCGCGCTGGGCGTAACCAACTGGGCCAGGGCTTCGGGGGTCTTGGCAAGGTTGAGCAAACCGCGTCTGGCGGCTTCCTCAACCCATTCCTGGGAATAGCCGTTGCCTTCGAACCGCACGCTTTTGGTCTCGATTACCGCATCCCGGACTACTTCCAGGATAGCCTTTTTGAACTCGGTGCCGCCGCCGGTTTTGGCGGTAATTGCATCGTAGAGTTCGTCCAGGGCTTCGCCTACGGCGGCGTTCAGGTAGGCCATCGGGACCGACACTGAAGCCGAGGAAGCGACGGCCCGGAACTCAAACTTGTTGCCGGTAAAGGCAAAAGGCGAGGTGCGGTTGCGGTCGGTATAGTCGCGGGTAATGTCGGGCAACTGCGAGATACCCATGGCAATCAGGCGTTCTTCCGAATTTTGGGCGGTAACTTCACCTTTTTCGATGTCGTCCAGGATGCCGGTGAGTTGTTCGCCCAGGAAGGCCGAGATAATAGCCGGGGGGGCTTCGTTTGCGCCCAGGCGGTGGTCGTTACCGGAACCGGCGATAGCGGCCCGCATAACCCCGGAGCGTTTGTGGACCGCCTTCAGGGAGGCTACCAGGAAGACCAGGAATTGCAGGTTTTCGCTGGGGGTCTTGCCGGGTTCGAGCAGGTTATTACCCAGGTCGTCGCTCAGCGCCCAGTTGTTGTGCTTCCCGCTACCGTTGATACCGGCGAAGGGTTTTTCGTGGAGCAGCAGGGCCAGGTTGTGCCGTTTGGCGACAGCCCGCAGCATTTCCATGGTCATCTGGTTATGGTCGGCGGCGACGTTAACTTCTTCAAAAATAGGGGCAGTCTCGTACTGGCTGGGAGCGACCTCGTTATGGCGGGTTTTCATGGGTACGCCCAGCTTGTAAAGTTCAAATTCCACTTCCTGCATAAAAGCCAGGATGCGGTCTTTGATAGAGCCAAAATAGTGGTCTTCCAGTTCCTGGCCTTTGGGCGGTTTGGCGCCAATCAGGGTGCGGCCCGCCGAAATCAGGTCAGGGCGCAGGTTATAGAAAGCCTGGTCAATCAAGAAATATTCCTGCTCGGCGCCGAGGGTCGGGACCACCCGCTCGGCTTTGCTGCCAAAAAGTTTTAGGACTTTAAGGGCGCTGGCGTTAAGCGTGACCATCGAGCGTAAGAGCGGGGTTTTGTTGTCGAGAGCCTGACCGTAATAAGAAATAAAGACCGAGGGAATACACAGGGTCTTGCCGTTAGCGTCTTCATTAATAAAAATCGGGCTGGAAGCATCCCAGGCGGTATAACCGCGGGCCTCGAAGGTCGCCCGCATACCACCGGAGGGGAAGCTCGAAGCGTCCGGCTCGCTCTGGATGAGTTGGGAGCCGCTAAAGCGTTCGATAACCACTCCTTCATATTCATAGGTGATAAACGCGTCGTGTTTTTCGGCGGTGAGACCAGTCTGCGGCTGGAACCAGTGGGTGAAGTGGGTCACGCCATTTTCAAGTGCCCATTCTTTGATACCGTGAGCGACTTCGTTAGCGAGGCTTTTGTCCAGTTTAGTGCCTTTTTTGATGGTTTCCTGGAGTCTTGAATAAATATTTTTCGGCAATTTGTCCCGCATGGTTTTGCCGGTAAAAGTATTGATGCCGTAAAAGTCTGAGACTTTCCTGGCATTGCCATCTTTATCAACAGGCCAGTTAAAGACCCGAGGAGTGCGGCGACTGACTTCCTGGATGGCCCAGGTACGTCCGGCGGAATTTGACGACATTAAAATCTCCTTAATTGCGGTATAAAGTCCTTTTGCGGTCAGGCAAATAAGCAGAGGCGGCGCTCTATATGTACAAAATTTACAAAGCTAATCTTATCCCTACGCTAGTTTGTTGTAAAGGTATAAAAAAACCGAAAAAACCGAGGTAAAACTGTGCAATTTGCACAAATAAACTTCCTAAAATTGACTGATGACGGGCCTATTGTTTTTATCTTGTTTGAGGATTTTGATAGAGAGTTTTTGGCTATAAAAAGCGAAAAGCTTCCTGTATACCTGTATACCTGTATAAAAGAAGCTTTCACCTTTTTTTTCTTTGATTTTAGATTTGATTTTAGAGAGGTATGGAAGGCGGTTTAAAGTTTAGCCCAGTAGCCCAGGTTATTTTTAATCAGGTCTTCGGTCCGAAGGTCTTCGTTTATGGGCAAAACGTGCGGCATGGTGAGGTAGACTTGCGCTTTGTACAAAGGCAACTCGGCTTCCGGCACGCCGACCGACTTCAAGAGGTCGTATTCTTCTTTACGGGCCTGGCTGAAGCCGGAGCGGTTGTTGATTTCAGCATGAAAGGCCACAGGCTTGCGCGGGCTAATACCGGACTTAACCAGGCAGAAAGCGTTGCGGCTGAGCGCGTCATAGATGCGGTCGCTTTCCTGACCGGGCATATAAAGCAGGTCCGGGTTCAACTGCATGGAGATCTGGCCTTTTTCGCCGGTTCCGCCTGAGATGTAACCCATCAGGCTAATCGGGCGGCCTACCAGCACCTGGTCGAGCCGGTCCACCACGTACTGGTCATCCAGGACACCCAGGATGTCGCGGGCGTGAAATTCGAGCGCGCCGTGTTGTTCAAGGGTAGTGCCGGGCAAGAGACCGGCGGCGGTGGAGTAGGTGAATTTACCCAGGACCAGGTGGCCGTGCGGGTCGCGGGTATCCCAGAGATTGCCGGTCGGCGAATGAAGTTCGCCAAAGAAGTCGGCCGCCCTCAAAAGAGCCATGGCCGCCACTTCCGGGTTAATCGCGCTGGCCGCCGGGATAGTAACGACCATACCCTGGATTAAATCAATATTCGCCTGGGAAACTTCTCCTGCCATTTTAGGCTTTTCGCCACTCCTGTTTACTACGGTTTTTAATACTTCATTTTATTATAATGCAAGAATCTTACCATTAGTATGACTCTACGCACAATTGTTAATTATATTACTTTTGCATTTGCCCTGCAACAAGAAGTTAGCGGCCAGGAGGTTTTGATTGGCCCGGGTCAGGTGGTATAATTGGCTTACCAGAAAACTTTTTCCAATTAAAATTTTGGCCGGAGTGGTGGCAGGTCAAAAATAGTAAAATCCATGCAATTTATATGAAGTAGTTAAAAGAAATAAAAGTAATTTAGATTTTATAAGGAGAAAAAGAAGTGAGTATTAAAGAAATCAGCCGGGAAGATATTCTCAAGGCTCTGGGGACGGTCCAGGAGCCTGAACTTGGCGGCGACCTCGTTTCACGAGGGATGATACGTGATTTGTCGGTGGACGGTTCGCGGGTAACTTTTACTATTGTCCTGACTACCCCGGCCTGCCCACTCAAAGCGGTTATGCAAAAGCAAAGTGAAGAAGCTATCCGTAAGGTTGCGCCCGGCGTTACCGCCATAAAAATCAACTGGGACGCCGATGTATCGGTGGCCCGGCGCGGCGGTGCGTCCGGTGTATCGGAGCCTCAATCGCCTTTGCTGCCCAATGTTAAGAATATAATTGCCGTATCCAGCGGTAAAGGTGGTGTTGGAAAAAGCACCGTCGCGGTCAACCTGGCGATAGCCCTGGCCCAGGACGGCGCAAAAGTCGGCTTGCTCGACGCGGATATTTACGGGCCTAATATCCCGATTATGATGGGCACCAACGAGCGGCCCCGCATGCTTGGCGAAACCCGGATTATGCCGGTTGAAAATTACGGCATTAAACTGATGTCTATCGGCTTCCTGGTTCCCGCCGGGTCTTCGATGGTCTGGCGCGGCCCGATGGTTCACGGCGCTTTGCAGCAGCTTATGCGGGATGTCGAGTGGGGTCCGCTGGATTACTTTATTGTAGATATGCCGCCCGGTACCGGCGACGCTCAACTTACCATGACCCAGTCGGTCCAGTTAGCCGGGGCGGTTATCGTCAGCACCCCGCAAGACGTGGCCCTTTCCGATGCCATTCGCGGCCTGGGTATGTTCCAGCAGATGCACGTGCCGATTCTGGGTCTGGTCGAGAATATGAGCTACTTTGTTTGCCCGTGCTGCGGCGAACGCACCGAAATCTTCGACCACGGCAACGTGAGGCGGGTGGCCCAGCAGCGCAACCTGACCTTCCTGGGCGAAATTCCGCTTGATACCCAGGTCCGGGTCGGCGGGGATAGCGGCGTACCAATTACCGTCAGTCAGCCCGAATCACCGGTATCCCAGGCTTTCCGGGAAGCCGCCCGCAACATGGCCGGGCGTATCTCGGTCCTGGCTCACCGCAAACTCCCGGTAATCAAGTAATTAGCGTTGTTTAAAAAGAAGGGTTTAGACCTGATGAGCGCTACCCCAAAAGAACCGCTGACCTTTATGGCGGTCCATGCCCATCCTGATGACGAGGTTTTCGGGACCGGCGGCACCCTGGCTCGTCTTTCGGCGGAAGGCGTCCGGACGGTGCTGGTCACGTCCACCCTCGGCGAGAACGGCGAAATCGTGGACCCGGACCTGGACGACGCGGCCAAACAGGCCATGTTCCCTCGCCTGGGCGAGGTGCGCGAGAAAGAGTTAGCCGGGTCCGTCGCGGCCCTGGGCATCAAAGAGTTGCGGTTGCTCGGCTTCCGCGACTCCGGGATGGCCGGTACGCCTGAAAATGACGACCCGCGCTCCTTTTTCCGGGCGACCTTCGACGAGGCAGTCAAACGGCTGGTCAAGATTATCCGCGAGTTAAAGCCGCAGGTCATGGCGACTTACGACCCCTTTGGCGGTTACGGCCACCCCGACCACGTCCAGGCTCACCGGGTGGCCCGGATAGCCTTCGAGGCTGCCGGAGACCCCCGCATGTACCCTGATTTGGGCCTGGATGCCTGGCAGCCCAGCAAGTTATACTATGCCGTAATCGCTCGTTCGTTTTTCCAGAAAGCCGCCGCTGAAATGCGGGCCAAAGGTATTGACGGCCCCTGGAACAACCCGGAGATGGAAACCGATGAATGGGGCATTCCCGACGATAAAATCACGGCCATTTATGATGTGCGGGAGTACGTTGACAATAAACTGGCGGCCTTCAAGGCGCACCGGACCCAGATTGCCCCCAACAATTTCATGTTCGTTATCCCGGAAGAAGCGCGGCGAGAAGGCCTGGGGGTCGAGCATTTCGTCCTGGCCCAGAGCAATCTGCCGCCCCTGGCGCCTGGCCAGAAAGAAATAGACCTTTTCGCGGGGCTGCGTTAAAAGCCGATTTTTAAAGTTTGGCGGCTTTTAAGGGCAGATTTACAAAGGTGGGTTTATGTATCGTTTGTACGAAGATACCACTCCGGAAGCCGAAGAAATGCAAATCGAGTTGTTGCGGCGGGCGAGTGTTACCCGGCGGGCCGAGTTGATGCGTTCGCTCACCGCGACTACCCGGTGGTTGGCCTATGAAGCTATCAAAAAGGCCAATCCGGGCATCAGTGATATTGAGGCGGACATGTTGTTTGTGGAGTATCATTACGGCAAGGATTTAGCCGATAAAGTGCGGGCTTACCTGGCCGAACGGGGCCGTTTAGGAAGTCCTTCCGAATGATTTCAGCCGAGATTTTAGCTGCCATCAGGCCGGTTACACTCGCGTTTGAGCAACTTGGCGTTGCTTATTTAATAGGCGGGTCTGTCGCCAGTTCGGTTTATGGGGTGGCCCGTTCTACCCTTGATGCTGACTTGATGGCTGATTTAAAATCAGAGCAGGTCAGCATTTTTATTGCCTTGCTGGAAGCGGATTATTATATAAGCGAACCGGCTATCCGGGATGCCCTGGCCCGCCAATCCTCTTTTAATCTTATTCATTTTGAAACAATGGTCAAAGTAGATATCTTTATTCCTAAAGGCCAACCTTTCGATCAATCTACCCTGAAACGCAAACAGCCTACCCTGCTAGACAAAACTGACAACCACCCTTTTCAGGTAGCCTCACCGGAAGATATAATTTTACTCAAACTTGATTGGTTCAGGCAGGGTGGCGGGGAGTCGGCCAGGCAATGGAAAGACATACTCGGCGTTTTGCGGGTCCAGGCTAAAACGATTGACCAGGATTATTTAAAAGAATGGGCCGGGAAATTAGGCTTAACCGATTTACTTGATAAGGCGTTTCAGGATGCTGCCCTATAAGCCAAGCTTTGAGCTTAAGTTCAGGACAGCCGTCCGGCGGCGGCGCGGATAGTCTTGAACAGGTTATCCACGTCGAAGGGCTTGACGACAAAGGCGAACGCCCCGGCTTGCAAAGCCCTTCGCTGGTAACTTTCTTCGTCCTGGACTGACATTATCACGACGGAAATAATCGGGGAAATATCGAGAATCTCGGTTGTGGCCCTCAGGCCGTCTCGGTCGGGCAGGTTAATGTCCATCAGCACTACGTCAGGGTACAACTGGCGGGCCAGTTCAATCGCCTGGTTGGCGCGCCCTACCGACCCGACCACCTCAATGTCTTTTTCGAAGGCCAGCAAATTAATAAGGTTATGCCGGGTTCCCTGGCTGTCTTCGGCTATAAGCAAACGGATTTTACTGACGCCTGAATTTAAATCTGAGGCGAACGCGGACATTTAACATCTCCTGGTTAAGAGTCGTCCCGGCAAAATTCCGATGGCCGGTTCGCCCGTTACCACCAATTCTTTAATAAATAAGTTTTTTTTACTGGCTATTTTACCCTGTTTTAGCTGAATTGCAAAATGATATTTAGCTTAAATCGGGTCTATAAGTACTGTTTTAGCCGGCCTCGTTCGTTTCCGGGATATTCCTGTTACAGGGTTTATATAAATGCGGCTTTCACTTTGAACCTGAGAAACCTTCAGGATACGAGGAAATTAAACTCAAAATAATTGTTTTTTTGCGAAAGTCCTGCTAAGGTTAAAGACATAAAAAATCCCAGGGTGGTGCGCCAGCCCGGTTTAATTGGGCGCCGGTATAACCCCGGCTTTATTTAACTGGCTATCTATACCGGAAGGTAATGCGGCCCCGGCTCAAATCGTAAGGCGATAACTCTACCGTTACCTGGTCGCCCGGCAGGATACGGATAAAGTTTTTGCGCATTTTCCCGCTGATATGGCCGAGAACCATATGGCCGTTTTCCAGTTCGACCTGGAACATGGCGTTGGGGAGGGCTTCTTTTACCCGCCCATCTACGGCAATAGCGTCGCTTTTTGTTGGTTTAGGCGCTTCTCGTTGTACCGGCGGCGGCGGCTGATTCTTTTTGCTGCCCCCTCTGAAATTGTTGCTAAAGCGATTTTCTGGCAAAAGGGAAATCCTTCCTTTTCTAGTTTAGCATTAGAAAGTTTAGTTAATAACACCAAAAAAGACTTCAACATAAGGCCTGGAATCGGGTTTAACCGGGTCATTTCAGGCAAATTGAAGCTAACCGCTAAATATTTTAGCATAGGGTTTGGCGGGTCGCAATATTATTTTTTAAAATTTTTGAGGTTGCGCCGGGGTAAACCCCGTGCTAAAATCCGGGTGCTATATCTTCCATTTATTTGATATAGAAATATCTACAGGGCAATATTTCACCCTGAATTAATTAGATTAGAGGAGAAAATTTGATGTCTGATACCCAGACGCCCCAAACGCAAAGCATTTCTAAAGAATTGCTCGACATCCTGGTTTGCCCGTTAAGCAAGACTAAGGTGGTTTTGAGCGAGGACGGCACGAAGTTACTTTGCACCGATGAATGTACCGACCCGAAATGCCCCAAACAATACCCGATTGAAAACGGGATTCCAAAAATGTTGGTCGAGGACTAAAGCAAAGTTTGTCCCATTTTGTCTTTATTTACCCTCAAATCAAGCGGCTGACCGGGGCGCAACGGCTGATTCTAGCCCTGGCCGCCGCCGTGGCCGCGGCTCCGGCGGTTGAGGGGTCAGGGCCAGTTGTTACCCTGCTAACCCACCGGTTTGCCGCCGAGTGCCGTCCGGCGCTCTCGCCAGAGGTCAGGCTGATAGAAACCGGGCGTAACCTCAACCTTACCGGCAATCATTACCTGGATTCCATTCTCGAATACCTGGCCGCGCCGGGCTTGCTCCGCCACCTGCCCCAGGACGCTACAGCCATTTGCTTTTTTGGGCCGCCCAGCCTGCCGGGCCTGTGGTGGGGCAAGAAAATCCGGCGGTTACGCCCGAAGCTGCTTTATTTTTGCTACGAGCCGCCCCGCGCCGCCTATACCGACCGCCTGGAAGTTACCCGGCGGATGGGCTGGGCCGGACGGTTAGCCCGGCCTTTTTTATGGCTCTACCGCCCGGTGGACCGCTACCTGGCCCGGCAGGCTGACGCGGTTCTGGTGAACGGGAAGTACGGCCAGCAGCTTATTCGGGAAACTTACGGCCTGCCCGCGACAATTATCACGCACGGAGCCGAAACGGCCCTTGCTCCCGGCGCGGACGGACCGGGACAGGTGGCGGCTTTACGGGAGAAATACGGGCTGGACGAACGCCCGGCGCTGCTAACCGTCAATCACCTGCACCCGCGCAAGCGAGTCAATCTTTTGCTGGAAACCATGCCCGGGATTCTGGCCGAGCATCCCCAGGCGGTCGCTCTGATTGTAGGAAGCGGCCCGGAAAAAGCTGCCTTGCAAGGACTGGCCGAAAAGCTCGGCCTCACCCCGGAGCAGGTTATTTTCACGGGGTTCGTGCCGGAAACGGAACTGGCCGCGCATTATGCCGCCGCGAGTGTTTACGTTCATACAGGGCGGGCGGAGAGTTTTGGGCTGGCTGTCCTGGAAGCGTGTACGGCGGGGGTGCCGGTGGTGGCGGTAGCCGAAGGCGGCCCGCTTGAGATTTTGAAGGATGGCGAGACGGGATTTCTGGTAGCGCCCGACCCGGCGGCTATCGGCTCGAAAGTAAACTACTTGCTGGCGCACCCCTCGGAGGCCGTTCGGATGGGTAAACGCGGCGCGAAAGCGGTCGAAAACCGCTACACCTGGCAAAAAGGGGCCAGTGATTTTATTAAAATAGGGTTAAACGTTGAACGTTGAACAATATTAAAAAGGTTTCCGGCTTAAATTCCACAGCCTGTAACCCTGGCCGCCAACTATTCACTTCCGGTTTAATTTTATGCTAACCGGCCAGGATGCCCCAATCGGCGTATAACTGCTCGATTTCAGCCTGGACCTGCTGGTATTCCAGGCCCAACCGCCCCAGACTGTCCAAATCCTGTTTCTCACCGGCCCGGTTTAACTCCTCGCCAATCTGGATAAGCCGGGCTTCTTTTTGCCCGATTGTTACCTCTAGCTGGCTGATTTTACGCTGGCGCTGGCGTTCTTCCTTGCTGATGGTCTTAAGACTGCCATTCGGGTGATTGGCCGGGACCGGGGCGGCAGGGACCGCCCGGGCCGGTTTGGTCGCGCTGTGACCGTTTTTGGAGTTCCCTCCGCCGGGCTGGATTTTTAACTGCTGGCGGGATTGCTCGACCTCGCGTTCTTTGGCCCGGTTGGTCCATTCCAGGTAATCGGAATAATTGCCCAGGTGGGTGGTCATGGTGCCGTTATTGACCGACCAGACCTGGGTCGCCAGGGCGTCAATAAAGTAGCGGTCGTGCGAAACCATCAAGAGGGTGCCGTTGTAATCGCTCAAAAGGTCTTCGAGGGCTTCACGGGCGTTGATGTCGAGGTGGTTGGTCGGTTCGTCAAGGATAAGGAAGTTAGCCCTGGTCAGGGTCAGTTTCGCCAGGGCCACCCGGCTACGCTCTCCGCCGGAAAGGTCGGCTACTTTCTTGTAAACATCGTCGCCGCTGAACAAAAACCGGCCCAGGAAGTTGCGCGCCGCCCCTTCACTCATCGGCTCGGCCCACAGGATTTCTTCCAGCACCGAATTTTTAAAGTTCAGCCCTTCGTGGGACTGGGCGTAATAGCCAACCTTAATGTTCGGCCCCGGCTCGACAATGCCGTTAAGCGGCGAAATCTCGCCCATGATAGTCTTTAAAAAAGTGGATTTACCGCTACCGTTCGGCCCGATAATCGCGACTCGCTCCTGGCGCTGAATTTCCAGGTCAGGCGTTTTGAAAAGGCTGACGACGCCGTTTTTGGTGCGGTAGCCGACTTCCAGGTCTTCGGTAGCGAGGGCCAGGCGGCCGCTCCGCAGGTCGGTCTGGAGCGAGAGGTGCAGCTTGTCTTTCTCTTTGGGGCGCTGGACCCTATCCAGCCGGTTCAAGATTTTCTGGCGGCCGCGGGCTTCTTTGGAACGCTGCCCGGCCTTGAAGCGCCGGATAAATTCTTCGGTCTTGAGGATGTGTTCTTGCTGGGCCTCGTACAGGTTCAAAGCTCGCTGGAAACGTTCCTCGCGCAAACTCATGTACTTGGTGTAGTTGCCGGGATAATCTTCCACGCTGCCAAAACTTAAATCCAGCACCCGGCTAACCACCCGGTCCAGGAAGAAGCGGTCGTGGCTGATGATTATAATCGTACCAGGCCAGGCGGCGAGGAAATTTTCCAGCCATTCCAGGGTTTGCAAATCAAGGTGGTTGGTCGGCTCATCCAGCAGGAGGAGTTCGGGACCGGCCAGCAGGGCGCGGGCCAGGGCCGCCCTGGTCTTCTGGCCGCCGCTAAACCTGGTGAGCGACATGTCCCACATTTCCCGCTCGAAATTAAGCCCGGTCAACACCTGGCCGATACGGGTTTCATAGTCGTAGCCGCCGGTAAGTTCAAAGCGGTGCGTGAGTTCGCCGTAGCGTTCGAGCAGGGCGGCAAAGTCATCGCCGGGTTGGGCCATGGCCTGTTCGAGGCGGGCGATTTCGGCCTGCATCTCGCGCACATCCTCGAAGACGTTTAGCATTTCGTTATAGAGGGTCTTGTCGCTATCGAAAGTAGCTTCCTGGGGCAGGTAGGCCATTTTAAGCCCCCGGCGCATTACAATCTCGCCACTATCGGGCCGCTCTTCGCCCGCGATAATCCGCATCAGGGTGCTTTTTCCCGCGCCGTTGACCCCGACCAGGGCCGCTTTCTCGCCATCGTTCAACTGAAAGCTAACGTCCTTGAAGACGGGGAAAATGTTAAAGGATTTATTTAGTTTGAATACTGATAATACCGACATGGGAAAACAGGCTCTTCTTTTTAGTCCATAATACAAGTTTATAAAATTACAGCCAAAATTATAGCATAGCCGGGCCGCCTTTGGGGTTTCCCGGGATAAAGTGGGCAGTGGGCAGTATCACGGTTTGCCTTCGGGGAAAACCAGCCAGGCTGCTTCAGGCGTGGGAATAGAGAAGCGCATACAAAAAGCAGGGGAAGTAACTCCCTGCTTCAAGTTCTTTTCTAAAATTTGCTTAACCCTACCGCGCGGTTAGCGTCCGGGCGGTTTGAGCCTAATACTGGCGCTGCCGGTTAAGCTGGTTTGCAATCAGTAAGGCCGCGAAATCTATAGCGTCTTCCACGTCATCGCCATCCGAGAAATAGCTGACGCTGTGGGCGATATCCAGGCAGTTCTTACCCTGGGTGTACTGCAACAACACGTAAGGCAGGCGGTCAAACAAGCGCTCACGGCCCCGGAAGTAGCGCACCA
The DNA here is from genome assembly GCA_902812345.1 of Chloroflexota bacterium. Lineage (GTDB taxonomy): Bacteria > Chloroflexota > Chloroflexia > Chloroheliales > Chloroheliaceae > 54-19. The sequence goes on along the minus strand of CADDZM010000054.1, from coordinate 4,393 downwards.
TCCGGTCGTCCAGCAAACTGCTAAAGGTGGAAGCTTGCAGCAGCACCTGGTAGGTGTGTTCGCCTTTTTCCAGCCCGCGCAAAATCCGTTTAACTTCCAGAACGCTGTATTTATGCCGTTTTGCCTGGCTGCTCGACTCGGTGTAGCGGCCCAGGTTGCCGCCGTTAGAGCCGGTGCGGGGCCCGCTAGGGGCCAGGCCGAGGCGGCCCAGGCCGGTAAACATATTATGCCGGGTATTTTGACCGGGGCGGTTACTGTTTTCTTGTCCCAAAAATTGCCGAATAAAAGCCGCTATTTGCTCGAAAAACTTGTGAAATTCATCCATTGTTAAAAACCCTCCGTCTTATACAGCGATAACTACCGCTGGCTGTATAGAGCGGACCCCCCCGGTTGGGGGCAAAACCAGATGCCGGAAATAAGGAGCTTCCTTGCACCTTTACTACTTTAAGAACACCTGAAAAACGCCTACACATTTATAAGTGATTATCAGACACTATTATGATACAGCACAAATCAAGCCAGTCAATGGTTCAAAAGCCTAATAATGATAATTAAAGCTTATATATATTATCTAAAAAATAAGTTTTAGAGCCGCCTGTTGGGCCAGTTCGAGAGCCTCACCGGGCCTGTCATTAGGGGCCAGCGCGGTTACATGACCCATCTTCCGGCCAGGCCGCGCCGCCGTTTTGCCGTACAAATGAACATTCACACCCGGAACAGCCAGGGCTTCCGCCAGGCCGTCCGGCCCCCCGGGTCGGTTGTGTTCGCCCAGCAGATTGACCATCGCCGCCGGAGCAATTAGGCGGGTCGAGCCGAGCGGCAAGTCCAGGATGGCCCGCAGCAGGTTGTCGAACTGGCTGCTGGGGCAGGCTTCGATAGTGTAGTGGCCGCTATTATGGGGCCGGGGCGCTAACTCGTTTATTAGGATTTCACCGTCCCCGGTAAGAAACATTTCAACGCCGAAAACGCCCACGCCCTGCACCGCTTCGATAGCCCGGCGGGCGATTTCGGCGGCTTTCTCGGCGGCGGCGGGCGGTATCCCGGCGGGAGCGGTCACGGTATGGCAGACGTGGTTTTTCTGGACCGTTTCGACCGCCGGGTAGAGGGCCGTTTCCCCGCCAGGACGCCGCACGACCATTACCGCCAGTTCTTTGCGGTAATCTACGAAGGCTTCCACCATTAAACCCTGGCGGCCCAGTTTTTCCATGCCCGTTTCTATATCAAGGGCGGAATCAAGTTTCCAGTTCCCCTTGCCGTCGTAACCGTTCCGGCGGGCCTTGAGAACCAGCGGCCAGCCGTATTGTTGCGCGAAACTCTCGATATCCGCCGCCGTTTCGATGCTGGTAAAGGCCGGTACGGGTAGGCCGGAACCGCGCAGGGTGTGCTTCTGCAACGCTTTGTCCTGGATAAGCCGCAAAGTCAGGGCCGAGGGATAGACCGGCAGACCCTGGGCTTCCAGCCACTGCAAGACCTGGCTATCCACGAACTCATTTTCGAGCGTTATAACATCACAGTTCTGGACCAGGCTATCCAGCACCGCCGGGTCGTCCCATTTTCCGACGATTTCAAAGCTGGCGATGCGTCCGGCCGGGCTGTCTTCCTCGGCTTCGGCAATTGCTACCCTGAAGTTGAGCCGGTTGGCGGCCTCGACGGTCATGCGGGCCAGTTGACCTCCGCCCAGGATACCGATGGTCACGTCAGGAAAGTTGTTGGCTCTTTTCAATTTCCTTGTCCTCTATCAGGCCAGGTTATATCAAACCTGGTGTAAAAACCGTCTCGATTTGCCCGCCTATTGTATCATAGGGGAGCAGGCTTCCTTTTCTTTACCCGCCAACGCTTATCAAGAGTTAATCCTTTTCGCCACTTGACAGATTGTCATTGTTGACTTAATATAGTTGGAAAGTCAACAAAAGACAGTGAGCGGAGAATTATGAAAGGCCTCGAACAAAACAGCACCCCGGCCCACGGCCCGGTTGTCAACAACAAGCAGGAGCTTTGCCAGCAAATCCAGAAGCTACAATCGGAAGTAAACGAGCTGGCCTTGCGCCTGTGCGGGTGCAACGGCAGCGAGTTTCATTTTATCTGGACAAACCTGGCGAACGCCCGGGCTTACCTTGCCACCGCTCTCGAGGCCAGCCAGCAACTCAAAGAGCAAAATCTGCCTCCCTTTCTGGAGGACTGCTAAACTTCAAACTGGAATTTAGCCAGGTTTAAAACTCGAAAAGCCCGGATTTTCCGGCGGAATTAAAAAGACACCACAGGTTTTTGGCCTGTGGTGTCTTTTGGTTTAAAAGCTGCCGGGTTTAGCGGTCGCTCTCGGTAGCCGCGGCGGTCAGGACCGCTTTGCGCCACTCGCGATAGTGCTGGCCGACATTGCCCATCTCGACTTTGTACCCGGTCGGGTTGCCCGGGGTATAAGTCAAGACCCGCCGCTCGAAGACCTGGACCAGGACATCCTGCTCCACGCCCGCGACGACCGAACGCGTCCAGTAAGCTTCACTCAGGGGCAGACCCATCGTCGAGAGCCAGTCCACCACCGGGCCGGTAGTGTAAACGCCGTTGACGTAAATCGGGCCAGTCTGGTTCATGAAGTTCCAGAACACGTCAGGGATGTTGTGCTGCAAAGTCTTGTCAAAATACTGGTTTTTGACGTTGTATTTGGTGCCGAGGGCTTCGTCGCTGCCAACCACGCCATCCTTGCTGAGGGTAGCGTTTACGACCTGGCCGCCTTTATCCGTGGTGCGGTTTTCCTGATCAATCGTGGAAACCTTACGGAAACTGGCATAGGTCGGGTTTTGGGCTGCGTCCTGGTCCCCCGCGATTTTGATGTAGTTGTTGGCGGGGTACTGCTTAAAGGTGTTATCGCCCAACTGCATCAGACCGGTGATAAGCTCTTTCGCCAGAAGGCCGTTTGTGACGGCGCGCCCGGCGGTCTGCTCCATCCTGGTCTTGTCGAAATACTGCACCTGGCGCGTGCCGCCCTCGGTGTAGGGTTCGGTAACCAGGCCCGTAATGCTCGGACCCCAGGTCCAGGAACGGCTGGTCTTGCCTTCTACGATGGCCTTATCCGAGCGGTCCCACAGGGACTGGAACTGCGGCAAGCCGATAGGGGCGTCGCGCTGGTCCTGGCCGAGGTCAGGCGGCGTTGTCGGAGGCGCAGGTGGTCCCGGGGGCGCCGGGGTCGGCGGTGTAGGGTCGGAATGCGGCGGTGTAGGGTCGGAAGGCGGCGGCGGGGCGGAAGGACCCGGAGCTATATCAAAAGCCGCGCTGACCCCACTGGTGGTGACTGCCGGGTCCGCCGTTGCGGTCAGCTTGTAACCGCTACCGGCGCTATTAAGCGTAACGCCGCTAAAGGTCGCCACACCGCCCGAAACTGTGGCCGTATTCCCTGAAATATAAGCCCCGCCCGGATTGTTCGAGATACTCAAGATAATCTGGCCGGTGTAGTTTGTTACCAGGTTGCCGGTTTGGTCCACAACTTTGACCTTTGGCTGCGGGTTTAGCGGCTGCCCGGCCTGGGCTGAGCCTGGTTGGGTGGCGAAGACAAGTGAGATTGCACCCATGGTAGTGGCGCTGGTCTCATTTGAGTAGCCGGTATAGGTGGCATCGCGGTGTGCGCGCACCCGGTAAGAATAAGCCGTAGAAGGGCTGACCGTGGTATCGGAATAGGTGGTGCTGTTCGGGCCTGTGGTGCCGATTTCAGCCCAATTCCCGGTTCCGGTCTTCCGTTCGATCCGGTAATCCTGTTCGCCATCGGATTTATCCGCCCAGGTCAGGTTTACCTGGTTGCTGCTTACGGCAGACGCCGTAAGGTTTGTCGGCGCTACTAAGTTTACCACCTCATTAACAGGAGTAATCGAGGCAAACGCATACTTAGTAGTAACGTTATCGTAATCGTACTGGAAGGAACCGGCCAGGTGAACCTTATTGCCCGGCCCGTTTCCGTCCATGGCGATAGAATTTTGGGTGCCGCGGGTGTCAGGAATGGCTCTTTCGTTAGCCGAGAAGTGGATACCGCCGTCGGTGGAATACTTGACGTTGCTGCCCCAGTTCGGGTTGGGGTCACTTGCGGAATTCTTGCCATCAGCCTGGGCAGCCCACACGCGCCCGTCCAGGCTGGTGGTAACCGCCACACTATCGGCATAAATCTGGAAAAGATTTGTCTGAATCTTGCTCCACTTTTCGCTGCCGCCGGAGCCAGGAGCCCGTTTGTAAAGGTCAAGCTGCCCGGTATTATTCACGGCTACATAAACAGTGCCGTCCGGGGCGCAGGTTATATCTTTGGCTTTGCGTCCAATTAAATTCCGCCAGCCCGGAGGAGTAATATCGGTCCTGACAAAGGTGTTTGAATTAACCCGGCTATAGGCAAACTCACCCATCCAGGGGTCAGAGG